>JBGVAW010000021.1:0-17958 GCA_045224955.1 Candidatus Cryptobacteroides sp.
AGGGAGGTATCATCAAGCAGGAGGCTTCCATTCACATTTCTAACGTACAGCTTATCGATCCCGTTCAGAATGTAGCCACAAGAGTAGGCCACAAGGTTGTTGACGGAAAGAAGATTCGCTACGCTAAAAAATCAGGAGAGGAGATCAAGTAATTATGGCAAAGAAGAAAAACGAACCCGTAGAGGTACAGGCTCTGCCTGCAGGATATGTTCCTACTCTCAAGAAGGTATATAAAGAGGAGATTGTACCTGCTTTGGAAAAGCAGTTCTCCTACACTACTGTAATGCAGGTTCCCAAGCTCGTTAAGATTACTATCAACGAGGGTGTGGGCGATGCAACCCAGGACAAGAAGCTCGTAGAAGAGGCAGCTGAAGAGTTGGCTCTCATCGTAGGCCAGAAGGCTGTGATCACTTCTTCAAAGAAGGACGTATCCAACTTCAAACTCCGTAAAGGAATGCCTATCGGTACCAAGGTTACCCTCCGTGGCGTTAAGATGTATGAGTTCCTTGAGAAGCTCATCCGCGTTTCTCTCCCTCGTATCCGTGACTTCAACGGTATAGCTGAGAAACTTGACGGCCGTGGCAACTACACCCTTGGTCTAAAAGAGCAGATCATTTTCCCTGAGATCGATATGGATAAGAACCCTAGGATCCACGGAATGGAGATTACTTTTGTAACTACAGCCAAGACCGACGAAGAGGCTCACGCCCTTCTTAAAGCATTCGGTCTGCCTTTCAAGAAACATAACAACTAAAAAGGAAAGAAATGGCAAAAGAATCAATGAAAGCCCGCGAGGTTAAACGCGCTAAATTAGTTGCTAAGTTCGCAGAGAAGAGAAAGGCTCTTAAAGAGGCCGGCGACTGGGCCGCTCTTGACAAGCTCCCTAAGAACTCTTCTTACGTGCGTCTTCACAACCGTTGCTCCCTCACAGGACGTCCGAAGGGCTATATGCGTGCATTCGGTCTGAGCCGTATTCAGTTCCGCGAGATGGCCGCCAACGGTCTCATCCCGGGAGTGAAGAAAGCCAGCTGGTAATATATTATTTATTAACAATCGGATATCGGGCGACTAAATCGCCGGTCCACAAAAAGACAAAAAAATGACTGATCCAATTGCAGATTATCTGACTAGAATCCGTAACGCTTACCGCGCAGGTAAGAAGGTTGTAGAGATTCCTTCTTCCAAACTGAAGGTCGCTATCACCGGGATTCTTCTGGAGAAAGGTTACATCCTTAGCTACAAGGTAGTTGAAGGACAGCCTTTTGACACAATCAAAATCGCTCTTAAGTATCATCCTCAGACCAAGGTTGCTGCCATCAAGGGTATCGACCGTATTTCAAAGCCCGGTCTTAGGCAGTATGTAGATGTTGACAGCCTTCCCCGCGTTCTCAATGGCCTGGGTATCGCTATCCTCACCACTTCTAAGGGCGTCATCACTGACAAAGAGGCTCGCGAGCTTAACGTTGGCGGTGAAGTAATATGCTATGTCTATTAATTAAAACAGAAAGACAATGTCAAGAATAGGAAAATTGCCTGTAAGCCTTCCGCAGAAAGTGAGCGTTGAACTGCTCGCCGGAAACGTTGTTAAGGTTAAAGGCCCCCTTGGTGAGCTCTGCCAGAAGGTAGATCCGGATATCACCGTCACCATCGAGGACAATCAGATTAAATTCACCCGTCCCACAGATCAGCCTCGCCATCGTTCGATGCACGGTCTCTATCGCGCACTCGTAAATAATATGGTAGTTGGCGTTTCCACCGGCTTTGAGATTAAGCAGGAGTTTGTAGGTGTAGGTTACCGTGTAGATGTTCAGGGCCAGCTCCTGACCTTCTCACTTGGTTACTCTCACGATATCCAGCTTCTTCTTCCCGCAGAGATTAAGGCAGAAGCCGCACAGGTTAAGAAGGGAGAGAACCCTGTTCTCATCCTCCGCAGCCACGACAAGCAGCTCCTTGGACAGGTGGCAGCCAAGATCCGTTCATTCCGCAAGCCTGAACCTTATAAGGGCAAGGGTATCAAGTTCGTCGGCGAGCAGCTCCGTCGCAAGGCCGGCAAATCAGCATCTGCTAAATAATTAGGAGGACAGAATTATGGCACTTAGTAAAATCGCAAGAAGAAAGAGGATACACTTCCGTATCCGCAAGCATGTAAACGGTACTGCTGAAAGGCCTAGACTCGTAGTCTTCAGAAGCAATAAGCAGATATATGTTCAGGTGGTTAACGACCTTGAGGGCGTTACTCTTGTAGCAGCAGCTTCCAACGATAAGGAGCTTGCAGCACAGTGCAAGGGCAAGGCTGGCAAAGAGGCTGCAGCCATCGTAGGTAAAGCTATCGCAGAGCGCGCTCTGGCAAAGGGTATCGCAGAGGTATCATTCGACCGTGGCGGTTACCTTTATCACGGTAGAGTTCAAAGTTTGGCAGACGCTGCCCGCGAAGGCGGCCTTAAATTCTAATCGGGACTATGGCAAATTTAAATGTAAATAGAGTAAAGACTTCAGATCTTGAGCTTAAAGATCGTCTGGTCGCCATCAATAGGGTAACCAAGGTTACCAAGGGTGGTCGTCACTTCCGTTTCGCTGCCATCGTTGTTGTTGGCGACGAGAATGGTGTCGTAGGTTATGGTCTCGGTAAGGCCAATGAAGTTACCGCTGCTATTCAGAAGGGTGTTGAAGATGCAAAGAAGAACCTCGTTAAGGTTCCCGTTATCGGCAAGACCATTCCTCACGAGCAGGTTGCTAAATTCGGCGGCGCTGAGGTATTTATGAAACCTGCAGCTCCCGGTACCGGTGTAAAGGCTGGTGGTGCTATGCGCGCAGTGTTTGAGTCCGTTGGTATTCAGAACGTGCTTGCAAAGAGCAAGGGTTCTTCCAACCCTCACAACCTGGTAAAAGCTACCGTAGAGGCTCTCACTCAGATGAGAGACGCTTATACTGTAGCCGGTCTCCGCGGCGTCCCTATGACCAAAGTGTTTAACGGATAAGGAGGAGATATTATGGCAAAGTACAGAATTACACAGGTTATAAGCAAGAACGGTGAGACAAAGAGGCAGAAAGCCAATTTGGCATCACTCGGAATTCACAGAATGCACCAGACTGTAGAGGTGGAGAAGACTCCCGTATCTACCGGTATGCTTGAAAAAGTACGCCACCTGGTGAAAGTTGAAGAAATCTAATTAGGGAGGATAAGATTATGAACATTAACAATCTCAAACCCGCTAAGGGATCAACCCACAACTCCAAGAGACTTGGCCGTGGCCAGGGTTCAGGAAAGGGCGGCACCTCTACACGTGGTACCAAGGGTGCTCAGGCACGCGCCGGATACGAGCACAAGATTGGCTTCGAAGGTGGTCAGATGCCTATCCAGAGAAGACTCCCTAAGTTTGGTTTCAAGAACCCTACAAGGGTAGAATACAAAGCTATTAACGTTTCTGCTCTCCAGGCTCTTTATGAGGAGACTAAGATTGACAAGATTGATCTCGACGTATTGGTTGAGGCAGGTCTTGCTCCCGTAAAGGAACTTGTCAAGATTCTTGGCAACGGAGAGATTACTGCAAAACTTGAGGTATCTGCCGATGCTTTCTCCAAGTCTGCTATTCAGAAGATAGAGGCTGCCGGAGGTAAGGCAATCATAGTTGAAGAGTAAAGATGAAGAAGTTTATTGAAACAATTCAGAACATCTTCAAGATTGAGGAGTTGAAGAAAAGGATAGTTTATACTTTCCTTCTTCTCCTTGTTTATCGTATCGGCTGCGTTATCGTACTTCCCGGTATCGATGGCGCCGCTCTTGCAACACTTCAGAACGCTACATCCAAGAATGGTCTTCTCGACCTATTGAATATGTTCTCCGGTGGCGCATTCGGTAACGCCTCAATCTTTGCATTGGGTGTGATGCCGTACATCTCGGCATCCATCGTGGTCCAGCTTCTGGGCATGTTCGTTCCCTACTTCCGCAAGATGCAGATGGAGGGCGAGAGCGGCCGTAGGAAGATTAATCAGGTGACCCGCTATCTTACCGTCCTGATTCTTGCAGTTCAGGGTCCTGCTTATATGATGCAGGTTCACAATCAGGTTGACGCTCACAACATCTTCGCTATCAGCCAGCTTGGCTGGTCCGTCACACAGTTCAACATCATCAGCACCATCATCCTGATGGCTGGTTCAATGTTCGTGATGTGGCTTGGTGAAAGAATTACAGACCGTGGAATCGGTAACGGTGTATCCATCATCATTATGATTGGTATCGTTGCCCGTCTCCCTTACGCTCTGTTCTCCGAGATTGCTACTAAGCTCTCCAGCACCAACGGCGGATTTGTTTCCATTATCGTAGAAATTGTAGGTCTCTTCTTCGTGTTTGTAGCAGCCATCGCGCTTGTACAGGCAGTAAGAAAAGTTCCCGTACAATATGCCAGAAGAGTAGTAGGCAACCGTATGTACGGTGGCACCCGTCAGTATATTCCTCTTAGGATCAACTCTGCCGGTGTTATGCCTATCATCTTTGCTCAGGCCCTTATGCTTTTCCCTCTTGTATTCTCCAAGTGGGATGCTACCCGTGGCCTCGCTGCAACCCTTGGCAACTATCAGGGTTTCTGGTATAACTTTATATTCGGATTGCTCGTTGTTATCTTCACATACTTCTACACAGCCGTTACTGTAAATCCTACAATGATGGCAGAGGATATGAAGAAGAACAGCGGCTTCATTCCTGGAGTTAAGCCCGGAAAGGCCACCAAGGATTATCTTGACAATATTATGTCAAGGGTAACTCTTCCTGGTTCAATCTTCCTGGCAATTATTGCCATCCTGCCTGCAGGTGCAATGATTCTTGGTGTTACCAACCAGTTCGCAAGCTTCTACGGCGGTACTTCGCTGTTGATTCTTGTAGGCGTTGTGCTTGACACTCTCCAGCAAATTGAAAGCTACCTGCTTATGCGTCACTACGATGGTCTTATGAAGACCGGACGTCTGAGCGGTAGAAGTGGAATGTAATTTTGATGGTAGAAGGAAGATGGTAGCGCCAAAGACAGAAGAAGCTATCGAATTGCTTCGTATAAACGGAGAGCTGACGAGTAAAGCGTTGGCAGAAGTCGGTAAACTGGTCGCCCCTGGTGTGACAACTAAAAAGTTGAATGAGGTGGCAGAGACTTTTATCCGCGATCACGGTGCAGTTCCTAACTTCTTGGGCTATGACGGCTACCCCGCAGCTATCTGCGCTTCTGTAAACGATGTAGTTGTACACGGTTTTCCGTCAGACTATGTACTCAAGGATGGGGATATAGTTTCGATAGATCTGGGTACCAAGTACAAGGGATATAATGGAGATTCAGCTTACACCTTCCCTGTAGGGGAGGTGGACGCTGAGACTCTGAACCTCCTGAAAGTTACTAAAGAGTCGTTGTACAAGGGCATAGAGAAAGCGGTGGCAGGCGGCAGAGTCGGCGATATCGGACACGCGGTGCAGTCGTATGCCGAGTCCTTCGGTTTCGGAGTAGTACGTGAGCTGGAAGGCCACGGAATAGGCCGGGACATGCACGAGAACCCCGGGGTGCCTAATTACGGACACCAGGGAAGGGGCTCAAGGCTTGTAGAAGGAATGGTAATATGCATCGAACCTATGATTACGGCGGGTGACCGCCACGTGTATCTTGCAAAAAACGGTTGGGCGGTACACACTGTAGATCATAAGAACGCTGCACATTTCGAGCTTACGGTTGTTGTCCGTAAAGGCAAAGCGGAGCAACTATCGACCTTTGAATTCATTGAGAAAGGAAAGAAAGTTAAATTTTAAAGTGATATTTTAATGTCAAAACAAGCAGCAATAGAGCAGGATGGGATTATAGTTGAAACACTCCCCAATGCTATGTTTAAGGTAGAATTGGCGAATGGTCACGTAATCCTCGCTCATATCTCCGGTAAGATGAGGCAGAATTATATCCATATTCTTCTTGGAGACAAGGTTAAAGTTGAAATGTCGCCTTACGATTTAACAAAAGGTAGAATATCCTACAGATACAAATAAAAATTCTGCAATATGAAAGTTAAAACATCCATCAAAAAGCGCAGCGAAGATTGCAAAATCGTTCGTCGTAAAGGTCACCTTTACGTGATTTGCAAGAAGAATCCCAAATTCAAAATGCGCCAGGGATAAGATTCAAGTAGTATAACAAATTAAGAAAAAGATAACAGATTATGGCAAGAATAGCCGGTGTTGATTTACCTAACAACAAAAGAGGAGAGATAGGTCTTACCTATATCTTCGGTATCGGCCGCTCATCTGCAAGGAAAATCCTTGACACCTGCGGTATCGATTACGACACTAAGGTTAATCAGTGGGACGACGACCAGATCGCCAAGATCCGTGCCGAGATCAACGAGAACTACAAAATCGAAGGTGAGCTCCGTTCTACTGTTCAGATGAACATCAAACGACTGATGGACATTGGTTGCTATCGTGGTGTACGTCACCGTATCGGACTGCCCGTTCGTGGTCAGAGCACCAAGAATAACGCACGTACCCGCAAGGGAAGAAAGAAGACCGTTGCCAACAAGAAGAAAGCAACCAAATAATCATTGATGAATTATGGCAAAGAAAACAACAACAACGAAAAAGAGAGTCGTTAAGGTTGAAGCTGTTGGTGAAGCACATATTTCATCAACTTTCAACAACGTCATCGTTTCTCTCACCAATGGTGTGGGCCAGGTTATCAGCTGGTCTTCAGCAGGAAAGTGCGGCTTCCGCGGTTCCAAGAAGAATACTCCTTATGCTGCCCAGATGGCTGCTGAGGATGCATCCAAGACCGCTTTTGACGCAGGTCTCCGCAAGGTGAAGTGCTATGT
This sequence comes from Candidatus Cryptobacteroides sp., assembly GCA_045224955.1. Lineage (GTDB taxonomy): Bacteria > Bacteroidota > Bacteroidia > Bacteroidales > UBA932 > Cryptobacteroides. The sequence continues at coordinate 6,832 of JBGVAW010000021.1, forward strand.
AAAGGGCCCTGGTGCCGGTCGTGAGTCCGCCATCAGAACCATCAATAATGCTGGTATCGAGGTTATCGAGATTATCGATGTTACCCCTATGCCTCACAATGGCTGCCGCCCGAAAGGTCGTCGTAAAGTTTAATTTTTAAAGCTTAAGTAATTATGGCAAGATATACTGGTCCCAGTACTAAAATCGCCCGCAAATTCGGCGAGCCTATCTTCGGCGCAGACAAATACTACGAGAAGAGAAACTTCCCTCCGGGACAGCACGGCGCAGCCCGCAAGCGTGCCCGCAAAGCTACCGATTATGGCAGCCAGCTGAAGGAGAAACAGAAAGTTAAATATATGTACGGCGTTCTCGAGCGTCAGTTCCGTAACACATATAACAAGGCTTCACGTATGGCCGGACAGAAAGGTGAGAACCTCCTCTTCCTGCTTGAGTCCCGTCTTGACAATATCGTGTACCGTCTTGGCATAGCTCCCACCAGAGCAGCTGCCCGTCAGCTTGTACTTCACCGCCACATCACCCTTAACGGAGGCATTTGCAACATTCCTTCCGCACAGGTTAAGGCCGGTGACGTTATCGCCGTAAGAGAGAGATCCAAGAGCCTCGAGGTTATCCAGAACAGCGTTGCTTCCGCAACCAAGTATTCTTGGCTTGAGTTCGATGCTAAGGCCCTTACTGGTAAGTATCTTAATGTTCCTACCCGCGAGGAAATCCCTGAGAATATTAACGAGCAGCTCATCGTTGACCTCTACTCCAAGTAAAATTTAACACCTTAACAAAGAATTAATATGGCAATCTTAGCTTTTCAAAAACCCGATAAGGTGATAATGCTCGAAGGTACCGAGACCGTAGGTCGCTTCGAATTCAGGCCTCTTGAACCTGGATACGGCCAGACCATCGGTAACGCCCTCCGTCGTATCCTCCTGTCATCTCTGGAAGGTTTTGCTATCAGCTCAATTAAGATTTCCGGCATAGATCAGGAATTCCAGACTATCCCCGGTGTAATTGAGGGTATGCAGGACATCATCCTTAACCTCAAGCAAGTGAGATTCAAGAGAATGGTAGACAGCGTTGACTCTGAGGTTGCAAATATCACCATCAGCGGTAAGCAAGAGTTTACCGCAGAGGATATCTCCAAGGGATTGTCTTCTTTCAAGGTGTTGAATCCCGAACTCCATATCTGCTCTCTTGAGCCTTCTGTCAAGATAGAAATCAGCCTCACCATCACCAAGGGCCGCGGTTTCGTGGCTGCCGATGAGGAGAGAGACCCTAATGCTCCTATTGGAACAATAGCTGTTGATGCTATCTACACTCCTATCCGCAAGGTTAACTGGACTGTTGACAACTGGCGCGTAGAGCAGAAAACCGACTATGAGAAGCTGAATCTCGAGATTGTGACCGATGGTTCCATTTCTCCTGAGGCAGCCCTCCAGGATGCTGCGAATATCCTGATTTTCCACTTCAAGTTCTTCACAGACGACAACAAGATTACTCTTGAGAGCACTGTAGAGTCTGACAGCAAGGAGCTTGACGAGGAGTCACTTCGCACAAGGCATCTCCTTCTCACCAAGCTTTCAGATATGGGTCTGTCCGTAAGGGCTTACAACTGCCTGAAGGCTGCTGACATTGATACTTTCGCAGACCTTGTATCTTATTCAAGGGCAGAACTTATGAAGTTCCGCAACTTTGGACGCAAGTCTCTTAACGAAATCGATGTGATAGTAGAGAAGATGAAACTCTCATTCGGTATGGACGTGAGAAAGTATAACATTGAACCTAAGAAAAAGAACATTTAGTTATGAGGCACAATAAATCATTCAATCACCTTGGACGTCAGAGCGGTCACCGCAAGGCTTTGCTTGCAAACATGGCTTCTTCTCTTATCCTTCACAAGAGAATCAACACCACCGTTGCAAAGGCAAAGGCTTTGAAGATGTACCTTGAACCCCTCGTTACCAAATCTAAGGAAGATACAACTCACTCCCGTAGGGTTGTTTTCAGCTATCTTAAGGACAAATATGCTGTTACCGAGCTTTTCCGTAACATCGCTCCCAAGATTGCTGATCGTCCGGGCGGATATCTGAGAGTTCTCCACACCGGTTTCCGTCAGGGTGACGGTTCCGAGATGGCTCTTATAGAGTTTGTAGACTTCAACGAGGCTGCACTTGCTTCCGGACCTAAGAAAGAGGCCAAGAAGACAACCCGTCGTGGTCGTGCAAAGAAGGCAGAGGCTGCTCCCGCAGCTGAGGCTCCTGTTGCTGAGGCACCCGTTGCCGAGGCTCCCGCAGCCGAGGAAGAAGCTCCCAAGGCAGAGTAATACCGCTTGCGCTTCGCGGCGCACGGCACCAAACAAATTCAGGCGACCTTTACAGGCCGCCTGAGTTTGTTTTATTTAGAAGTCTTATTCGTTCTCTGCAGCTTCTACTGCTTTGAAGTAGCGGTAGGAGTTTACTTTAAGCTCGCCAACAGACAGCTCGTCGCAAACAATGGTGCCTGCGGGGTGTCCCTGAAGACCGCTGAGTGTGCAGTAGTGAGACATAGGACCTTCTATGGCATCCTTAAGCGCGCGGGCCTTCTTGCTTCCGAAGGCCAGAATTACTACTTCTTTGGAAGAAAGAACGGTGGCAACGCCTACGGTAAGAGCCTGGCGGGGAACCTTGTTAAAGTCTCCGTCAAAGAAGCGGGCGTTTACCTCGCGGGTGTCCTGGGTAAGGGTTACTACGCGGGTGCGTGAAGCCAGGGAAGAGAAGGGCTCGTTAAAGGCAATGTGTCCGTCCTCGCCAACGCCGCCAAGGAAAAGGTCAAAACCGCCGGCGGCAACAATGGCATCTTCATAGGCCTTGCACTCCGCAACGGTATCCTTTGCATTTCCGTTAAGGATGTGGATGTTCTCTGCGGGTTCGTCGATATGGTCGAAGAGATACTTGTGCATAAAGGAGTGGTAGCTCTCCGGGTGATCTTCCGGCAGGCCTACATACTCGTCCATATTAAAGGAGATAACGTTCTTGAACGATACTTCACCGTCCTTTACCATACGGATAAGCTCTGCATAGGTCTGGATGGGGGTAGAGCCGGTGCAAAGACCAATTACAAAGGGCTTGTCGGTAACCTTTGCCTTTGCATTTATCTTTTCTGCGATATAGTGGGCTGCCCAAAGTGAGCCTTCCGCTGCATTATTTCTTATTACGACGTTCATAGCAATTGTTTTAGCAAAGTTTAACAAATACCTCTATTGCCTGATACTCGGCCATTCCAAGCTCGTCATAGAGCCTTGCTGTATTCTGGGTACGCTCCTCTGCCCTCTGCCAGAACTCACGCGGATCGTCGCCCGGGAAAGGCACGATATCCTTCTGTGAAAGATGGCGGAAGATAGCGTGACGTTTCTTTATAAGCTCATCGGGGCTCAGGGGAACTGCCATATCTACGCGGCCAAGTTCCCACTCCATCCAGGCACCTCTGTAGAGCCAGATATTTGTGTTGTCCAGCCACTTCTGTCCCTCTTCCTTCAACTGCTCTACAGCCTCCAGCGCAGCCTCTGTACAAACCCTGTGGGTTCCGTGAGGGTCTGCAAGGTCACCGGCCATATAAATCTGGTCCGGCTTAATCTTCATAATCAAGGCCTTGATAATGTCAACATCGGCCTGTGTACGAGGATTCTTCTTAATACCGCCGCTTTCGTAGAAAGGCAGGTTAAGGAAGTGAGCGTTGGTATTGTCGTTAAGTCCGAATGAACGTACTGCTCCGCGGGCCTCGCTTCTGCGGATGGCTCCCTTGATGTCAAGGAGCTGACGCGGCTCCGGCTGTCCTACCACCTTGCCGTCTACAAGGGCCTGTACCTCTGCAAACTTGTCTGCAAAGCCAAGCTGATAAGCAGCATCCATCATCTGGAGGACAACATCGTCGTGAACGGCAACGTTGCCGGAGGTCTCGTAGGCTACGTGTACATCGTGTCCCTGCTCTACCAGGCGGATGAAGGTTCCTCCCATAGAGATAACGTCATCGTCAGGGTGAGGAGAGAAGATGATTACCTTCTTGGGGTAGGGATTGCTCTTGACGGGACGTGTAGAATCATCGGCATTGGGCTTTCCTCCCGGCCAGCCTGTGATTGTGTGCTGAAGATCGTTGAATACATTGATATTGATCTTGTCAAACGGCCCGTGTTTCTCTATGAGTTCGCCAAGGTAATTCTCCAGATAATCGTTGAGGGAAAGCTTGAGGATAGGCTTTTTAACTTCCTGGGCAAGCCATACAACGGCTTTGCGGATGAATTTAGGAGTCCACTCGCAAGGGCCAACAACCCAAGGGCAGGTTATGCGGGAGAGCAGCGATGCAGCTGTCTCATCAACATACAATGTAATGTTAGGATGCTTTTGCAACAGGGATGCAGGGCAGGAAGGATTCTCCGGACCCTCGGCCACGGCCTTTACGGCATCGGCCTTTGCCTCTCCCCAAGACATAAGCACTATTTCCTTTGCGCTCATCATAGTGTTGATGCCTATGGTGATGCAGTGCTCGGGGGTTATGGTGATATCGCCTGCAAAGTTGCGGGACTGTCTCTTGCGGCTCTTGTAGGAGAGTCTTACGCAGCGGGTCTTGCTGGTTTCCTGTGCAGGATTCTCGTTGAAGCCCACCTGGCCAAGTTCGCCTACTCCCATAATTAGGAAGTCCAGGTTGCGCACCTTCTCTTCGTAGGCGGCGCAGAATTCAGATACCTTCTCCTGGGGAATGTCGGCATAAGGGATATGAATATTGTTCTTGTCGATTTCTACCTTGTCCAGAAGCTCGGTAAACAGGTTGCGGTTCCTGCCGCTGGCGTGAGGGTCTGCCACAACGGGATAGTACTCGTCTATGGAGTAAACCTCTATGTTGTCAAATGATATGCGGCCTTCTGTGTAGAATCGCCATAACCATCGATATAATGAAACTGGAGATGCTCCGGTGGTAAGACCAAGACGGAAATTCTTTCCGGGGTTGGCGGCTTTGAAGTTGTTGATTACTTCTATCAGATGCTCCGCTATTACCAGACTGGCCTGGGTAGAATCCGGGAAAATCTCTGTAACAATGCTTTCTTTACTGTGAAGAACACCTTTTGGAAGTCCCTTTTCAATGAGCCCTCCATCTTTGGGCAACGTGAAGTGTTTCATAATATGATTGTTTTATTTTGACTCTGAACTGCCGCCACGTATAAGTTCCGGCGAGAGAAGTATCTTTTCCGGTTTCTTGCCTTCGATCATAGATACCAGCATTTCTACGGAAGTCTCTCCCAGTACTTTAAGAGGCTGTACTATATGGGTGATGGTTGTGTCGTACAGGCTGTAGACGTCGCTCTCGTCAAAGCAAACAAGAGCTAAATCCTTAGGTGTGCCAAGCTTGTGCCTCTTAAGAACGGAAAGCACCTGGGCAGACAGAGAATACGTAGGGAGGAACAAGGCCTCTACGCCCCTGTCTATGCATCCGAGAATTATCTTCTCTACCTCTGAGGCTGCCTTTGCATAAGATGTATGATGTATTTTTGCCTTGCTCTTGAGGGAACGGTCGCTCATTGCTCCCAGATAGCCGGATTCGCGCTCGGAGAAACTGGAAATGCCAAGAGAGTAAGAGATCATCTCCACTTTCTTGTAGCCTTTCTCCAAAAGCTCGCTTGTGGCAAGATAACCGGCTTCCCAGTCATCAAGAAGCACCTTGCCTACGCCGTCGAGAGAATCGATGTCCCTGTCCAGCAGCACTACGGGAATCTTGTAGTTCAGCAGGCGGGCGATGATTTCTTCGCTTCCTGCACAGGGAGCCACGATGATTCCGTCAACGTTATGAGAGGTTACAGCATCCAGCACGGACTCAAGACGGCCGGGGTCCTCGTCGGAACTTGCAAATAGAACGTTGTATCCAAGGGATTTTGCCTTGTCTTCTATACAACGGGATATTCCTGCAAAGAATTTGTTGGAGATGTCGTTAGGAATAACGGCAATTGTGTTAGAGCGGCCGCTGCGCAGAGATGCTGCGGCGAAGTTTCTCTTGTACCCAAGCCTTGAGGCTACTTCCAGCACTCTTTTGGCTGTGTCCGCATTTACAGGGCAGATAAGATTTCCGTCACTGTCACGTTTGGCATTCATTACAAAAGATACCAGTGTTACAGATACGTTGGCTTCCCTTGCCACATCGCGGATTGTTATTCGTTTCATAGAAATATATATTTTTACGAGTATGCAAGTTAGTAATTCTTTACAATTTGTCCAAGTAAATAAAAAAAATCAGTATATTCGTAAGTTGTAAAAACAAAAGAACAGTTCCGAAAGTTTAAAATTAATATAATATGGACAATCTGTTTTATTTTGTTCCCGCTGCCTCTTTGCTGGCACTTCTTTTTGCTTGGTTCTTTTTCAAGCAGATGATGAAGGAAAGCGAGGGCACGCCGACAATGAAAGAAATCGCACAGTACGTGCGCGAGGGGGCAATGGCCTACCTTAAACAGCAGTACAGGGTAGTTGTAATCGTATTCATTATCCTGGCTGTTTTCTTTGCCGTCCTGGCCTATGGGTTCGGCATCCAGAACACCTGGGTTCCGTTTGCCTTCCTGACAGGTGGCTTCTTCTCCGGCCTTGCCGGCTTCATAGGAATGAAGACCGCCACCTACGCATCGGCAAGGACAGCCAACGCCACAAGCCGCTCTCTTAACAGCGGTCTCAAGATTGCATTCCGCAGCGGCGCCGTTATGGGCTTTACGGTTGTAGGTCTTGGCCTTTTGGATATTTCCATCTGGTGGCTGGTGCTTGATACCTTTGTAAAAGAGGCCGATACAAGCCAGAAGCTCGTAGTAATCACCACCACGATGCTTACCTTTGGAATGGGTGCTTCCACCCAGGCGCTGTTTGCCCGTGTCGGAGGCGGTATCTACACCAAGGCTGCCGATGTAGGCGCTGATATCGTAGGAAAGGTAGAGCAGGATATCCCCGAGGATGACCCCCGCAACCCTGCAACCATCGCCGACAACGTAGGCGACAATGTGGGCGATGTTGCCGGTATGGGCGCAGACCTTTACGAGTCTTATTGCGGATCGATCCTGGCCACAATGGCCCTTGGAGCTTCGGCTTTCTTTGGAAACGAGGCTATGCAGATGAAGGCTATCCTTGCTCCTATGATGATTGCCGCCCTTGGCGTATTGTTCTCTATTTTCGGAATTTTCGCTGTTCGCACAGACGAAGGCGCTTCTTTGCAGAAACTGCTTAAGTCTCTTAGCATAGGTACCAACCTCAGCGCTGTTCTTATCGCAGCCGCCACCTTCGGCATCTTCTACATTGTAGGCTTCCAGAACTGGTGGCAGATGTCGCTTTCTGTAGTTTCAGGTCTTGTAGCAGGAGTAATCATCGGTAAAGCAACCGAGTATTTCACCTCCCACTCATATAAGCCCACCCGCAAACTGGCAGAGAGTTCCAAGACAGGTCCCGCGACCGTAATTATCGGCGGTGTAGGCCTCGGAATGATATCCACAGCTATCCCTGTCATCACCATCGCCATAGCAATCCTGCTTTCTTATGGTTTTGCCACAGGTTTCTGCTTCGATTCCGAGACCCTGAGATATGGTCTGTACGGTATTTCCATTGCAGCCGTAGGTATGCTTTCCACCCTCGGTATTACATTGGCTACCGATGCTTACGGTCCCATTGCCGATAATGCCGGTGGTAATGCCCAGATGAGCGAACTGGATCCTTCCGTACGCGAGAAGACCGATGTCCTTGACGCTCTTGGCAACACTACTGCCGCTACGGGAAAGGGCTTCGCCATTGGTTCCGCAGCTCTTACCGCATTGGCCCTGCTGGCTTCTTATATAGAGGAAATCAAGATTGGCTTTGGTCACCTGGCCCAGAAGGGTGGCGAGCTGGCAGATCAGTTTGCCGTTCTGGCCAAGTCTTCCATTACCGATATCGTTGAGCACTTCAATATCTCTCTTATGAACCCTATCGTTCTGGTAGGTATTTTCATCGGCGCAATGCTGGCCTTCCTGTTCTGCGGTATGACAATGAACGCAGTAGGCCGTGCTGCAGAGAAGATGGTAATTGAGGTTAGACGTCAGTTCCGCGAAATCGTAGGTATTCTCGAGGGCAAACAGAGGCCCGATTATACCTCTTGCGTAAAGATTTCCACACGTGCGGCTCAGCACGAGATGATAGTTCCTTCTGTTCTGGCCATTATAGCTCCGGTTCTTGTAGGTATCATTCTTGGTCCTGCCGGTGTGATTGGTCTTTTGGCCGGTGGCCTTGGTGCCGGTTTTGTTCTGGCTATCTTCCTGGCCAATTCCGGCGGTGCCTGGGACAACGCAAAGAAGTATGTAGAAGAGGGTAACTTCGGCGGCAAGAATTCCGACTGTCACAAGGCTACTATCGTTGGCGATACTGTTGGCGACCCCTTCAAGGACACCAGCGGCCCTTCGCTCAACATCCTTATCAAGCTTATGTCGATGGTATCTATCGTGATGGCCGGTCTCACCGTCCTACTTCACAGCTAGAACAATACAGATTACCCGGCTGACATTCAGCCGGGTATAAACCAAACTCAGGCGGCCTGTAAAGGTCGCCTGAATTATTTCTGGCTTTAAAAGCAGAGGTATACTCATCGCAAACGAGGCCATCGTAGGATTTCTACACTCAGATCTTCGGCCCACCGTCTGAATAAAACACCAGGAAATAGCTGCCGGCCACAGGGGCTCCGGTAAGTGCTTGATAATCATATAGCTTCTTTGAGGGGGCGTGGCCGGCGTGTGTTTTTTTGCGATGCCAGCCACAGAGGCATTTTGTAAGTGTTTGTGCAGCAACAACTTGCAATAAGCGCATGTGGCCGGCAATCAAACAGGTTAAAATGACCAACTAACAAAAAGGGAAGCTGTTGTTAGATTTACACGCTCCGGTGTTTCATAACCAAAGTTCGACAACCCAATATAAAAGCTGACACCTAATGATAATCTATCAATATTATAGCTTATAGATGATGTTAAACCAAAATTAGTTTTGTTATAGCTTTTCCACCCACCTGACAATAAGTCTAAACTCTCATCGTCATAGGTAGCTTTACCACTCGTAAAATTTTTTATCATTAATCCTCCCGATACTATCCAAGACTCCCATATAGAACACTCTCCTTCAGCTAACAGATTAAAAGAATTAAATTTAATTTTAAAATCATCAACGGTTTTTGAATAAGAGGAAAGGCCACATCCAATATTAAACCAAATATCATTCTCTTTATATACTCTATACTTTATTCCTAAAGTAGGGCCGTATAGATCATCCCCCTCATTATTACCTGTAATAAGCATCATGCCATATCCCGCATGAACAGCATACTTTTTTTCCATATTACTATTAACAGGGATTTCTGCTGTTTCTGTAGTAGCTGTGGATTTTGCCGTTTCTGTTTGGGCAAACGACACATTACAAAAAGCAAACACAGTGAAAATAATTGCAAGCTTTTTAAAATGACTTGTTTTCATAGTACTTCTGTTTTATTGACACAAAGCCCCAATTATGTCAAGTGGGTATAAAAAGAAAGTGTGGAGCAATTTCGTTTATCTATCGGAGGCTCTGGTAAGCCCAAGAACAAATAAACAATACCCCACACCCGTATGGAGACTGTGCAGAAAGCACGGTACGCCAAACATGGTGATGAGTGCAATTGCCCATCCCTGTTCTTGTTGAAAATTTACCAGATTTCCGATAGGGATAAAAGCGAAAACACTTTCATCAAATATGTCTGCCAGTTTTCCTGACCATTACAAATATAGAAAAAATATAAGAATTGTTCTTTATTTTGACTGATTATTTGACAAAACCCCTCCACAAAGGAGATTTTACCACACGGTGAAAAAAATCGCCACATTTTGTGAAATCTTTATTTCTGGTATTTTCTGGCGGCTAATTTTACCCAAAACTTTGTTTGCTATGCGTATTAGTGATTTTATTGACCCCTTTGGAGGAGGAATTGGGACATATCATCTCTCTATGCCTCATTTAAGTAATAATCTTCTTTTTAACAGCGACAACGACTATATCGTCGGAGTTAATTCTTTAGCTGCAACTTCTTTCGTCTCAAAGCCAAAATTATTATGCTACTGCCTTATGAGTAATCACTTTCATCTTTTGCTTCACGGCACATTTCGGGATTGTCTTGACTTTTACGTAACTTATATCAAGAAACTTATCTCATTTGCTACACACGCCGGGCTTCCCAAAGGCCTGTTGCACTTTGATGATGCCGATATTCAGGCTGTCACAACGAACAAGCAGCTTAAGAATGAGGTTTTATACATACTCCGTAACCCTTATAAAGCCAGGATATGCTCACCTTTTTCTTACAGATGGAGTTCAATCGATGTCTTGTTCAATCCTTCTCGTCAACAGCGGGCCGAGGGTAAAGCCGCTACAGTTCGCGAACTCCGACAGGTTTTGAAGACCAAGATTAAACCAGAAGTTATACCAACTATTATTGACGGGAAAGTTGATAATGCTTCTTTTGTGGATTATCGATTTGTCGAGAAAGTCATTGATAGCAGTTTGGAGTTCTTTGATACCTTAAGAATCTATGATCTTGAATCTGTGGTAGAGATGTCTCACGGTATTGAGGAGAGCGTTTCGTACACGGATAGCGAGCTACAACAAAAGGCTATGGCGATTTGCCAGTTTGAATTCCACGTAGACAGCCTCCAACAATTATCCAGAAAAGATTTATTGATGCTGGCACGTACTCTTGCCAGAAGATTTGGGTCAAAAAAGAAACAAATAGGCAGGGTTTGCGGTCTTGGAGAAGATGTTTTGGACCGCCTGCTTTAACGCCGGCCACAGGGGCTCCGGTAAGTGCTTGATAATCATATAGCTTCTTTGAGGGGGCGTGGCCGGCGCGTGTTTTTTTGCGATGCCAGCCACAGAGGTGTTTTGTAAGTATTTGTGTAGTAACAACTTACAACAAGTACGTGTGGCCGGCAGAGGGGAAAGGGCCCTCCTCGCGCCAGACAGTTGCCCGTGCTATCACCCGAAATGTGGTATAATTGACAAAAACGGGTATAATTGACAAAAACGGTTGGTAACCTTGACAAAAGTGGTTGGTGACAGCCGCCGCGAGGAGGGCCATTTTCCAGAGCCCAC
>JBGVAW010000022.1:0-25314 GCA_045224955.1 Candidatus Cryptobacteroides sp.
TGGGAGGGTGCACCACAGAAACTCCAGATGCAGGGATTTAAGTACAACCTGTCCCGGGAAATACCTGGACAACGTAACCGTGGCGGCAAGTTCCAGGCGGGAATTCTCAATGCTCATATTCGATACTGCATTTCCCAGAGAATAAACCACCGGCACCCTGCGGCCGTCCGCGGTTTTGATGATGCAGGTATCCTGCACTACGTGCGGATGCGAGCCGATTATCAGATTCACCCCCTCGTCGGCCAGCCACCTGGCCATTTTCTCCTGGGACTCGCTGTGCTCAAGGTCGTACTCAATGCCCCAGTGGGGGAGGGCTATGATATAGTCCGCCCCGGCGTTCCGCGCCCTTTTAAGCTGCACGGAAATATCGTCCTTTCTCATAAGCTTGAGCCTGGCCCCGGTAGAAGGATCCGGAAGCCCGCGGTTGCTGCCGTAAGTGAAATTCACCAGCGCAATCCTGGCGCCCTTTACCTTAAGTATCAACGGATTAACCGTGCTGTCCGGAATCTCCTTGATGGTGCCTCCCGTGAACTTGATGCCTTCCATCCCGGCATAATACTTCAGCGTGCGTATAAAACCATCGGTCCCCTTATCCATAGTATGGTTGTTGGCCGTCAGGAAAACATCGGTTCCAAGGCTTGCAATGTAGTCTGCATAGTTGTCGGGAGAAGAAAAGACCGGATAACCGGTATAAGGCTCGCCGGCCAGGGTGGTTTCCATATTCACCACGGAAACATCGGCCTCGCTGAAAAGAGGCTTCAAATCTTCCAGGAAGGGGCCGTACTCCTTGTCTATCTGCTTGGAATGCAGCATAACGTCCCCGATGAAGACAAGTTTAATCTCGTCGTGAGGGAGCACGGGAGGATAAATCTCCGTGAGACTGTGCATATAATAGCTGTCCGGAAGCAGCTCCTGCGCCGCAGCTCCGGAAGGCCGTAAAAGGCTCCCGGACAGAAATATGCAAAGGAAAAACAATTTGGCCCTTTCTTTGTCCATAGTGCTTCAAAGATAGGCATTTTTTTATTATTTTTGCAGTTTGTGTTAATATGCCCGCGGTATGAATAAAAGCATATCATATTTTATAAGGCCGATGGTGCCTTTCCTGCTGCTTGGAACTATGGTTCTGTTCCAGAGCTGCGATGCCTTCCGTTCCCTGGCCGGCAGGCCCACATCGGAAGAAATAGCACAAAAAAAGGAACTCATACTTAAGGAAAAAGCCCTTGAAAAACAGAGGCTGGATTCCCTGGCCGCGGCAGAAAAGGCCAAGGCAGATTCCACGGCGGCAGCAGACTCTATCGCCGCCAGAAAAATCAACCTCATCGCCCCTTCGGCCCTTGGCGGAATTATCGGTGACGGGACAGACTTCAAATACTGCGTTGTAATTGGCGCATTCGGCAGTGAAAACAATGTAAAAGCAACGCTCCGCAAGGCAGAAGACGCAGGATACAAGACAGCGGTCATCCCCTTCAAGAGAGGACTTACGGCAGTGGGCGTATGCCCTACGGATATTCTGGCAGAGGTTTATGAGGCTTACGTAAAGCTTCGCACAGAGCCCTTCTGCCCCGCAGAAGCCTGGATTCTGGTAAACGAATAAGAGAACAGTTATGAGAGCAAAGAGATTATACACAGCGCTGGCCCTGCTTTTTGTAGCGGGAGTCGCAGCATCGGCCCAATACGTATCGGGCTACTCCGATCTTTACGACAGCGAGACCTCATCGGCCCTCCGTTCCCATATTGAACTCTTCACCTGCTATGACTTCCAGGGCCGCAAGGCCGGTTCCGAGGGCGAAAAGGCATCGGCCGAATATATATTCTCTACCCTTGAAAACTACGGTGTTACGATGCTTACTCCCAAGGAGGGAGAACTGTTCGGCATTGCCCGTGGCGATGGTGACACCCTTCAGTCCCGCAACGTTTACGGAGTTGTTCAGGGCTACGACAAGAAACTATCGAACCGATACATAGTAATAGGTGCAAGAATCGATAACCTGGGGGCTGATTCCATTACGGTGAACTCCGAGGTTCGGCCCCGTATTTACTATGGTGCCAACGGCAATGCGTCCGGTCTTGCAATGATGATGGAACTTGCAAAACAGGTTTCGGTTAATTCCTTCCTCTTCCGCAGGTCCATAATTTTCATCGCCCTGGGCGCCTCGCAGGAGTCTTATGCCGGAGCCTGGTACTTCCTTAACCGCTCTTTCTCCGAGAAAGACAACATAGACGCGATGATTAACCTGGATATGCTTGGCAGCGGCTCTTCGTCCTTCCAGGCCTACACGGGATCGAACGAGGATATGAACAAGATTCTGGCGCTGGCCGCAGAGCAGTTGCAGCCCGTGCTGCCGGAGATAAGCGCCACGGAGACTTACCCCTCTGACCACAGGGCTTTCTATAGCGCCGACATCCCCTTTGTGGCCTTTTCTACAGGCCGATATCCGGAGCACGATACCGACAGGGACGTGATTGATATCTTGGATTTCGGGTCGATGGAGCGGGAAATCGAGTATATTTTTAATTTTACCCGCACGCTTTGCAATGTCGAGGTGGCTCCACGCCTGCACAAGACAGAGGACAACACCCGTGAGGACAACGATATCTATGCCTGGTACGACTGTGAAGTAAAGCCTACCTTCCTTGGCAGGGCAGATCCCCGCTTCTTCCTTGAAAAATGGGTTTACCAATATATAAAATACCCTCAGGAGGCAGTGAAGAAGGGAATCCAGGGCAGGGTATCGGTAGAGTTCATAGTAGAAAAGGACGGAACAATATCCAGCGTGGAGGTGGCCAAGAGCGCGCACGAACTTCTGGACAAGGAGGCCGTGAGGGTTGTGAGCGCTTCTCCCAAGTGGAAGCCTGCAAAGGTAAGGGGCAAGGTTGTAAGGGCATCTTACTCTATCCCCATAGAGTTCAGGCTTGAAAAGAATGGAAAAATCAGTTTTGGAATAAAGAAATAAATATATAATGGACTACAATTTTAGAGAAATCGAGAAAAAGTGGCAGCGCCAGTGGGCAGAGAAAAAAGTCTTCAAGACAGAAGTTTCTGCGGACAAGCCCAAGTTTTATGTACTTGATATGTTCCCTTATCCTTCGGGAGCAGGCCTTCACGTAGGACATCCTCTCGGATACATTGCCAGCGATATCGTGGCAAGGTACAAGAGACTTAAAGGCTTCAACGTGCTTCATCCTATGGGTTACGACGCCTTTGGCCTTCCGGCAGAGCAGTATGCCATCAAGACAGGGCAGCATCCCGGAATTACTACAAAGCAGAATGTAGACCGCTATCGCAGCCAGATGGATAAAATTGGCTTCTCTTACGACTGGGACCGCGAATTCCGCACCTGTGATCCTGACTACTATAAATGGACCCAGTGGGCCTTCCTTAAGATGTTCGGCAGCTATTACTGCACAAAATGCGGCAAGGCCCTGCCCATAGAGGAACTGGAGGCTCATTTTGCCAAGAACGGCAGCAAGGACTGCTTTGCAGCCTGCTCTGAGGAGCTTTCCTTCACCGCTCAGGAATGGAACTCCTGGGACGACGCCAAGAAGAGCCGGGTTCTTATGAACTACAGGATAGCCTACCGTGGACAGACTTCCGTAAACTGGTGCCCCGATCTTGGCACCGTACTGGCCAATGACGAGGTTAAGGACGGTCTTTCAGTAAGAGGCGGCTTCCCCGTAGTGCAGAAGAAGATGGACCAGTGGCTGCTTAGGGTTTCGGCCTATGCGGAAAGGCTTCTTGACAGCCTGGATTCCCTGGACTGGACCGACTCCCTGAAGGAAATGCAGCGCAACTGGATTGGACGCTCCTCCGGTACCGAAGTAGTGTTCAAGGTTATTACCGGCGACAGGGAAAGAGACGTTACCATCTTTACCACCAGGGCAGACACTATGTTCGGAGTTACCTTTATGGTTCTTGCTCCTGAGAGCGAACTTGCCCTTGAACTTACAACCCCTACCAAGATGGCAGAGGTTCAGGAGTATCTCTCCTATGTTCAGAAGAAGACAGAGCGCGAAAGAATATCAGATACAAAGACAGTAACCGGTGTATTCTCAGGTTCTTACGGAATCAATCCCCTTACCGGAGAAAAGGTTCCGGTATGGATTTCAGAGTACGTTCTTGCAAGTTACGGAACCGGAGCCATTATGGCTGTGCCTGCTCACGACAGCAGGGACTATGCCTTTGCCAAGAAGTTCGACCTTCCCATCGTGCCCATCATCGAGGGCTGTGACGTATCGGAGCAGAGCTTCGACGCCAAGGAAGGCAAGATGTGCAACTCCGGCTTTATGAACGGAATGGACGTCAAGGATGCCATTGAGGCGGCCAAGGACTATGTAGAGGCCCATCATCTGGGAAGGCGCAAGGTCAACTACCGCCTCCGCGACGCCATCTTCTCCCGCCAGAGATATTGGGGCGAGCCTTTCCCTGTTTGTTTTGACGGCGATATCGCCATACCTCTCCCGGAGGAGGCCCTTCCTCTGCGACTCCCTGAAATTGAGGACTTCAAACCTGCAAAGAGCGGCGAACCTCCGCTTTCACGCGCAAAGGACTGGACTTGGAAAGGACTGCCTCTGGAGACAAGCACAATGCCCGGCTTCGCAGGCTCGAGCGCTTACTACCTCAGGTATATGGATCCTCGTAACTCCCAGGCATTGGTTAGCAAGGAGGCAAATGAATACTGGCGCAGCGTAGACCTTTACGTAGGCGGAACAGAGCACGCTACAGGCCACCTTATCTACTCCCGTTTCTGGAACAAGTTCCTTTATGACCTGGGCTATGTATGCGAGGACGAGCCTTTCCGCAAGCTTGTAAATCAGGGTATGATTCAGGGCCGATCCAGCTTTGTATACAGGATAGTGGGCACCAACCAGTTTGTATCTTTCGAGCTAAAGGACAAGTATAAGACCCAGGAGCTCCACGTAGATATAAGTATGGTCCGCAATGACAAACTTGACAAGAAGGCCTTCTGCAAGTGGAGTCCCGAGTATGCCAATGCCCAGTTTATCCCGGCCGATGGTGACTATATCTGCGGCAGCGCCATAGAGAAGATGAGCAAGTCTATGTACAACGTGGTTAATCCGGACCAGATTTGCGAGGATTACGGCGCCGATACCCTTCGTCTTTACGAGATGTTCCTTGGACCTCTGGAGCAGAGCAAGCCCTGGGACACCAAGGGAATAGACGGTGTGCACCGCTTCCTGCGCAAGTTCTGGAAACTCTTCTACGATGGCGACAACTTCCTGGTACAGGATGCCGAGGCAACCCCTCAGGAACTCAAGGTTCTCCATAAGCTCATTGCCAAGGAGGAGGCCGATATCGATACTTTCTCCTTCAACACCACGATAAGCGCGTTTATGATTGCCGTTAACGAGCTTACGGACCTTGGCTGCCACAAGAAGGCTGTTCTGGAGCCTCTCGTAGTTATGCTAAGCCCCTTCGCTCCGCATATCGCAGAGGAACTCTGGCATTCCCTGGGACATCAGGACACCGTTACCTACGCCAAGTTCCCCGAGTATGTACAGGCTTATACCGTAGAGGATACCGCCACCTATGCCGTTTCCTTCAACGGTAAGACCCGCTTTACGGTTGATCTTTCCAAGAGCCTTGCCCCTGCAGAGGTTGAGGCGCACGTCAGGGCTCTGCCTCAGACAGAGAAATATGTGGGCGAGGGCAGTATCGTCAAGGTAATCGTAGTTCCCGGAAAAATCGTAAATATCGTCGTTAAATAATGGAAAAGGCTAAAATATCCACCGTTATCTGGGATTACGTGTTGATGACAATAGGATGCGTCATCTTTTGTATATCGTGGGATTGTTTCCTTATTCCCAATCAGATAGCCAGCGGCGGCCTTACCGGTATCTGTACCGTGATTCAGTTCGCCACCGGTTTTCCCGTGTCGGTGTCCTATGTTTTGCTGAATGTGATTTTGCTCGTGATCGGCTTCCTTATAATAGGAAACGGATTCGGGATAAAGACCATCTATTGCATAGCGCTTACAACGGTGCTTTTTGCCATTCTGCCTAACTTCGAGTTCCTAAAGTCCGTAGAGGGCAGCGCCCTGTATATCAGCGATAAGGTGCTTGTCCCTATTATAGGCGGACTTATCGAAGCCATCGGCATAAACTTTATTTTTAAAAGAGGCGGAAGTACCGGAGGTACGGACGTGGTGGCCCTGATACTTGGGAAGTTCTGGCCTGTATCGCCCGGAAAGGTGTATATGAGCCTTGACGTTTTTATCATTGCTTCCGTTCTCCTTGTTCCCGGAAAGACTGTGCAGGATATGGTTTATGGCTACATAGCTATGCTTTCCTTCACGTTGTTCCTGGATTTCCTCCTGCTTGGCAGCAAGGCAAGCGTGCAGGTGCTGGTGTTCTCCAAGAAGTTCAAGGAGATTGCGGACGAGATTACGGTGAACCTCAACCGTGGCGTCACCGCCCTTGAGGCAGTGGGCTGGTACAGCCAGAAGGCAAGCAAGGTGCTTGTCATAATGGTTCGCAAGACACAGCTTGCAACTATTACCAAAGCAATAAAGAAAATAGACCCTAAAGCTTTCGTAAGCGTTTCTTCCGCCAGCGCCGTTTATGGCGAGGGCTTCGAGGAGATGAAAACAGGTATAGAACTCAAAAAGAAGAAAAATGAGCAGTCCGTTCAAAACTAGTTTCTTTACCACCCTCAAGGAGTACATCCTTGTAGCCCTGGGAATCACACTTTATGTTATAGGATGGGTAATCTTCCTCATTCCTAACAACCTCGTAGGTGGCGGCGTTACCGGTATCGGTACCATCATCCAGTATGCAACCGGATTCAACGTCGGTTACAGCTTCTTCATCCTAAACGGCATACTGCTGGTGATTGCCTTCTTTGTGATGGGCTCCGGTTTCGGAGGCAAAACCATTATGGCAATCATTATCGCCTCTGTGGGCCTGCGAGTGCTGCCCGGCCTTGTTCCGGAAAGCATAACCCAGGCTCTTGCAATAGATAACGGCAAACTGCTTTGCACCATCATAGGCGCCATAATGTCCGGTATCGGCATAGGAATGTCGATGTCTCAGGGCGGCAGTACCGGAGGTACGGATATCATTGCGCTGATGGTGAACAAGTACAAGAACGTATCGCCCGGAAGGATGATTCTCCTGATCGACGTATTCATCATCGTGTCCTCATTCTTCATTCCTTCCTATAAGGCCGATGGTTCCCTGGTTCCGTGGGCAGACAAGTTCACCGGAGTCATCTACGGTCTTATACTTGTGATAGTATGCGGCAATGTGGTTGATATTTACCTGTCAGGTACCAAACAGGCTGTGCAGCTCTTCATTTTCTCACGCAAGTATGAAGAGATTGCAGACTGTATAACAAAGAATCTCCGCCGCGGAGTTACCGTGCTTCCCGCAAAGGGCTGGTACACAAAGGAAGAGAGTCACGTTCTTATGCTTATGAGCCGCAAGACAGACCTTAACCTGATACTCAGATACATAAAGGCTATCGATCCAGATGCCTTCCTTTCAGTTGCATCTATTTCTGGCGTTTATGGCAAGGGTTTCGATGCCATCAAATCCAAGCCTAAAAAAGTGACTTTGGACTAAAATCTAAAGATTTATCAATATTTATCTAAAGATTTAGCAATACCTGTGTCTGCATTCTTGGCGGACGCAGGTTTCTTTTTATTTTTACCCCAAAAAATAAAAAGAACTGTGAGTTACCATTTTAGATTCAGTATTGTTCCGATGTGTGCGATGGTACTGTCTTCTTTTCCGGCAATTTTTTTCGGTGGCTTCTCTTTTCTGTGGGCTATTGGTTCGCTGGCCTTGGGAGGGGCCATTCTTATTATATGGGAAGAAAAGAATATACCCGTGGCGCTCTCCAAAACCCTTGTCGCAGTACAAATGTTCATTATGATAGTGGCCGCTTTTGTCAAAGATCCTGTGCCGGGAGACGTCTGGACTCCTAAAATCCTGCTTTACGGCCTTGGAACCTGCGTGCCTGTGTGCGTTACTCTTGTGGTCTTTACCCTGATAAGGTGCCGGGACAATTCTTTTATGTCCGGTTACTATCCCGCTTCTTACTTTATCAAGGAGATATCGGTCTATATCTTTGTTATTTTCCTGCTTGTCCTTTTTCTTGGAGAGTGCTCCTTGTTTGGGGCCGGGAGGGGGCTCCAAATATGCCTGGGGGTTGTCTTTATAATTCTGGCCGTTGCGGTTTTCCTTATAATAACCATCAGATTTTCAATATCATACGAGGCTGTAATAACCAATACGGAAACAGAAATTCCCACGGAGCAGGAGATAGAATTATTCCACAAGATAGAAAAGCTTTTCGAAGAGGAACGTCCGTTCCTTATGTATAACTATTCCATAGACGATATCGCCCGGGATATGTGCACTAACAGGGGCTATATTTCCAAATGTGTAAATGCCTGCGCCGGGGTCAGCGTCCCACGGCTTGTGAACAGTTACAGGGTAAAGTATGGTATGGAACTTTTCAATTCCAATTTAAACCTTAAGGTGGCGGAGATCGCCTCTATGTCCGGTTTTGGCACGGCGGTTTCCTTTGCCACCGCTTTTAAGCTGGAGACTAATATGAATCCCAGCGACTGGTGCCGGGAGCGGCGGGAATTTATTATAGGGAAGGGGAGGAGAAGACGTCGTCAATACCTTTCCAATTATTTGGAACAGGCGCCAGAACAGTAATCTCTTCTTTTGTAACCGGGTGCGGAAGGGTAACCTTCCAGGCGTGAAGGGATATGCTGCCGTCCGGGTTGCTGCGAGGCGCGCCGTATTTAAGGTCTCCTTTTATAGGGCATCCGATGCCGGCAAGCTGGCAGCGAATCTGGTGGTGTCTTCCTGTAAGGAGTTCCACCTGTACAAGGTGGTATCGGTCCGTATGGCCAAGGAGGGTGTATCTTAGTCTAGCCAGTTTGGCATCCTGTCCCGCCTTGGGTTCTTTAACAATAAAGCTTTTGTTCATCGACTCGCGGCGGATGAGCCAGTTCTCAAGCAAGTCTTCTTTTTTGTCCGGGGCGTTGACGCAGAGCGCCAGGTAGGTTTTGTGGATTGTGCCCTGCCTCAAGGCTTCGCTTAGCCTTTCAAGGGCCTTGGAGGTTTTGGCAAAGATGATGGCGCCGCTTACGGGTCTGTCAAGCCTGTGGGGGATTCCCAGGAATACTTTTCCGGGCTTGGAGTTTCTTATGGCGATGAAGGCCTTGTATTTGTCGCAAAGGGTTTCGTCGCCTGTCTTGTCGCCCTGGCTTATTTCGCCTGCCTTCTTATAAACTACAAGCAGGTGATTGTCTTCGTATAAAATTCTGTTTTGCAGGTCCTGGTATTCTTCCTGCGTCAGGTTTCTGTATTCCATAGCTATGACACTGTGTGGCAAAGATAGTGGTTTTGCACGAAAAGACAGCTATAATTGCCCCGAATATGACAAAATGTCAGTAAATGGGGCTTGGCACAAACTTGGATATAGAAAAAGGCGTCCAAAAAACAGAAATAAAAAAATAGGAGATTATAATATGGGAAAAGTAATTGGAATTGATTTAGGTACTACCAACTCTTGCGTAGCAGTAATGGAAGGTAACCAGCCTACCGTTATCATCAATAACGAAGGCCAGAGAACAACCCCTTCTGTAGTTGCATTCACAGAGGGTGGAGAGCGTAAGGTGGGAAGCCCTGCAAAGCGTCAGGCTATCACCAATCCTGCAAACACCATTTTCTCTATCAAGAGATTTATGGGTGAGACTTATGATCAGGTGGGCAAGGAAATCAGCCGTGTTCCTTATAAGGTTGTCCAGGGTGCCAACAACACTCCTCGTGTAGATATCAACGGCCGCCTCTATTCACCTCAGGAGATTTCTGCGATGGTGCTCCAGAAGATGAAGAAGACTGCAGAGGATTATCTTCGTCAGGACGTTACAGAGGCTATCGTTACCGTACCTGCATACTTCAGCGATTCACAGCGTCAGGCTACCAAAGAGGCTGGTAAAATTGCCGGTCTTGATGTTAAGCTTATAATCAACGAGCCTACTGCCGCTGCCCTTGCCTATGGTCTTGACAAGACAGACAAGAGTATGAACGTGGCTGTTTACGACCTTGGTGGCGGTACATTCGATATCTCCATCCTTGAGCTTGACTCGGGAATCTTCGCAGTTAAGTCTACCAACGGTGATACTCACCTTGGCGGTGACGACTTCGACCAGGTAATCATCGACTGGCTTGCAAGCGAGTTTGCTTCAGAGAACGGCGGCGCAGACCTTAAGAAGGATCCTATGGCTCTCCAGAGACTTAAGGAAGCTGCAGAGAAGGCTAAGATAGAACTCTCCAACCAGACTTCTACAGAAATCAACCTTCCTTATATTATGCCGGTTGACGGTGTTCCCAAACACCTTGTAAAGAGTCTTACCAGGGCTAAGTTCGAGATGCTTTGCGACGATTTGTTCCAGCGCACCATCGAGCCTTGCCGCAAAGCTCTTGAGGCTGCCAAGATGAATGTTTCCGATATCAACGAGGTTCTTCTCGTGGGCGGTTCTACACGTATCCCTAAGATCCAGGAAATCGTTAAGAATTTCTTTGGCAAGGAGCCTAACCGCAGCGTTAATCCTGACGAGGTTGTTGCCGTTGGCGCAGCTATCCAGGGCGGTGTGCTCGCAGGCGATGTAAAGGATGTCATCCTTACCGATGTTACTCCGCTTTCTCTTGGTATAGAGACACTTGGCGGTGTTATGACAAAGATGATTGATGCCAACACTACCATTCCTGTAGATAAGGAGCAGATATTCTCTACGGCTGCCGACAATCAGCCTTCCGTAGAAATCAGAGTGCTTCAGGGAGAGCGTCCTATGGCAAAGGACAACAAGCAGATTGGTATCTTCCATCTGGACGGTATCGCTCCTGCACCCAGAGGAATACCTCAGATAGCTGTTAAGTTCTCTATCGATATCAGCGGTATCCTTAGCGTATCTGCAGTAGATAAGGCAACCGGCAAGGCCCAGAGCGTAAGAATCGAGGCTTCCTCCGGTCTGTCAGATGAGGAAATCAAGCGTATGCGCGACGAGGCCAAGGCCAACGAAGAGGCCGACAAGGC
Source organism: Candidatus Cryptobacteroides sp. (assembly GCA_045224955.1). Taxonomy (GTDB): domain Bacteria; phylum Bacteroidota; class Bacteroidia; order Bacteroidales; family UBA932; genus Cryptobacteroides. The sequence continues at coordinate 11,078 of JBGVAW010000022.1, forward strand.
AGAGAAAGAACGTGTAGACAAGATTAATGAGGCTGATGCCCTCTGCTTCCAGGCAGAGAAGTTCCTCAAGGACAATGGCGACAAAGTACCTGCAACCGTTAAGGAAGAGGTAGAAAAGAATGTTGCATCCCTCAAGGAGGCTGTCAAGGCTCAGAACCTTGCAGACATAGACCGCTATAAAGAGGCTCTCAACAAGGCTTTCGAGGCTATGTACCAGCAGTCTCAGCAGGCCCAGGGCGGTCCTCAGGGTGGTCCTCAGGGCGGTAGCCCCTTCGGCCAGGGCGGTCCTCAGGGTCCTCAGGGAGGTAACGATGCTCCCGATGAGCAATAATCACAGCTATTACAGATAATCCCAGGCTGCCGTCACGCTACCGTGGCGGCAGCTTTTGTCTATCCAAGTATTTTTTCTATATTTGCCGTCTAATTATATCGTACAAATGGGAAGAATAATTCTTACGGGAGACCGCCCTACAGGTAAACTTCACCTTGGGCACTATGTTGGATCGCTGCGCAATCGCGTGTTGCTGCAGAACGAGGGTAATTATGACCGAATGTTTGTATTCATCGCTGACGTTCAGGCACTTACTGATAATGCCGATAATCCTGAAAAGGTGCGTCAGAATGTGATTGAGGTAGCCCTCGATTATCTTTCCGTAGGTCTGGATCCTGAAAAGGTGACTATCTTTGTTCAGTCTCAGGTGCCTCAGCTTCACGAGATGACACAGTTCTTCTCCAATCTTGTTACAGTGCAGAGGCTCCAGCGTAATCCTACCGTAAAGACAGAGATGGCGCTGCGTGGCTTCAATGCCGATGAAGGCGAGGAAAACCGCCGCGGGCTTCCCGTAGGCTTCTTTACCTATCCCATAAGCCAGGCTGCCGATATCTGTGCATTCAAATCCACCACCGTTCCGGTTGGCGAGGATCAGGAGCCTATGATAGAGCAGTGCAGGGAGATTGTCCGCAGTTTCAACGGTACATATAAGTGCGATGTTTTGGTAGAACCCGATATTCTTCTTCCCACAAATCTTGTTTGTCGCCGCCTTCCCGGTACAGACGGCAAAGCCAAGATGAGCAAGTCCCTTGGAAACTGCATCTATCTCAGCGATACCCCCGAGGACCTTAAGAAGAAGGTTATGTCGATGTATACCGATCCCGGCCATCTTAAGGTTGAGGATCCCGGCAAGGTAGAGGGCAATACGGTGTTTACTTATCTTGATGCGTTTATTCAGGATGGAGACCTGGAGCAGTTCTGGCCGGAGTATGCTTCCCTTCAGGAAGTCAAGGACCATTATACCCGCGGGGGTCTTGGAGACGTTAAGTGCAAGAAGTTCCTTCTGAATGTGCTCAATGCTCGACTGGAGCCCATCCGTGCAAGACGTGAGTCTTATCAGAAAGACATTCCTGCCGTTTACGAAATTCTTAAGAAAGGCAGCGAGGCAGCGCGCGAGGTTGCTGCGCAGACCCTTTGGGAGATGAAAGAGGCGATGAAGATTAACTATTTCGACGACGCTGATTTAATTGCCTCCCAGGCTGCCAAGTATGGCAAGTAATTACATAGGAGAAATACTTTCTTTAGCCGTAGCTGCCTCTTGGACAGTTACGGCTCTTTTTGCGGACAAAGCCACCCATAGGATAGGAGCGGACTCTTCCAACGTTATTCGTCTGGCCCTGGCCCTGTGCTTTCTGGCCGTAATCCTTTGGGTAAGCATCGGCTCGCCCTATCCTGTTTATGCCGATGGTTCTACATTGATTTGGCTTGCCGCATCGGCCCTGGTTGGTTATCTGTTCGGCGATACCTGCCTTTTTAACTGCTATCTTTACATTGGTGCGCGGTTCGGCCAACTTTTTATGACGCTGGCTCCACCTATGGCGGCCATTGCTGCCTGGATAATTATGGGAGAAAAGCTTTCCTGGACTTCCTGGATAGCGATGTTTGTCACCCTTTCCGGTATTGCCATTTCTATCCTGGGAAGGAACGGAGGCTCCAGAAAGATTGGCCTTACGCTGCCTTGGCAGGGGGTTCTCCTTGGGCTTGGCGCCGGTCTTGGTCAGGGTGTGGGCCTGGTTTTAAGCAAGGTAGGTATGCAGCATTACGAGGCCGCTCTTCCGGCCGATGCTCCGGATAATATGGGGTTGATGCTGCCGTTTGCCTCCACTATGGTAAGGGCATTGATAGGTGGTCTTGGGTTCTTTATTATAATGGCCTTGCGCAGGGACCTTCCAAAATTGAAAGCGGCAGTGCACGATGGCAAAGCAATGAAATATGCCTTGTTTATGACGCTGTTCGGGCCTGTATTCGGTGTCTCTATGTCGCTTATGGCCGTGCGTTTTACAGATGCCGGCATAGCCTCTACCCTTATGGCCCTTACGCCCGTAATGATTCTCTTCCCTTACGCTTTTATCTACAAGCAGAAAATCAGTTTCCGCGAACTTTGCGGTGTCCTTCTCTCTGTCCTTGGTGTAGCCCTTTTCTTCCTGCTGTAGGCTACTTGCCCCAGGATTGAGGTATAATTTCCAATATGAAATTCGCCTTCCACAGTCACCCCTGTTTGGCGGGCCTGTGGAGCCGATGCCTATGCGAGGTGAGGCAAAATTGGCGGCCTTTTTTTGAAGTGTATGCGGTGTTAATAATCTGTCAATTAGGACTCTTCGAGATACGCTTTAATTATTGGCTCGAGTTCTGGAATATCAATGTCTATTGTATCCCAAAGCTGGTTAGGCTTGATTAGATAGTACCCGTGAACCAATACGTGACGCATCCCTTCAATGGAAGCCCAGTCTGTTTCAGGATGTGCGCTCTTGAATTCCGAAGAAAGCATATATACGGCTTCTCCAATAATCTCAACGTGCTTTACAAAACCATAATACACGATTGGATCTTTCTCTGCTTCGTCAGAACTAAATTTTTTGCGGCTGACCTCAAGCGTATTAATGGCATCCAAAATATGCTGAAGCCTCTCTTTGTCTCTAATTGGCTCTCTCATATATCAGAATTTTATCACGTTCGGCACTCTTTTGAGCAAAAGGAAGCAATCGCCCTTCTTCGACCAAGTCAACCTTACGGCCGATAGCATTTGACAAGCGAGTCATTATTCGAGAAATGGTGAGAAGCGTTATTCTGGCGTTTGCGTCATATTGCACCAGAATATCTACATCTGATTGCGGAGTCTCTTCTCCTCTGGAATAGGAACCGAAAATCCATGCCTTAACCACAGGCTGCTCGGATAGTACAGCCTGAATCTTTGGAAGCATATTATCAACAGTCCTACTGGTCATATCGCAAAGATATATAAAAAAAAGTCAACAACCAAGCGAAAAGGATGCTGAATACCTACCAGGATTTATACGGACGCTGTCTGTACTTGGCGTAGCCCTATTCTTTTTGCTGTAGCCTTGTAAGCTATTATATCACAGTTATTTGTTTTTCTGTAATTATTTTATAGCTTTACTATTTGTTAGCAAAATAGTGGTACTATAACAAGACATCTATGGCATTTTTCCGCACATTTCTGAAAATGTTCCTTGTGGGCATTGTGGCCCTTATTTCCGTGTCGTCATGTGAACAGAATTATCGCGTACTGTCCGGCGCACCGGAGGGAGTTTATCCGGTTCCCGCCCAGGGGAACAGCCATCAGGTTATGCTCAGGCCTATGGCGGGAATAACCATTTCTGCCCCAGAAAACGCTTTGGACCATAATAGGAAAATAAGTCTTGACTTTGCCGGCAGTGGTGAATGGAAAATGGCTGTAAAGGCGCTTAAAGAGGAGCAAACAATTCCTCTTTGCGCTTTTGAGTTCGATGCCGGAATGAAGCCGGACGAGATAATACCTGGAAATTTCAGCATAAGTTTCGACTTGAAGCAAATGGGCATTCCTGCCAATTTGTATCACCGGGTTCAAATCTGGAGAGTGCCGCAAAAGGACATGGACCAGTATTACCAGTATTCCTCAAAAATAAATGGTAACAAACTCACTATTAAGAGTAACCAGAACTCTCTGCTGGTGGTTTGCCTAGGGACGGCGGCAGTCACCTACGGTGTGATGAAATTCGTCCATGCCGTTCAGGAAGTGTATCTAAGGAAATACTTCGGAAAAGGCGGGGACCACTGCATAAGCACGGATGTGGACGATCCCAACGGCAATTTTACAGTCTATTTCAAGTTTACCGACACAGAGCGGCCCAATGGAGCCAAGGCTTATCTCCAGAACGAAGAAGCTGCTTTCAAAAGGCTGGCTCAGCTTGAAAAGAAAGCCGACAAGGAAGTAGAAAATCGTATCAATCTGTCCGTAGGAGGGCAGGCGGAGATGGGATGGTGGGATAAATGGAAACTGCGTAAAGAGAGAGAGGCGGCCCGCAAGAGAATCGACAGGGAGGCCATTTTGCAAAATCTTATAGCCACCGATCCCGTACTTACCAAATTAAACACTTCGCCAGATGCCACTCTCCCAGAAGGCGTAAGACGGGTAATAGACATGGTAAAATGGTCCAATGCCTATCTCGCTCAAGCCCATGTTAGGCCGTTGGATATCAGGATGGAAGTCTATATTGTGGATGAGTCTGTAATAGACGATGATGCAGGCCGTGCCGTAAAACGTGTCGGTGGAAAGCCGTTCCTGCTGATTAACAACAAGTATCTTTACGAAAGCAACGGAGCCGGAGGCAAGCGTTTCTCTTCCGCACCCAAAAAGGGTCAGTCGTCACTGATAACAATAGTACATGAGATTTTCCATGCCCGTCAGCAGACCAACTACTGTCCCGTTCACATGGCTATGTTCCCGGCGGAGGCCACCGCGGCCGTCCTGGAGGCAGATGCTGCGAGATGGTTCTACAGCAAGAAAATGATAGGCACAAATCCGGACGGGCCTCAGAAAGACCAGCTGGAGTGGTCTCCAAGGTCGTATGTGGAGATTTTTGCACGTCCGTTGGACGAGATTACCGCTTCTGACAAATACTCAATTCTGGACCTTGGTTCTCCCTCCCGGCTTTGGGAAAAGACGAGCCAGGAATTGAGCAACGCATCCGAAGTGGGATATACTATGGCTTACGTCATAGAAGCAGTCAGGGAGGTCTCCCCGCAGCCTAACCGCTCGATGCATTACGTTGTGGCACAATACCCCCAGCACGGAGCCTCATTCGCGGAAATGACGCAGCGCGGACTGGGCATGAAAGACAAGGAATTTGACAAGGGCTGGGTTCATTTCTGCGACAAGTGGATGTTAACCATGTTCAACAAGCAATACTCTCTGTCCGACCATGACAAGGTGGGAGCGATGACAGAGTGCTATTCTCTGGAGCTGCCAATGAGCGAAGGCCGTCCGGTTCACGAGCTTAAGATAGATAAGAAAAATTACTATTTCAGGACCTGGAACTCTGTGTTTCAGAAAGGCAGCAATGAAATATTCAGTTTCTTTATTACCAACAAGTTGGGCAATATAAGCCCAAAAGTGAATTTTTATCTGTCCGGGGATAAGACGCCGTTTAAAGACGGAGGAAACGTAAAGTCGCATTACGTAGAAAATACCAAATCACTGCGCATCGCAGCTGCCGTAACATCCAACTACTACAACCAGAAGGAAGAAAAGTATTATGGAGTCGCCCTTTACAAACCTCGCAAGATAGAGAAACTGAAGGTGGAGGATAACCGCATTATCTTCTCTCTTCCAAAGGTTACTAAGACTATAAGGAAAGAGGGCTTCCTTACGGGAGCGGTGGTGACATTAACCCCCGATAAGGGTAATAAGCTGACGTTGAAAGTGAAGGAGGAGGATTTGGATAAAAATGTGACGTGGGCTATAAAAGATGCCAGGAAAAAATCTTTCAAGCTGTCGGTCCACTGGTATTATGAAGAAAGCAAAGGCGTTGTCTATAGGTCTCCCGAATCCGACTTCATTACACAGACCGGTAAAGTGGAAGAAGTCGAGGAAGCAAGTACACCGCAGGGTGAATTATATCCTGCCGACTTGGACGAGGATTTCTATCTTACTCGTATTGAATCCATGTGGGGATTGGAGAATTTTGGCGATTACTTCAAGGAACATCGTATTGCGGGGCATATTTCTGCCAGAAACGGGCATTTCACTGTAACATTCCCGTCAATGAAGGGAAAACTGGACAAAAACAGCTACGATTTGTCTTCAATGTCATTCTCCGGGGAATATACTGTGACCGATACCGAGAAATCATACACGTTGTTCGGCTATATAAAAACCGCATCTTCTTTCACCAGAAGCTATCTTGTTCCAAGCAGCAGCAACTATTGGAAGCATTCAAAGCATGAGGTGAAGCCTTATAATCCGAACGCCGGGTCAGATCCAAGGAACAATAGTTTTTTGTCCGTGGAACTTGATAAGAAGAACAAGACCTCGGTTGTGGTTGTTTGGACCCGCACCAAAACCACAAACTGGAGTGGCTACAAGCCGGAAGAAAAGCAACACGGAGAGGAGTCTCCATGGTTCGGCGGTTACATTAAAAGGGAAGGTTACATTCCTCTCCACTGGTACCACGATTACCAGCGATAGCGTAGTTGCAGGGCTACTTCCCGGCCCAGGTCCCGTAGGGATTAACGGAAAGATAAGAGTTATAGAACCTGGGGTCCCCGGTGACTTCCGTGCCCAGCCAGGCGGGGCGTGTGTAGGGTGTTTCGGGGGAGGGAAGTTCGATTTCTGCCATAATCAGGCCCTCGTTTTCGCCCTGGAATTCGTCCACTTCCCACTTAAGGCCATTCTCTGCAGGAATTATGTGGCGAAGCTTTTCTATGCGGCCCTTTTTGCAGAGAGAAAATAGCTCCATCGCATCCTGAAGCGGCACCTCTTTCTCCCACTCCGGGCGGCTGAGGCCATCTTCTGTGGTCTTGCCCTTGATGGTAAGGAAACCTTTGTCGTCCCTTATGCGTATGCGAACGGTATTGCCTCCGTCGTGGGCTATGTAGCCTTGTTTTATGGAGTAGGTCTTAATGACGGATTTTCTAAAACTATCGTCCTTGACAAGGAACTTCCTCTCTGTTTCTGTATTCATATTCCTAAATCTTTTCCAGACATCTCTACATAAGCCATTTCGACATATCCTTGCTGTTGATGTTTCGAATATCAGTGGATGATATTGTTACAAGTGGAGCGTTCAGCAGCTCGATTCTGTAGCTTGGATCTTCTTTAAGCAGCCTGGCCTTAAGATGCCCGCGGTGATAGCCCTTTCTTGGATACACTGTGATTCCGAACTCTTTCAGGATGCGCCGGTAGTCGCGCCAGCGAGGGAAGGACTCCAGATTATCCGCGCCGATTACCAATGTAAGGCTATCATTGGGATAAAGTTGCCTTAGGGTTTCCAGCGTGCGGATGGTGTAGTGGGGAGGCTCCATTCCAAGCTCAATGTCCGATACTTCTACGTTATGGATTTCCGGATGTCGCTCAAGAGCCTTAAGGGCTGCGGCATATCTTGCCGGCCCGGTGGTGTTGGCCTCCTTAAGGGGATTCTGCGGGCTTACAATAAGCAGCACCTTGTCAAAGTCTTCCTTTTCTGTAAGGTGCTTCATTATTGCCTCGTGCCCCTTGTGCAAGGGGTTAAAGCTCCCGCAATAGACAGCGATTTTCATAGATTTCCGTACTTTGCTGATAATGACAAATCAGGCATTAAGAAAATCGTCAACAAGTTTTTCTGCCCTGGCATAAGCATCTTCAAGCACGTCGTTAACAAGCACGACGTCGAACTTGGGAGCGTAGGTCATTTCTTCAGCAGCCTTGGCCACGCGCTCTGCTATGGCCTCCGGAGAGTCTGTCTTGCGGGCAATCAGGCGGCGGTGCAGTTCCTCTACGGAAGGAGCCTGGATGAACACGGACAGAGCCTGGTCTCCAAAGTACTTCTTAAGGTTAACGCCACCCTTTACGTCCACATCAAAAACAATAACGTGTCCCTTGGCCCAGATGCGCTCTACCTCGCTCTTCAGGGTGCCATAGTACCTTCCCTCGTAAACCTGCTCGAACTCTACAAACTGCCCGGCCTGGATACGGTTACGGAAATCATCGACATCCAGAAAATAATACTCCACTCCATCCTTCTCCTGGCCGCGCGGCGGACGGGAGGTTGCCGATATGGAAAATTCAATCTCGGGGTGCAGCCCAAGGATGTGGTTTACAATTGTACTCTTGCCCGAACCTGAGGGCGCAGAGAAGATGAGTACTTTCCCTGTCTGGGTATTTAAACACATATCGTTAAACGTTTTATGATAATCTTGTTGTTGATGGTTTTGCAAAAATAGTTAACTTTGTGTGATTATTGAAATAAAAAATCAAACACATTTATATAATCCTATGGTATCTTACAAAGAAATAGGCCTTGTCAATACCCGCGATATGTTCGCAAAGGCCGTAAAGGGTGGATACGCAATCCCCGCTTTCAATTTTAATAACATGGAGCAGCTTCAGGCCATCATTATGGCAGCTGCAGAGACAAAGTCTCCTGTAATCCTCCAGGTTTCCAAGGGCGCACGCAACTATGCAAACCAGACCCTTCTCCGCTATATGGCAGAGGGCGCCGTTGCATACGCTAAGGAACTCGGTTGGGAGAATCCTCAGATTTGCCTTCACCTTGACCATGGCGACAGCTTCGAGCTTTGCAAGAGTTGCGTAGATATGGGCTTCTCTTCTGTAATGATCGATGCTTCTTCCCTCCCTTACGAGGATAATATCGCTCTTACCCGTCAGGTTGTAGAATATGCTCATAAATTCGACGTTACCGTTGAGGCAGAACTTGGCGTTCTCGCCGGCGTAGAGGATGAGGTTTCCGCAGAGGAGTCTCACTACACCCGTCCGGAGGAGGTTATCGACTTTGCTACCCGCACAGGTTGCGACTCCCTCGCCATCTCTATCGGTACTTCACACGGCGCATACAAGTTCAAACCCGAGCAGTGCACCCGTGACCCCAAGACCGGTAAGCTTGTACCTCCGCCCCTTGCATTCGACGTTCTTCACGAGATAGAGAAGAAACTCCCCGGTTTCCCTATCGTTCTCCACGGTTCTTCTTCTGTTCCTCAGGAGTATGTAGATATCATCAACGAGAATGGCGGCAAACTTCCAGATGCAGTAGGTATCCCCGAGGAGCAGCTTCGCGAGGCTTCAAAGAGCGCTGTTTGCAAGATTAACATCGACTCTGACAGCCGTCTTGCCATGACCGCAGCAGTTCGCAAGATCTTCAACGAGAAGCCCGGTGAGTTCGACCCTCGTAAATATCTTGGCCCTGCCCGCGACGAGATGAAGAAACTCTACGAGCACAAGATTGTTAACGTTCTTGGCAGCAACGGCAAAGCCTAATCTCCGGAACTAATAACAAATAAAAAAGTGGTGACCGATTGGCCGCCACTTTTTTTGTAGTCCTTTGTCGATACTTACCTGATGTCCCAGGCAATATGCGCAGGGCAAACTCCGGTATCGTAATGCTCTATGGCTGCGCCTGTCATATCAAACCTGTAAAGTACGCCGGGAGAAGTGTAATTGCCCTGATCGGCAATGTAAATCTCGCCGTCGGTAGGATGAATCCACAGGCCTCCGGGAGCCGTGAGCCCGGCCAGGGTTGCGGAAGTTACGGGGAAATCAAAGACAGTATCGGTAAAGATATCATATACAAAGGCAGATACCTCCCATCCCTCGGTGATGTAGGAATAAGTAGTCTCCATCACGAAAAGCTCGCCCCTGTAAACGGCGGCATAGGTTCCTCCCTGATTGAAGGTCTTTGTTACGGAAAGTGTCTTTGTGTCAAAAATCACGCAGCTGGGCGCAACGTTAAAGTAGTCTCCGGATGAATTGATGAAGAACGAATAACCGTCAGGCATAACGGTAAGAGGGGAGTAGGCGTTTACGATGCCAAGATTAACCCTGTCCTCTTCTGTGAAGGTGTTCAGGTTAATAACCGAAATGCTGGCTATCTCGTTGTCGCCGTGGCCGGAATAATCCGTATGATAGCCGCAGGAGTTAAGAACGTAAAGCTTGTCTCCGATAACAGCCACACCCTCGGGCTCGTGACCTGTAGCGCAGGTTCCTGCAACAAGGCCCTTTTCTATATTAACCTTATAAACCTTGCCCTCGTCTGCATAAGAGGTTACATAAGCAAAATCTCCCTTAACGGCAATTTTGCGGCAGCCGGGAATCTCTACCGCTTTAAGGTGCGAGCCGTTTCTGTCGCTGATTTCAAGAAGGTTAGAACCGTTCAGCGCCACAAGAAGATAGTCGTAATAAGCCACAACATCGGTTCCGGAATCGCCAAGCTTGCTGCGCACATCCATATTGTTGGAGGTCCACCAGCCGGAGCTCATCTTCCTGGTATTAAGGTTAAAGTATTCCAGGCTGGCATTGTTCTGTCCCCACTGGCCCTCGTTCAAAAGATAGAAACCGCGGTAGGATATCTCCTGACCGGGATCTACGGGAACAACAGGGTCGTCTTTACCACAGGAAACTGCCAGAAGAGCGGCAGCTGCAAAGCAAATAAAAAATCTAAAAGTTTTCATCTGTCAATATTCTAATGTTATTTTTATCATAAAGTGCCTTCCGGGCATAGGATAGCGCGAGACCACCTCGTACTGCCTGTCCAGCAAATTGTTAATATCCAATTGAACGCCGGCTATGGTCTTGCCCGAATTTTTGTGCCAAGCTACGCAAAAATCAGAAGTAAACCAAGGTTTAAGCTCATTCTCTGATATATTTGCCACATTCCTGTAGCGAAGCCCGGTGTATAGGCAAGACAGGGCGGCACGGAAATTTTTATATTCCGCGCTTGCCGTCATACTGCCGCTGTGGCGCGGGCTGTAGGCTATTTGCCCTTTGTACCACCTTGATTTCTTGTCGGTTACATCCCTTGCCTCCTGGTAAGAGTAGGTAAGTCGCAACCCCAGGTCTATGCTATTTTTGCGGGTCGATGCTGCCGCGGCCAGGTCAAGGCCTTGGGCCTTTACCCGGCCATAATTAATCACCGACCACCTGAACTGGTTTGCCGACGGCATAGCCACGATCTTGTCCCGGACGGAAGAAATGTAACCATCGGCATTGAAAATAAATCCAACCTGCCCGGCACGGGCAGAAAAATCAAGACCCAGGTCGGCCTGGCGGGTGAGTTCCGGATCAAGGGTTGTGTGTCCGCCAATGGAGTAGTAAAGGTCGTTGAAGGTGGGGGCGCGTAAAATCTCCTTGTAGAAGGCGCGAATGGTAAGGTTCTCCCGTGTCTGCCAGGAGAGAATCACGGTAGGGGACAGTCTGGAAAGCCTGTGACGCCCCTTGTCCTGCAGCCTTGTATATAAAAGCGAACCCTGAGCGCGCCAGCCGTCGGCAGGTATATAGAGAAGCTGGGCGGCGCCAAGCGCTGTGAACCTGTGCGTCCGGGGAATGGTGGCGACGGCCTTGTTGCGCCAGGAAGAGGAAAAGCCCTCATATCTGCCGTCGGCAGAAAGGGAGGCGCTTAGGCGGGAAGACACCGTCCACGCTGCGGCGGCAGAGAAAAAGGCCTCGCTCTGCCAGTAGCGGTTGTCAATGTAGAGCGCAGCCGGGTTCTTTGCCGGGTCCTGGAGGTATCGGCAAAAATCCCTGGAATACTTTCCTGTAAAAAGGACTTGAAAATCGGGCCCGAACTTCTTGTTCCAGGAGCCCTGGCCAAAGAAGGTGCGGTCCCACTGCCTGTCCTTGGAAGAGTATTGGTCGCTGATGCGCCGCACAACCGGTCCGGGAAGACCCCGCTCCGAGCTGTAAAAATACCCGTTCAGGGCCAGCCCCTCGTATTTCAGGGAAAGTTCCGTGCGCAAAGTCCTTATGTCTCCATTGCTTCTTATGGCAGAAGTGTCCAGGCCAGGCTGCCTAAGCGTGAAATGATAACGCCCGTCGGTATAAAGCCAGGAAGCATCGGCCCCGATTTTTACCTTTCCGGCATAGGAGGCGTATATTGTCGGGTTGATTGTGCCGTAGGCTCCTGTCCTCAGGCCGGCCTTTACCCCTGTGCGCGCCGGAGTGCGGGTTTTCATATATACCGATGCTGCCGCTGCCAGGTCCGAGGCGGTTTGAAGCAGTTCTGCCTTCTGGCCGTGGTAAAGGGAAACAGACTCAAGATTCTCAAGGGAGTATCGGCCCAAATCGACCTGGCCGTTCTGGGCGTTGTTAATCTTTACCCCGTTGTAAAATACTCCCACGTGCTGCGAGCCCAGGGCCCTTACGTTTATGGTCTTTAAGCCGCCGACTCCGCCGTAATCCTTTACCTGCACGCCCCCAAAGTATCTGATTGCATCGGCCACGCTGGTCGATGGAATGCTGCGTAAAATTTTGCTGTCAAGGGTTGTGACCGGAATTGCGGCCGGCCTGGAGGAAATTATTTTAGATGCTTTAACTGTGTCTTGAAATGCCGATGCAGCCCGGGCCGGGCCCAAAGAACCCAGATGCAGAAATATAACCAAGAGAATTTCACCTACCGCGCCGGCCACTTCCGCAAGCCCTTTTGACTTGGAGAAAGCAGAAAGATAACTTCCGCTCCCGGCAGCAGGCAGTGCTGTCTGCTTCATATTTGATTTCAAAAATACCCGTCAAAATTAGCATTATTAAATTTTAAATCAAAATCGGCCCAAGATATAAGGTAAAATTCTTAACTTTGAAGGATATTACACGCCAAAAATGACATTTGTAGAGATAATAGAGATAGCAGCCTTGATAACAGGCCTTGCCTACCTTTTCCTGGAGATTATCCAGTCTAACTGGATGTGGGTCGTGGGTATTCTTACCGGCATCCCGGTGGCCGTCTCCTTTGCAATTCAGCATATCTGGGCCTCGATGGCCCTGAATATCTACTACGTAATAATGTCCGTGGTGGGGCTCGTAATGTGGATTAAGGCCTCTAAAAAGACGGCCAAAGGGGCCTATCACCTTAACCGCCTTACGCGCAAAGTGCTTATTGTCAGCGCCGTGAGTACGGTCTTGGGAATTCCGGCGGTAATAGTTGTGCTGCGGCTTCTCGGAGGCACGGAAACTTCCCTGGACGCGATAGCCTTTGTGCTGAGCATAATAGGCACCTGGTGGCTGGCCAAATCGTACGTTGAGCAGTGGCTGGTATGGGTGGTGGCCGATGTGTTTTCTACCATCCTCTGCCTTTATGCCGGGGCTTATTGGATGGCGGCACTTTACGCGCTTTACGCCTCCTGGGCCGTCTATGGATTTTATCTGTGGAAGAAAAAGGGCGAATATATAGGATAAAACAGAATTATGATAATAATTGTCGATAGTGGAGCTACCAAGGCTCAGTGGGCTCTTGTAGAAGGCGGAAAGGCAGTAGGGATTATTTCTACGGCCGGGATGAACCTAAGCACTATGGCGGGCGATGCCGTTGAGGCCATTGTGGCCCAGGCTGCCTCGCAGGTCCCTGCCGGAAGCAAGGTGGAGGCTGTCCACTTCTATGCTGCCGGCCTTATTGCCAAACCCGGAGAGGCAGTGCCTCAGCTGGCAGAGGGGCTTCATAAGAGTTTTGTAAAGTACTTCCCCGGGGCAGAGTACGAGTATGCATCGGACCTTCTGGCCGCCGCTCGTGCTGTCTGCGGACGTTCGAGGGGAATAGCCTGCATACTTGGCACCGGTTCCAATTCCTGCCTTTTCGACGGGCAGAATATCGTCCGCAACATTCACTCCTGCGGTTTTATCCTGGGTGACGAGGGCAGCGGCGCTTCGCTTGGCAAGCGCTTTATGGCCGCCTTTCTCAAGGACCTTCTGCCCAAGGAAGTGGCGGACGACTTTGCCTCCAGATTCGAGGTGGATTACCTGACCGTAGTAAAGAACGTTTACAGAAGCCCGGCCCCGTCAAAATACCTTGGCGAGTTCGCCCCCTACATAATTGGCTGGTACGGCCGTAACGCCTATGTGAGCGACCTTATAGAAGAGAACTTCCGGGACTTTATAAAGGGTTTTCTTTTACGGTACGATCCTTCCGGAACCCTTCCCGTCGGCGCCGTAGGCGGCTTTGCCTATGCCAACCGTCAGATTCTGGAAAAGGTGGCCGCACAGGAAGGCGTTCATTTTGACAAAATTTACAATACCCCTATTGACGGGCTCATTCAATATCACGCATAATGTTAAGAGACCGATATCCCTCGAAGCTGTTAGAAAATGCAGTCGAATCCATAGGCACCCTGCCCGGAGTAGGCAAGCGCAGCGCAATGCGTCTGGCCCTTCATCTTTTGCGCCAGCCGTCTGAGAACGTGCACCACCTTACGCAGGCCATCGTGAACCTGA
>JBGVAW010000023.1:0-4059 GCA_045224955.1 Candidatus Cryptobacteroides sp.
AATTATTATTTCGTCAGCGTTATTTCGCATTTCGGCAAAATAGACGGCAAAGTTATAAATTATTTTCTAAATTTGCAGACGCAACGAAGAGAAATGAAGAAAAAAGCAGCAAATCTTATTATCCCGGCACTATTTTGCTTTGCCATTATGGCAGAGTCTTTTGCGCCTTCCCGGATTTGTGCTCCTTCCGGGGGTTTTCTGGCACAAAAGGATTCGGTAGATACCTTTGCTCTTTTGCTTCACGAAGGAGACTCTCTTCGCAAAGCCTATTGCTTCGGCGCTTCTGCCGAATCCTTTGACGAGGCCGCCCAGACAGCACCGGACAGCCTTTCCCGCCTAAGGGCAGAAGAGGAGGCAATGCTGTCGCGCAACGGCCTTAGTATGCTCTCCTACTGCAGCAAGCCCACCGTGGTAGCCCGCCAGCGCTTTTCCCTGGAAGATTTCTTCCTATACTATCCTATGCCGGACCACTCCTGGAGGGCTGTGCCCAATGTTTTGGATTCCATAGCACCATCGGCCCTGCAGAAGGCCACCTTCGTCCAGGGGAACGAGACTACTATTTATTATAGTGCCGCCGATGCCGATGGGGCCCGTAATATCTATAGGACAGAGTTTGCCGATACTATCTGGACGGTGCCGGCCCTGGCAGCAGAGCGCATTACTTCTTCCGGCAACGAGATTTTCCCGATTCTTGGCAATGACGGCAAGGCCTTGTATTTTGCCTCCGACGGCCTGTACGGTATGGGCGGGTACGATCTTTACGTTTCTCTTTGGGACGATACTATCAATGATTGGGGCACTCCTTCCAACCTGGGATTCCCGTTCTCATCGCCCTTCGATGATTTCCTTTTCATAAATACATCCGACGGCAAGCATACGATTTTTGCTTCCAACAGGGATTGTTCCAAGGATAGCGTCTATGTCTATGTGCTTGAGTATGACAGTCTTCCAATGCATTCGCTGGTAGAAGACGAGAGTGACGATATCCGCACCCTGGCTGCTCTTCATCCGGCCGCCGACGCTTCACGGGTAGATAATGAGGTTTTGTCTTCTCCTCTGGATGACGCCGGCTCCGGTGTGCTCAGGGAATATGTGGACAAGGTTCTTCAGATTAAGCAGATAAGGGATTCAATAAGGATTAAGGTTTCCAGGGCCGATGCTGCCCGAGACCTGTATGCTTCGGCCGACGAGGCCGGCCGTCAGGCTATGGCAGAGAAGCTTATTTCTTATGAAGAGTCGATAGTTTCCCTTGAGGAGGCTCTTAATACTGCCAACAGGGAACTGCAGAAACTTGAGATGGATATGATTCTGTCCGGTAAGACTCTGGATTTTGACAAGGTTCAGGCTTTGGCCGATAAAGAGGTGAAGGGTGCCGATCAAGGCTATGCTTTTTCTGCCAGGAGCCTTGGGGCCGATCTTCAGATGAAGATTGAGCAGCCGGAGCCTGAGTTCGACTATTCCTTTATGATTCTTCCCGAGGGCCGTTTTGCCGAGGATAATAATTTACCGGACGGGATAGTATATCAGATTCAACTGTTCTCTAAGAGCCGCCAGGCAGAGGTCAAGGACCTTAAGGGCCTGAGCCCCGTATTCTGGCGCAAGAGCGGCACCAAATACACTTACTATGCCGGTCTATTCAGGACCTATAATGATGCTCTGTCAAACCTTAACAAGGTTAAAAAAGCCGGCTTTAAGACCGCCTTCATCGTAGCCTTCCGCAACGGTGAATCCACAACCGTCGCTACTGCCCGCAAACTGGAAAAACCCGCGAAATAGTATTTCGTATGCCCTTCTTCAGAGGAATTTAGAAAAGAAAACGCTTAGTACGTGCACTCCAGCATCTTTGTCTCTGCCGAAGAGGAACCGTACAACAACTCCCAACGGCCCTTCATCGGCACCATATCCTGGGCGTCAGGCGACCATCCAAGGAAAGTATCGTCCGTTAAAGGTATAGCCACCGTTTTTGTTTCTCCGGGGGCGATAGTTACCCTTTTGAACCCGCGAAGGCTCTTTAGTGGACCGTCGGTATCATCGGGCCGCCTGACATAGAGCTGAACCACTTCGTCGGCGGTGCGGCTGCCGGTGTTGGTAACAGGAACAAGGAGATGGGCACCATCGACATAGGCTTCGCCGTAAGAGAAGGTGGTGTAGGATAGGCCGAAGCCGAAGGGGAAGAGGGGTTCGCCCTCAAAGTATCTGTAGGTCCTGCCTTTCATTGCGTAGTCCTCGAATGGAGGAAGCTGGTCTATGCCTTTGTAGAAGGTGACGGGGAGTTTTCCGGATGGGGACACATCGCCCAAGATAATGTCCGCCAATGCGTTACCTCCTTCCTCTCCGGGATACCAGGCCTGAAGTATCGCCTGGCAGGCCTGTGTTTCATTTTCCAGGCCCATAGCGCAGCCGGAGAAGTTTACAAGGATTACCTTCTTGCCTTCTTTTTGCAGGCGGGCTATTTCACGGCGCTGATCGGCAGGAAGCTGGATATCCGTGCGGTCTCCATCTTTAAATCCGGGTACGTTTACGGGCATTTCCTCGCCCTCAAGCCTGGGGTTGATGCCGCCGGCATAAATAACAACGTCGCAGTCCCCGGGCACGGAACCATCGGTCACCACCAGATTGGGCATCCTTGATTCAAGCGCATCCCTAAGGGTTGATGTATAATCGGGGATTGGGTTGTAGTTGCCCCATTGCATCTCCCGGTCATTGGCGTTGGGGCCAATCAGGACAACCTTTGCCTCTTTGTCAAGAGGCAGGATGTTTTCTTTATTTTGGAGTAGGACGATGGTTTCCGTCGTCATTTTTCTTGCCAGCGCAAGATGGTCAGGACCCTCTACGATTTCATCTTTTAGATTATCCCAAGGGGCGATGATGCCGTCCATCTCGCCAAGGCGATAGCGCGCAGCCATCAGCCTGACCAGGCTTCTGTCAACATCGGCCTCATCCAAAAGACCGGCGGCAACAGCCTCGGGGATAGCCTCGTAGGCAACGCCGCAATTCAAATCTACTCCGTTCTTTATTGCTGCTGCGGCAGCGTGAGCACGGTCTGGGCTGAAGTCGTGTCTATCCTTGCCGATAAAGTCCATTATGGCCCAGCAGTCAGACAATACAATACCCTTGTAGCCCCACTGGCCCCGGAGGATGGTGTTTACCAGGTAGTCGCTGGCCCCGCAAGGATAGCCACGGAAACTATTGTAGGCAATCATCACTTCCTGAACATCTCCTTTTACCACAAGATCCTTGAAGGCGGGAAGATAGGTCTCCCGCAGATCCCTCTCTGAAACCTCTGCGTTAAAGCGGTGACGGGAACCTTCCGGACCGGAGTGCACGGCAAAGTGCTTTGCGCAGGCGTGCGCCTTAAGGATGGGTGCGTCCGATGGGCCCTGAAGGCCTTTTACCACTGCTACGCCCAGGCGGCCGGTAAGATAAGGATCCTCTCCGTAGGTCTCCATACCACGCCCCCAGCGAGGGTCGCGGAATATATTAATATTAGGTGTCCAGAAGGTAAGTCCCTGATACTGCTGTACCATTCCGGCCTGAATAGCCTGACGGTTTTTAACCCTGGCCTCGTCGCTTACGGCGGTGAAAACCTCCTGAAGCAGCGGCTCGTCAAAAGATGCAGCCATTCCTATAGGCTGGGGGAAGGTTGTCGCCTTTCCGTTGCGGGCCACCCCGTGGAGAGCTTCGCTCCACCAGTTGTATGCCGGAATTCCTAATTCTTCTATAGGAGCGGCCGGGTGCATCATTAGAGATGCCTTCTGTTCTATGTTAAGCTGGGACACCAGTGCCTGGGCCCTTTGGAGGGACTTTTCCTGTGTATTCTCCGGGTAAGGATTTGTCTTGCAGCCTGTAACGATGGCCAGAACAGCCAATAGGAGGGTATATTTGCGCATAATTCAATTATTTACGGCAAGATACAAAAAATAATTGTTCAAAGTTGCGATTACAAAAAAATTCGTATATTTGCACTCCCAACGGAGAGGTGGGTGAGTGGCTGAAACCACCGGTTTGCTAAACCGACGTACGGGTCATTCCGTACCACGAGTTCGAATCTCGTCCTCT
>JBGVAW010000024.1:0-15857 GCA_045224955.1 Candidatus Cryptobacteroides sp.
ATATACTTGAGGCGGTCTTCATAAGTGTGTTTTTTGCGCATAACAAAACCCCGAAAGTTTTTTGTCTAACTTTCGGGGTTCATGTCAAATTGGCCCGGCCCGATTGTTAATGTATAGTAATCAGTAGGTTAGTTGTTGTCTGTTACATTGCTGAATCCGTGGGTGAAGTGCCCGTATGTATTATTCATATACAGGTTGATAGTTCCTTTCCTGGAACCGTTTACACCTCCGTTAAACAGCCTGTCCATATCCAGATAGAAGATTGTATCCCAACCGTCCGTGGTGAAGGGCTGCAGATAATAGTAACTGTTAGATGGATCCTCGGTAGAAGGTGCCATATTACTGTTGTTTATATTTGTACAGTTACCGTATGTCTGCCAGATATTGATACTGCTGCCACCCTGACCGCCTAGCCAGTTGAACCAGATAGAGAAACGGTAACGGCGAAGCTGAGGATCCCAGCTCTGGTTGGTTGCGTGACGGAAGACGTAGTTGTCTACCTTCCAGGCACCGGCTTTATCGTAATCGAGGTTCTGGGAAACATCACCGTAGATGATACTGTAGTTGACAAGTCCTACGCGGGCTACCTGAGCCTGACCGGTAGGCAGGTTGATACGAATCCTGTAAACACTGTTACTTACTGAAATATTGGGACCGACGCCGTTTGGACCTACAGGTTCTACAGCGTTGCAGGCAATGTTAAGGGCAAAGCGTACGCCGTTCTCTGATTCGAAGTAAACCTTGTCATCCACTGCAATTTTTGCCCATACCTCATAATTATAGGTAACACCGGAAAGGACTGCGTCGTCTCCTCTGTTGCCGGGATATGCACCGCCGGGGGTGGGGTCGTAGTAGGTGGAGCTAATGTATGATACTTCCTGGCCATTTTCGTTGCTGTCGGAAAGGCCTTTAATGTAAACCTTTTCGCCGGGAGTGAAAACAGGCTTCCAGGCATCATCCGGAACGGCAGTTATGTTAATAAGACTAACTTTTGCGTTACGGTTGATCTCTGTGCCGGTTACGTTCTTAACGCTTGCAGTATAGCCTTTTCTGGTAAGGGATACCTTGAAGCCACCTGCGTATGAACCGGGGAATACTATAAAATAGTAGGTTCCTGCGCCGTTAACGTCGGACTCTACATATGTATTACCGCTTGTGACATTTACGGTGGGTGCACCGCTGTTGTAGTTTATCTGGGCTGTTCCGGAAAGATACTCTCCGCCAAGTGTCTCCACCTTGACGTGAGTTATGTTTGCGTCCTCTACTGTTACGCCCAGAAGCGCGCCTACATTTTTGAAAACAAGCTCGTCATTACCACTTATGTGTGCAACCGCAATGTTGGCTGCCTGGCCAAAGCTGCCCGCAACGGCGGCCTGGCTTGAGGGTAATTCGGCTGTAATCACGCCTTCCCCTGTAATTGTAGCTGTACTCTGGTAAGGGAAGAGGGCATAATACTCATTGGATACCTGGCCAAGACCATCGAATGTGGCCTCAAGTCCTTCTCTTGCTACAGAGGAGACTGTGAACTTGGTATTTGTTGCAAAGCCTTCGCCGGAGAATACGTTAATCTCGTCGGAGGTGCTCCAGACAATACTCTTGCCATTTTCTGCCAGAGATGTCTTTGTCTCGTCAGAAACGGCGCGGAAAGAAAGAGCCTCAAGCTTTGATGTTGCAATGGAATTAACTTCCTGCTCTTTGCTGCAGGAAACGGCAGCTGCAAAGACTGCGATAAGTACTATAATCTTTTTCATGGCTGTCATAATTTAATTAATCCCAATTCCAATTTTCATCGTCATAGATAGTCCCATCATTGTAAGTCTCACCGGTACTTACAACCAAAATGTCATTTTCCGGAAATGAATTAATCACTTCCAGCAAGGGAGTCTGATAGACTGACAGATTCTTTTTCTTCATAATTGTAATATTTAGAACTTATTTATTTCGTTTGTCGATACTGCATAATTGGTAAGGTCTCCATTTCTGAACGGAGCATACACCTCCAGGGAACCGTTGAGCATTTTTCCGGCAAAAACGGCTGCAATCTCGTCTGAGTTCATCGCCGAGCGCCAGAAATGCAGCTCGCGGAACTCTCCTCCGGAGATAGAGAAACTATCGGCCAAAATCTTCTCGGATACGTGGGAATGTTCGGTACCATCGACATAAACCCTGGTTATTCCCTTGGCGTAGTAGTGGGTTACGGCCACAAAGTGCCAGAAACCGTCGTTAATTCCAAGGGTGGAGGCGTTGTAATTCCTGTCCAGGCCTGTGCCTCCGATATGAAGTATATTCCCGTCGCCTGTCGTCTTAACGTAGAAGCCGATGGTGAAAGGATGAATGGTTGCCTCCGGGGTAAGACTTACACTTCCGGTATTTAGGTCGATGGAGCCGTTTGACTCGCGGACCGGCATAGGCTTGCCGGCCTCAATTGCGTCGAATAGGGAAGGAACGACAGTGTAGGACATCTCCGCGTGGCCTGCATCGTTAGGATGATAGGTGTCATCTCCATTCTGATATCCGGAGGGCCAATGACCGGCCTCGTCGTCCACGGCTCCCAGAACATTTACGGAAGGTACGTTCCACTGGTGGATTTCAAGATTAATAGCCTTTACCTTGGCGTAATCGGATTCGTTGAAGTCTCCGCGGCCATAATTGCCAACTACGACTACCTTTCTTCCTTCATTCACGGAACGTGAAATCAGGCTCTTCATATTGTTTTTCCACTGCTTGTACACGGCGTTCTTGTCTGCTGCGTCGTGTATACCCTCGTTTCCGAGTGACAGAGCGTAGATTACGTATTTGCCGTTGTCCATTAGCAGGTCGTCATACCTCTCTGTGAGTGTGACAGTGTTGTCGCCGGGGACAGAGCGGTTTGACAAAGTCCAGCCAGGGGTGAGGGCATTTCTGCCGAAAAGGTAAATATATCCCTTGTTGTCTGTTGCACCGGTACCGGTGGGAACAGACGAACCCATAACCGTAATTCGGCGGCTATTGTCGTGGGCAGGCTGGATGTCAAGGGTAAAATTACGCAGGTCTACGGTAATATTATATTTACCGGGGTTGATCTGTATCTCGTCAGTGTCGCCGTGAGAAGTACATTCTAAGGCCTTTCTGGTTCCATTAAGACGACGGAACTGCGGAGCGTAGTCTGCGTTAGGTTTTACAAAGGTGAAACGGGCGCGACCCCATTTGCTAAATGGATAGAGGGGAGTCATTTCATCTGAATTGCCCTCTGAGCTACCGATGAATGAAAGGTTTTCTCCTTTGAATACTCCGTTTTGGATGTATTCTAAGGTTGCTCCGCTGGAAGAACTGAAGCCATTTACTGCGTTACCCTCTGCAATCAGAGAAGGGAGTGAGGTGAAAGTGTAACTTTCTGTTGCAGGATTGGCCTCGAAGTAGGCTACGCCATCTACCGTGGATTCGGTTGAAAGCTGGTATTTACGGCCTAGATTATCAGTGGCCACCATATTTACGGTCTGTCCGTTGGTAAAGGTGGAGACGCCCTCGAAAACATCTCCGTTTGCACTCCTGTGCATCGTGAAGGTTTCTTCTGCAGAGGTAACGGTCAAGGTCTTGTAGTCGGGTGTTACAGGATTGCTTTCAATTCCATTATTGAGATTGAAAGTGTATCCATCGGCATTAAGCTGAAGTACAGGTGCAAAAACGTATTGGTTTTCCGTCGTGTAGATATTCATTGTAGCGTCATTGGCTACTGAGAAAAGTCCATCCCAAAATCCCTTTGTGGGCTGTGGCGTAGATTCATTTCTGTACCCGTAATACTGCCAGGTGGATGCAGTATTGAAAAATAACTGGAAATTGTATTGCCACTGACGGTTAGCTCCCCAATCTGATCTTGGCTTCCAATATAATTTCAGCCCTCTGCCCGTCCAAGTGCCGTTTCCGCTATATTCCATATACTGATTTTCGAATGTAGGCTGGCGTAACTGTGCAGATTCTACACGGAAGGACTTTACTTCCTTGGAAGAAGAGTTGAAGCGTATGCGGTAAACACCGTCTGTGGCTACTCCTGTAAACGAAATGCTCTCCGGCGATGCAATTTTTACAAGAGCCGTTCCTTCTGCGTTGAATGCGTATTTTGCACCGGCCTCGGTTTCGAAATAGAATTTCTCTCCGTGAAGGAGTCGCGTGAAGATTTCGTAATCATAGCCTGAAGGACCTGCTATTGCATCTTCATCTCCATAAGCACTATCGCTTGCAAATGAAGAACTATAACGCACTCTCTGTCCTGCTTCATCGGCTCCAGGACCTTGTATGTAAAGTTTTTCGTCGGTTCCGAGTTCTGGAAGATTGTCTCCATCAACAAACGAGGTAATCTCGTGAGTATAGTGTGTCCCGTTCATTTGGAGTACCAGGTCTCCGTAATAACGTCCGGTGTCTCCGCTATAGTATTCGTCAGGGAATTTGAAAGAAGGCTCCCATTTGTCCATTTTCGCGGGCTGCACGTAGTAATACGTAAGCGGTGCCGGATTCAGTCCGTTTGCGCCTGGACGCTTGTCGGTATCGTACATACGCCCATAAACCTGAGTCTCGCCGTCAATGGTGAAATGGAATTTATAGCGTTCGTCGCTTCCAATCAGTCGCAATCCGCGACAAGCCCATTTGCCTTGCCCCTCGTAAGTCAGTGTTCCCAAGGTGTTTCCGCAGCGATTACATTCTACGGAAGTTATTTTCTGGAAATACGCTTTCCCATAGGGAAGATTAAGTCTGACGCGATAGATTCCATCAGCGTCAACCGGTGCAATGGGGGCCTCGTCGGCAGAGTTAATGGGCATTACTGTATCGGAGAATACTCCGTATAATTGCCCGCCGTCCTGGAAGTAAAGGGTTTCTCCGGCTTTCAGTCTGGTGAAAGCCTCGTAGGAATATTCATCGGATGCAAAGGCTTCTATTTGGGTTCCCCTGTTGCGGGAAACTACCATATCTGCATACTGATTCCCGGCAAAGGACATCTTCTGACCGTCTTCTGCGCTTTCTCCCTTAATAACAACAGTTCCTGGCGTTTTCCAGTTGCTGATGGTGGGAAGAGTCCCCAGCAATACGTTACCGTTTCGTTCCAGTTTAAGGGGTGCTGTAGCGGATACGCTTGCGTATTTTCCGTCTTTATACAGAGTGATCTTGAATCCCTGGGAATATGTTCCCGGGAAGACTGAGAAGTAGTATATACCTGAGGTTGAGGTTACGCCGGAAAGGCTTACCCAACTGTGTGCTGCCGATGTGGGTGTTGCAACCGGGGTGTCTCCGACAAAGGTGATATTTGCCTTGCCGGACAGTTTCTCGTTTCCCAGAGCTTCCAGGCGAAGGCCTGTGATACCCTCGTCAGACACTTTCACGGCCAGGATACCGCCTACATTCTGGAAGAAGAATTCATTCGACGAATCGTCGGATTTAGCCACTGAGAGATTGGCTTGTGCACCAAAGCTGCCATTCTGAACACCCTGCTGCATTGGGAGGACTGCTGTTATAGTACCTTCCGATATCGTGGCTTCTTTTTGGTAGGGAAATACAGCATAATGATCTACGGCCGGGAGCCCAAGTCCTGTAAAGTTTGCTTTTTTGTTGCCGTTTTCAAGGCTGCTTACGGTAAACTCACTTCCGGTGGAGTTTGGGCCGTTGAATACTGTTATTTTATCCCAACTCTGCCAAAGTATGCTGTAATCTGCTCCGAGAGTGGTTTTTGTGCCTAAATCAGCGCTGCTTGCGCTGAAAACCATCTCGACCGGAGTCCGGCCGTCTTGAGTTACAGGGTCGATGATAATTTCATTTTCCTCCAGTCTTCCTGTACAACTTAGGCTCACGAAAACGGTTAGGAAGTATGTGAATACGTTACGAAGCATCTTGGCTAATTGATGAATATTTTTTTTCATAATTCTTTCCTGCTTAATATTAATCATCATCATCTTCATTCCAATCAGAGTCGTAATACTGCTGGTCACCGAAAGCTTCTCCGGTACTTACTCGTAAAAATGCACTGTCTACCCTGATTTTTATCAGTTCTGTCAGTGGTGCATCGTAGGGCGTTTTGTAATAGTTTATCATAGCCTTCGGCAAAAATATCGACAACAATAATTGATATGTATAAACATATTTTGCGCAAAGTTATAACATTTTACGAAATAATAGGTATATTTACACAATAATTTGTTCAAACATACTATTTATGAAACCGCTTATCAGGAAATTTAACTTTATTCCCATCCTTGCTACGTTCTTTGTAATGGGTTTTTGCGATGTCGTGGGAATAGCAACCAGTTATGTAAAACAAGACTTTTCCCTTAGTGAAAGTATGGCTGGTTTTATTCCGTCAATGGTATTTATATGGTTTTTGCTGATATCTGTACCTGCCGCAATGCTTATGAATAAGCTCGGCCGCAAGAAAATTGTACAGATCAGCAATGTAATTACCATTATCGGTATGCTTATCCCCCTGGCTTCATATCATCTTGTAACGGTAATTGCTGCCTTTGTTCTTCTTGGCGTCGGCAATACAATGCTCCAGATCTCCCTTAACCCTTTGCTTACCAATGTGGTCCGCCAGGAGAGACTGTCATCTTTTCTTACCGGAGGTCAGGTGGTAAAGGCTGTTTCTTCTTTCTGTGCCCCGTTCCTGGCCCTTTTGGCAGTTACACTTTTGGGTAATTGGAAGTTCCTGTTTGCAATATACGCAGTTGCCACCCTTCTTTCTTTCCTGCTTCTGGAAATTACCTTTATCCCTCGAGAGGAAGTAAGTACAAAGGGCACGGGAGTCAGGGAAGCCTTCGGCCTGTTGAAGGATAAGACGATATTGCTGTTATTTCTGGGGATATTCTTTATCGTAGGTATCGATGTCGGTACAAATACCGTATCGGCTAAGCTTCTTATAGAAAGATGCGGGCTTGCCGTAGAAAACGCTACTCTCGGTGCCAGCGTTTATTTCCTGGCCAGGACCATCGGAGCCTTTATAGGTGTTTGGATTCTTGTCAAGATGAATGACATCAAGTATCTTAAGATAAATATGTTCTGTGCTGCGCTCAGCTTTGCACTTCTCTTCTTTGCACAAAGCCTCCCTCTGATTGTCATTGGCCTTGGCGGCGTGGGTTTCTTCTGCTCCAGCGTATTCTCCGTACTCTTCTCCCAGGCCTTGAAAGCCCGTCCGGACAAGAGCAACGAGATATCCGGATTTATGATTACCGCAGTGTGCGGCGGAGCTGTCATTCCACCGCTTATGGGTGTAGCCGCCCAGGCGATAGGTAACCAGAACGGCTCGCTCATTGTGCTGTCGCTCTGCGTGTTGTATCTTATTTACTGTGCTTTTGCCGCCGGTCAGCGAGTAGCAACCAGGGAATAAGTGAAACTGTCGGCCCTGTAATAACCGATATTATATTCTACCGGGACCCCGTTCACATCGTAAACAAAGCGTTTGCGTATGAGGATGGGGTCTCCTGGCGATATCTGCAGGAGGTGAGCCAGCTGTTCGCCGGCAAGGCGGGCGCTGACCTCTTCCCTTGAAGTCTTTACAATTATGCCATAGTTCTTTTCCATCATCTCGTAAAGAGGCATATTGTAGTTTTCGTTACCGTTGAAGGGCAGGTTTGGATTGAAATAGGATATGAAGCGAACAAAGGGGAAGGATGTATTACCCCTGAGTCTTTCCATTACAACGCAGTTGGTTTCGGTATCGACCTCGAAAAAAGACGCTATTTCGGGCGAAGGCTTCTGGAAATGCACGCGCAGTTCATAGTTTCTGATTTCTATTCCCAGCATTTTCATTTCCTGGGAGAAACTGAGCCAGTTCTGCACACCGCCGGTAATTGCTCTGCGTGCCACTTTTGTGCCTACTCCCTTTTTGCGAACCAAAAGTCCTTCGAATACAAGCTGGTTGATAGCCTGCCGGAGTGTATTACGGGATATGTTCAGACTGGAAGCTAATTCTACTTCATTAGGAAGGAGCTTGCCCTCTCTATACTCTTGTTTGTCAATTAATCTCCTGAGCATATCCTCTGCCTGTTTATGCAGGGGAATCGTGCTTTTGTGGTCAAGTACCATATGGTTTTTTATAAATTTTCCGCAAATATAATAAATAATTTGTATCGTTAAAATTTATTCATATATTTGCACAAACTACAATATGTTCATACATATAAAATGAGGAAATCAAATTACGACAAGTATCCTGCTACAAAGGTAAAAGGAAACGTTTGGGTAGGGTGGAAAGCCATAGCCAAACGGCTAGGACAAACAAACACCGGGGTTTTGGCTATCGATTGCTATGCCGGTGTTTACGAAAATGAAGTTGAAGAGGCCGTCAAGGACGGATTTGTCAATATTATCCGTACCCGTAGCCTGTTTAAGTCAGAGGAAGCCATTAACTCTATGACTCAGAGGTTTATGACCGATGATGTCCTATTTGGCTATGTCTCGCCTCTTCGTCTTATAGACTTCTTTGATCCGCACCTATTAAATAACGCGCGCGCGTCTGTGGCTCAGGGTACCCTTATCATAGGCCCCGGTGCAGCTATGGTTGCTCCGGACGATGCAGTTGTTGTTTATGCGGATATGGCCCGCTGGGAAATTCAGCAGAGATTCCGTGCCCATAAGGTATGCGGCCTGGGTGTAAACAATTATCAGGACCCTGTATCCATTCAGTATAAAAGAGGCCTGTTCATTGACTGGAGAGCCCTGGATTATTACAAGGACACACTCTTCCCCAGAATAGACTGGTTCCTGGATACTAACGATGCCTCCAGGCCCAAGCTCATAGAAGCCGAAACCTTCCGTGACGGTATGGCAATTACCGCCCGCAAGCCCTTCCGTGTTGTGCCGTTCTTCGATCCTGCACCCTGGGGCGGCCAGTGGATGAAGGAGGTATGCGACCTTGACAGGGATGCCATCAATTTTGGATGGTGTTTCGATTGCGTCCCCGAGGAGAACAGCCTTTTGCTTGAGGTCGATGGTGAAAAGGTAGAGTTCCCCTCAGTAGATCTTGTACTGCTTCACAGCCGCGAGCTGTTGGGCGTGCCTGTAGAGGGCCGTTTCGGAAAGGATTTCCCTATTAGATTTGACTTCCTTGATACTATGGGCGGCGGTAACCTAAGCCTTCAGGTTCATCCTACCACTCAGTTCATACGCGAGCAGTTCGGTATGCCCTATACTCAGGACGAGAGCTATTATCTTCTTGATGCAGGAGAGGGCGCTACGGTTTACCTTGGCGTTCGCAAGGGCGTTGACAAGGAGGCAATGCTTTCTGACCTGCGTGCTGCGCAGAGAGGAGAACTTATCTTTGACGCAGAGAAATATGTGAACCGTCTTCCGGCTCATAAACACGACCATTTCCTTATTCCCGGAGGAACAATTCATTGCTCCGGAGCCAATGCTATGGTGCTGGAAATAAGCGCGACCCCTAACATATTTACCTTCAAGCTATGGGACTGGGGCCGTCTTGGACTGGATGGTAAACCAAGACCTATCAACGTAGAGCGCGGCAGCCATGTTATCCAGTGGGAACGTGATACTGACTATATACACAGTCATCTGGCAAACCAGTTCCAACCGGTTGCAAAGGGAGAGGGTTGGGAAGAAATAAAAACAGGTCTGCATCCGGCAGAATTCATAGAAACCCGCCGTATCCGCTTTACGGGCAAGGCTCCTGTAAAGACCTCTGAAAGCGTTCAGGTCCTGAATCTGGTAGAAGGCGAGGCTGCCGTAGTAGAGAGTCCTGACGGCCGTTTCGAGCCGTTTGAGGTACATTACGCAGAGACCTTCATTATCCCGGCCTGCGTAGAAGAGTTCACGCTTCGCCCTGTTAATCCCGGTCAGGAATGTATGGCCGTCAGGGCTTACGTCAGGGCTAATCCTTAGAAATACCAATTAATTAACTCCATAAAAAATGAGTGAAACAAAAATCCGTAAATGTTTTGCAAAGGCGTGCAGGCGGGCACTTCCGCTGCTGTTCTCCTTTGCAGCTTTCCTGGCAGTATCGGCCTCAGTGAAGGTCTATGCCCAGGGAGACGTCTCGGTTATTAACGGTACGGTATTCTCCGGCGGCGAGAGCGTCATCGGAGCCTCCGTTATTGTTAAGGGTACCACAGTAGGTACTTCTACCGATTTTGATGGTCGCTTTACCATTAAAGCGGCTTCTAACGACGTTTTGGTGATCTCGGCCATTGGTTATGAAACGATGGAAGTGAATGTTGACGGCCGTACCACTATCGATGTCATTCTTAGCGATTCGTCCATCTTGCTGGAAGATGCAGTGGTGGTCGGATATGGCGTTCAGAAAAAGGTCAACCTGACAGGTGCCGTTTCTTCAGTTTCCACGAAGGAATTGGAGGGAAAACCTATTATGAACGTATTGGAGGGCCTTCAGGGTACCACTCCCGGTCTGGTGATTCAGCAGAGTTCATCTACCCCGGGCGGCTCGCCATCATTGAACATCCGTGGTTACAACACAATGAACGACAACTCTCCGCTGGTTATTATCGATGGTATAGAAGGCTCTCTTGCCAATCTTAACCCCAACGATATAGACCAGATATCAGTTCTTAAGGATGCTTCTTCCACCGCTATTTACGGTTCAAGAGCTTCCAACGGCGTTATCCTCGTAACTACCAAGAGGGGAGAGGAAGGTACTGTTGCCGTAAGTTATGATTTGACCTTCGGTATGCAGCAAGCTACGGCCCTGCCTACTATAGTTGATTCCTGGCAGTATGCAGAACTTTACAACGAGGCAGAGGTTAACTCCGGCCGCAGCATCAAGTTCTCCGCAGAAGACATTGCCTTCTTCCGCAACGGTGGAACAAATGTCAACTGGATTAAGGAGTTGTACAAGGACTATGCTCCGCAGACAACTCATAATCTCTCCGTTACCGGCGGAACAAAGAACCTTTCTTATATGGCTTCCCTCGGTTATCTGGACCAGAACAGCCTCTTTGTCGGAGATGATTACGGATACAAGCGCTACAACGGACGCCTTGGCTTTGACCATAAGGTAACAGACCGCTTGTCCGTAAACGCCACCGTTCAGTTTACACGCAATGTCATTAACGACCACGCTTACTGGACAGATTGGATTATAGAACAGGCCAACCGTATGCCTCCTATTTACGAGATAAAGTTCCCCGACGGTACATATAACTATCCTTCCGGCTCCAATTCCAACTCTCTGGAGCGTCTGGAGCAGGGCGGATATCGCAAGAGCGTAAACGACGACATAGGCGGTTCGCTCACTGCCAGCCTCAAACTAATAGATGGACTGAGCCTTAATTCTACCATCGGTGGCCGTGTACTGGAAAACCAGACTCACGAGAACCGCAAGGCATCTCCCAGCCCTTATTCAGGCGACAGCGAGAATCATATCTCCGAATCCTTCTACCGCTCAACCAAGCTGACCTCTACGGTAACCCTCAATTATAACAAGACTTTCGGAGAGAAGCACAACTTCTCCGCCCTTGCAGGTTACGCCTATGAGGGAGAAAGGACAAGGAGTTTCAATACCTCCCGTATTACCGAGAATTCCCGCTACGACATTATGGTAGGAGGTCTCTCCGGTGACGATGTTTCCAATGGCGGCGGCGCCAGTGACTGGTCGCTGTACTCTGCCTTCGGCCGTCTCACCTATAACTACGACGAGCGCTACCTTGCAGAATTCAACGTAAGAAACGACTATTCATCCTACTTCGCAAAGGGCAACCGTTCCGGTCTCTTCCCTTCAGTATCTCTTGGTTGGAGAATTTCCCAGGAAAGCTGGTGGGAAAAATTGCGCAGCGTTATCCCTTCCCTCAAGCTTCGCGGAAGCTGGGGTCTTGTAGGTAACAATCGAATCGGATCCTACGAATACCTTAAAACCATCACCGTAACCCAGGGTTATACATTCGATGGCAAACTGGTTCCTACAGCATCCTATGCATCGGTAGACCCCGGAATCAAGTGGGAGACCACAATGATGACAGACATCGGCTTGGATGCAAGTTTCCTCAAGGGAGACCTTAACCTCAGTGTCGATGGTTTCTACAATCATACAAGCGACATTCTTGTGAGCCTGCCGGTTCCCGCCATCTTCGGCAACGGATCGCCCCGCTCAAATGCCGCATCGGTAAACAGCTATGGATGGGAAGTATCGGTAAACTACCACTTCCGCACCGGAGCCGTTAATCATAACATCTCCGCCAACGTAGCCGACAGCTGGAATATTGTTGACGACACTCACGGCGAGACCCTTTACTTTGGTTCCGATGTTTACTCCGTAATCAAAGAAGGCTATCCTCTTTACTCATACTATGCGCTCCGCAGCAACGGATTGTTCCAATCCGACGAGGAGGCAGAATCCAGCCCTCACCTGGAGGGAATCATCCCCCGTGCAGGCGATATACGTTATATAGATAAACCGGATGCCGATGGTTATACCGATGGTGTCATTAACGAGGACGACCGCTTTGTAGTGGGTAACGAATTCCCCCGTTACACCTTCGGTTTCAATTACAATCTGCAGTGGAAAGGTTTCTTCTTCTCTGCTTTCATACAGGGAGTCGGCCTCAGAAGCGCTTGGCTTCGCGGAGAGTCTGTAGAGGCATTCCACAATAACAACGAAGGTCCTGTGCTCGACTTCCACCTTGACAGGTGGACTCCTGCCAACCCGGATGCTTCATATCCCCGTCTTACCCGTGGCGCGGAATCTGCCAATAACGCATACAGAAGCGACTTCTGGATTCAGAACGCAGCCTATGTCCGTCTTAAGAACGTCCAGATGGGTTATGACTTCCAGGGCGCTTGGATGAAGCCGCTTCATCTCCAGCAGCTTCGTCTGTTCTGCAGCATAGAGAACGCTCTCACCCTTACAGGAATGAAGGGCGGCTGGGATCCTGAGTACACAGCCGGCAGCGGCCGTTCTTATCCTGTTGCCCGAGTTTACTCCTTAGGTCTTAACGTTAAATTCTAGAATGGAGGAGAAAGCTATGAAGAAAACAAATTACCTTCTGCTTATAGGCGCTATCGTCCTTGGATTTACATCCTGTGTATCATTGGATACCCAGCCTTACGACAGGGACACAGATGAAAATTACTGGCAGGCAGACCCCGAAGCTGCCATAAGCGCGCTCAATACCTGCTATGTCTCCCTGACAGATATGTACGGCCTTGTTTACAGTGACGGTATGACTGATAATGCCTACGTAAAGGGCGGTCAGACTCAGGCCATCGGTAACGGCCAGTACGGCACTTCCGAGGATTATATCTATGGATTCTGGGGCGGTCATTACAGCGGCATCAGCGACTGTAACGAACTTCTCGCACACATAGACCAGACCGTTGGTCTCTCAGAGGACAAAAAGGCCCGCTATATTGCCGAGGCCCGCACTCTCAGGGCCTGGCATTACTACGACCTGTACACCCGTTTTGGCGACGTGCCTTATATTACAAGGCCTATTACCATCGCAGAGTCCCGTTCTATGGAGCGTACTCCAAAGGCAGAGATTGTATCCAGTATTATCTCTGAACTTAAGGCAGTAACCGATTCCCAGATTCTTCCGGACTCATACGGCGAGGGAGACCGCGGACGCATCACTCACTGGACAGCCCTTGCCATTCTTGCAAAGGTTTACCTCTTTGAGGGTGACTACGAGAACGTAAAGGCAGTAACCCAGAGAATTATGGACAGTGGCAAAGTTGCCCTCTTTGGCTCTTATACCGGTTTGTTCGAGGTGGCCAACGAGTATTGCTCCGAGATTATGCTTGCCTCCCAGTACATACTGGTAAGCCGCGAGCACAATATTATGTATAATCTTGTTCCCCCGTCAATGGGTGGTTATTCCAACATTGCTCCCCTTAAGTCTTTGGTCGATAGTTACATTATGCTTAACGGAAAGGCTATAGGCGAGGACGGTTCAGGCTACGACGAGAACAATCCTTGGAACGACAGGGATCCCCGTCTTGCTGCAACTGTAATGTATCCCGGCAATTCTTACCCGATGGCCGACGGTAGCTTTACCCAGCCTGACTGGACCGGCCGCGACAGATTCCGCGCAACCTCCGACGTTACCCCTACCGGTTACTACGTACGCAAATGGTGGGACAAGAACTATCGTCAGACTCTGCAGTCCGGTCTTAATGCCATCATTATCCGCTATGCAGACGTCCTTCTTATGAATGCTGAGGCTCACGCTGAACTCGGTACCCTTACAGACCAGGTTTGGAACGCTACAATACGTCCTATCCGTCAGAGAGCAGGCTTCACACTGGCATCTGCCCTTGATTATCCCGGAACGGGCGCTGACCTTAGGGAAATCGTACGCAACGAGCGTCGCTGCGAGCTGGCCTTCGAAGGTGCGCGCAGGAATGATATCATCCGCTGGCGCATTGCGGAAAACGTGCTCAACGGCTGGTGCCACGGACAGTACACCGGAGAGGCCGTTGGTGCCGATGCAGGTTATGCCCGTATAGAACTTAGACAGTTTGACGCGGCAAAACACTATCTTTGGCCTATCCCTCAGAAGGAAAGGGACCTTAACAATAATCTTTCACAGAACCTAAATTGGTAGCAGATTATGAAAAAGACTTTTATTGCTATCATATCTATGATGGTTGCCCTTTTCGGGTGCAAAGAATATAATTTTGACGATACTTTTACCCTGCCCGACGTGCTTACGGCAGAGGAAGAGATTGTACTTGACGTAACATCGGCAGAACGAGTTACATTCTACTGGTCCGGCGGCGGTGCCAACGACGGCGGAATCCTTCTGTACGAAGTGCTGTTCGACCGTGCCGGCGGAAACTTCTCTTCCCCGCTTATGGTATTCCAGAGCGACAAGGGCTCCCAGAGCCGTCTTACCCTTACTCAGGCACAGATGAATTCGGTTGCTGTTGCTGCCGGTCTGCGCCGCAGGGAGAGCGGAGACTTTATCTGGACAGTACGCGCTTCCAAGGGCGGAATATCCCGCATTGCAGAAGTTTACAAACCCCTTAACATTACCCGCGGAGACGGTATCGACGAGATTCCTTCTACCCTTACCCTGGGTGGTGAAGGCTCTGTAGAAGAGAACGTACAATTCATTCAGGGCGAGCCCGGAGTATTCTCTGCAATTGCAAAGATTCAGGCCGGCGGTCTCTACTTTGGCTATGGAGAGGATCGATTCTATCCCAATTCAAAGGGCGTGCTCATTCAGGGCGATGACTCCTATGAGCCTGCCAATATCCCCGAGACCGGTCTTGCCCGCATTGTGGTAAACTTCAATACTCTCAGCGTTACAATAGATCAGCTGGCAACTACAGTTCAGGCAAAATGGGCAGCCAACGGTTCAACCTTCCTCACCCTTAAGTACAAGGGAGAAGGAGTATTCTCCGGCACTGCTTTAATTACCCTGCTTGGACCCGGACGTCCCGGCACTCCCAGCTGGTGCAGCTGGACAGAAGAGCGTTACGCTTTTGCAACAGAGGTTAACGGAATGTCCACACGATGGGGTTCCTGCTGGTCGGATCCCGATGGCCCCAACAGCGCTAATTTTCCTTCAAATGCAGAGGAATATTACGTTTACGATGTAGTAGCTACCAATTGGGGCAACTTGTGGAAGCTGGATCATAACTTCGACCTTAGGACTGTAAGGATGAGCATCTTCCTTAACGAAACTGGACATCTTACACACAGCATAGTTGAATCAGAGCTTGATCCCGAAGATCCCAATCCCGATCCTGATCCCGATCCGGACCCCAATCCCGATCAAACCTATACCCTTACAGGTTCGGGCGCAGAAGTAGAGGGACAGCCCCTTGTCGATATGGGTAATAACGTATATCGTGTTTATGCCAAGGTTTCAGAGGGCGGCGTAACCGTTACCAACGGAACTGACAGTTATAATTTCGATGTGGCTGCC
>JBGVAW010000025.1:0-8001 GCA_045224955.1 Candidatus Cryptobacteroides sp.
TTATAAAATGGTTTGTAGAGCAGTACACAGAGATAGCCAAGATCCCGGACGTAGATTACGTTCAGCTGGACTACATCCGCTACCCGGACGTTAAACTGGCACGCGGCCTCTGGCAGAAGTTCAACCTGGATATGACCGATTACTATGCCCCGGCCGACTACTGCTACTGCGCAGACTGCGTTGCAGACTTTGAGAAGCAGGTCGGACACAAACTGAAACATCCCAAGAGCGACCCCGAATGGGCACAGTTCCGCCAGGATGTAATAACCAACCTTGTAAACAAGATTGCCGACGCCGTACACGCCCAGGGCAAGAAGGTCAGCGCCGATGTTTTCCCGGGTCCCGATACTTACGCCCGTTGGATGGTAAGGCAGGACTGGGCTAAGTGGAATGTTGACGAACTGTTCCCTATGAACTACAATGACTTCTATCTTACAGATACCAAGTGGGTTGCCCGCGTTACCGGCGAAGAGGTTCGCGCCGTGCCCGGCAAGCCTGTTTACAGCGGCCTGTTCATCTGCCACGATTGGCAGAATAAAGCCAGCCTCAAAGACCCTGAGGCATCTGGCCTGATACCCTCCGAGATAGAGGATGCAGTCATTGGTTCTATGGAAAACGGAGCGGCAGGAATCTGCCTCTTCACACCCGGAAGTATGACTCCCGAGCATTGGGATGCACTTAACTCTGCTCTTTCAAAGTGGAAGAAGCAGGAATAATCTTATTCAGAATCAGGTAAACCAAGGGGGCTGTTGCAAACCCGGCAATTACATCGATAAGGTAATGAGCCCTGATATAGACGGTTGCGCAGCACAGCAAAATCCAAAGAGGAAGCAACACGCTCAGCAGCCCTTTGCTCCTGGTTTTTAAAGCAAAAAACATAACGATGGTGCTTATGCCAACGTGGCTGCTTGGAAATGAGGCGACAGGCCTTTCGCTGTGGCGGATAATTTCCAGAATATTATAGAACATCCCGTCCTTCCATCCTGGAGGATCCATCATAGTGGTGTCGGTGTCGAACCACATACCTACGGCCGGGAATGATCCGGCCGCAGCTGTATCCGGGCCTATGGCGTTGAAGTAATACTGAGGCCCTGCTACCGGAAGGAAGAGGAATACCAGGTAGTAGGTAAAAAACGCTCCCAGTATTATAGTGGCGGTTCTTTCAAAATCCTGATGTCTGGCAAAAAAGAAATATACCAGAAGAATGCCTATCATCGGGAAGTAAAAGATATAGCCAAAGTAGAAACACTCGCTAAGGAAGGGAGAAGCACATTTCTGGGAAAACAGAAGGGCCGGCTGGCCGCCGAATACAGTCTGTTCCAGGGAGGCAAATATGTGGTCTGCATTGGGGAAGACCCTGCTGACCTCGTACAAGTCCGGATACCAGAAGGCCAGAAGCCCCACTACGCAGGCAATCCTTAGCATATGAACGCCGCGCAGCGTGAATTTCGTGTTAAAGTACCATCCCAGGCACACTACGCAAAGGGCTGCAGCCCTAAGGATAATCATACCTGTGAGGTTGCTCATCCTGCTTCCGAAGATAAGCATAAGCACGCTGGTAAACGCAACGTAACCAACGGTGAGCCAGTCTATGGGAAGAAGGCCTTTTCTCGGCTGAACCGGAGCAAACAGATAGTCCTTTAACGGGAAAGTCATTTCCTAGCAGTATAGTTTTCCAACAAGCCAGAGTACAATCTTGGTAGGCAGCAGACGGGACAGTATTTCTATTGCCCTGTAGTCGAAGCGGGGAGTAACCGTAGCCTTCATCCTGCGGGCCTTAAGCTGCCTTAGGATGGCCTTCGCTATTTTCTCCGGCGGCATACCGTTCTGCTCGTCCTTTTCCATCTTGGCAATGGAACGCTTCATAACGTGGGCATAAGGACCGTCCTCTGCGTGCTCTACATATTTACGTGCGGCAGTAAAGCCGGTCTTGGTATCTCCGGGAAGAACGCTGCAACACTGGATGCCATAAGGCTTAACCTCAAGAGAGAGGGCCTTGGTAAGCATAAGCAGGGCAGCTTTTACGCTGGAATAGAAGGCCTGGAAGGGGATGGGAATGAAGCCGGCCACGGAAGTAACCGTAATAATCTTTCCATAACCCTGCTGGCGGAAAATGGGCAGGCAGGCATCAATCGTCCTTACCGCTCCGTAGAAACAGGTCTCGAACTGATAGCGAATCTCGTCGATGGTAGTATCTTCCACCGCTCCTGCTATGCCGTTACCGGCGTTGCAGATTACGGCGTCCAGATGACCTTCCAGCTCGTATATCCTTTTTACGGCAGCCTTTATGGCCTCCGAGTCGTTAACATCGGTAACAATAGGGATGATACCGTCGTTGTCAGGAGCCTTTCCGCTTCTTGATGCGGCGTAAACTTTGATATCCTTTGCTGCCAGCAGCGATGCAGTAGCGGCGCCAATTCCGCTGCTTCCGCCGGTTAACAAGACTACTTTAACTTTCATATCGATTCTTTTATACTGTTTGCTACTCTGTGGGCCGTGGTCCAGGCTGCCTGCAGGTTGAACCCTCCCGTTACCGCGTCTATGTCCAGAACCTCTCCGGCAAAATAGAGCCCCGGATGGGTGCGGCTCTCAAGCGTAGATGAATTAACCTGGCCAAGCGGCACACCGCCGCAGGTCACGAACTCATCCTTGAACCGTCCTCTTCCCGTTATGGGATAGGTGTCGTGCAAAAGCGTGGAACACAATCTTCTCCGGGATTTAGCGGTCAACTCTGCAAATTTAACATTTTCTTTTATATCTGCCTTATTTATAATGAAATTCCAAAGTCTGGAAGTCAATTTAGGAGGATATACGGAGGCTATATTTTTATGCCGACAGTTTCCTGAGTACTCTTCCAGAAGGGCCATTACCTCATCCTCCGTATTGTCATACATCCAATTTATGGCGATGGTTCCCTTGTAGCCGCTGTCTGCCAAATCCCTGGCTGCATAACTGGATAACTTAAGGATCGCTGGCCCGCTGAACCCCCAGTCGGTAATAAGGAGGGGATCGATGGCGCTGAGCTTCGTGCCTTCCAGGCTTACTTTCACGGGATTGACAACCGCCCCGGCCAATTCTTTAATGGCCGATTCTGTCTTAAGCGTAAACAGGGAAGGGACAGGCTTTACAAGTTCTATGTCCAGGCCTTCCAGAACGCTGCAAAGCTTGGCGGAGGAAAGGCCTCCAACGGTAATTACGGCAATATCGGCCTTTATAACCTCGCCGTCGCAGACGGTAAGGGCGAAGCCCCCCTCCTTCCCGGGAGTAATCCCGGTAACGGGGCAGGAGCATCGAATCTTGACTCCGGCATCTTCGCAGGCCTTCTTTAAGGTGCGGACTATCTGCATTGCATCCTGCGAAGCAGGAAAAATGCACTGATCTTCCTGGCAGACGAATTTTACGCCGCGGTCACCAAACCATCGGCATACATCATCGGGCCCAAAACCCTTTAGCAAATGCTCCATAAGCCTGCCACCCCGGGGATAGGCCTTCAGGGCTGCGGTCTCCTTGAATGTGTTGGTAATATTGCATCGGCCTCCGCCGGTAATGGCCAGCTTGGCCATAGGGAGGCGTCCGGACTCGAAGACGGTGACATCGGCCCCGGGGAGAAGTTCTCCCAAAAGGGCGCCGCAAAAACAACCTGCCGCCCCTGCGCCTACAATAGCGATGTGCGGCCTGTTTTTCATATCTTAATGTCGCTTCTTGCGGTTAGGTCGTCTGTAACAGGCAGATTGTAAACTGTTTTGCGCAGGAATTTGCAAAAGTCGTCTATGTTGCCGTATTGCTTCTGCTCTTCTACGGAAATGGGCTTTCCT
The DNA here is from genome assembly GCA_045224955.1 of Candidatus Cryptobacteroides sp. Taxonomy (GTDB): domain Bacteria; phylum Bacteroidota; class Bacteroidia; order Bacteroidales; family UBA932; genus Cryptobacteroides. The sequence goes on from JBGVAW010000025.1 coordinate 3,816, forward strand.
ATGGTGAGCCTTACTTTTTTACCCTTCTTGTTAATCACTTCCTTGGGAAGGCGCAGTATCCTGAGATTGCGGCTCAGATAGCCCAGGAAGTAGAAGAAGCGGGAGTTCCTGTCGTGGAAGTGGACGGGAACCACCGGTACGCCGGCCTTGCGGATGAATTTTATCATTGATTCCTGCCAGGGCCTGTCCAGAGGCGCCTTGCCTCCCAGTTTAAGGGTAGAAACCGCTCCTGCCGGGAAGACTCCTATCGGCAGTCCGTCGCGGATGTTGTTCAGGGCGGAGAGCAACCCTCTTATGCTCTTTGTGCTGGCGGCGGTTTTTTCCTTGCCGGCCGGCTTGACGGGGATGAAACTGTCGCCCATATATTCCAGGATGGACAGGAAGTCGTTCACTATGAACTTGTATCCGGGATAGAGATGCCCGAACAGATCTACCATCACAATGCCGTCCATTCCCCCGTAGGGGTGATTGCTTACGGTAATGAAGGGACCTTTAAGGTCCTTTATATTGTCCAGGCCACCTACTTCGTATATGGTCTGGGTGTTTGTGCATACGTTGTTGGCAAAGTCCGGCCCGCGGGAACCGTCCTTACCGCTTAGCTCGTAGTAATAAATGAACTTGTCCAGAGAGAGAATCTTCTTTAACACCTTGGCGCTGAAACGCCCCAGTCCCGTGCCAAAGAAGGGATGTATTGCAGCAAGTTGCTTATTGTCCAGCAGCGCCATCTTCGTTCTCCTTAGGTGTTTTTTTACGGAATACAACCCATTCGTTGAGGGCAAAATTCACTGTTCCCGATATACACAGTGCGGGAATCTTGCAAAGCAGCACGTCCCAGCTGAACAGCCAGCTGAACAGAAGGATGGCTCCTTGCTGCACAAAGTAACCTCCTGTGGAAGAGAGGTTATAGCCAAGGTAATGACGGAAGAATGATTTTACGGAGCGGTTGGACACTCTGTCCTTCCATACAAAGAAGTAGGCGCAGGCAAAGTTGGCCAGGACAGCGCACTCGAACGATACCAGGTTGGAGAGTATGAACTGCTCTGCGTAGTTCTTGTTAAGTACAAATCTGGAGAATACCCAGAGTACAACCATATCCACCACAAACCCGGCAAGGGTTGAGGTGGAAAAGGCTATTACTCTGATTATTAACTTTCTGTACTTACTGTCCATTATTCTTTATAAGGGGATCTGCCTTTGCGTATTCGCGGCCGTCCTTGATAAGGCTGCCAAAGTAGGCTATGAGAATACCTATGAAGATTAAGATTCCGATTATATCAAGGATTGACAGTACAAAATCAACTCCCAATGCTGTGAAGGCAACGTAGGTCTCTCTTGTCCAGGGGATGAAGAAGAGAATAGTGTTCAGGATAATAAGGATAACCCTGAGCTCGGTGGGACCCATCTTTCCGTAGGTGAGCTTGAATTCTCCCTTGAGGTGGGCGCTGATATAAACGTACACGCTTATAAGGAGATAGGCTACAAGGCAAAGCATTGCAATGTCAAAACTCATAAAAGGAGACATTCCAAGACCGATTATCATTACGGACTCGTTGATGCAATCTACGGTGTGATCGATAAAGAAACCATATACAGGCCTTTGCTGTTTGCGTACGCGGGCAAGTGTGCCGTCAAGCGAATCTCCATACCAGTTGATAATCCATCCTGCCGTTGAAAGCCAGAGGAAGGCGAGGTTTTTACCGGAAAGGGCATAGCCTACAGCTATGATTACTGCGCCCAGGAAGCCTATGAAAGTGAGAAGGTCAGAGGTCATCCATTTGGGTTGGCGGTCTGCCAGCCATACCAGTGCTTTTTTCTCAAGGGGATTCAGAAAAGAGGTCTGTATTCTTACTGATTGTTCTTTTGCCATTGCTAAGATGTTTAGTGTTGATTAAGCAAAAATACTAAAAAAAACTATATTTGTACTCACATTCACAAAAATATTATAAAGTAACACTAGAGGAATGAAACAAATAACTGACAATCTGCTTTACATAGGCGTAGATGACAAAACCCTGGATTTATTTGAGAGTCAATATCCTGTACCGGAAGGAATGTCCTATAATTCTTACCTTCTCTGCGGTACCGGCAAGTGCGCCGTTATGGATTCCGTAGATACCCGCGGCCAGGAACAGTGGATGGCTAATCTTCAGGAAGCCCTCGGTGCCAGGACTCCGGACTATCTTGTGGTACATCATATGGAACCGGACCATTCAGGCTCTATTGCCAAGGTTATGGAAAAGTATCCGTCGATGGTTCTGGTTGCATCGGCAAAGGCCCTGTCTATGCTGGGGCAGTTTTTCCCCGAGGCAGATTTTACCTCCCGCACTCTTGCCGTAAAGGAGGGGGATGTCATTGACCTTGGAGGCCGCACGCTCACTTTCTACGCAGCCCCTATGGTTCATTGGCCGGAGGTTATGGTGTCTTATGATTCTGCAGACGGCGTGCTTTTCTCTGCCGATGCTTTTGGCAAGTTTGGCGCTCTCAGCCTCTGCGGATATTTTGGAGAAGAAGAGGAAGACTGGGCCTGCGAGGCAAGGAGGTATTATTTTAATATCTGCGGCAAGTACGGAACTCCGGTGCAGACTCTCCTGGGAAAGATTAAGAAACTGGAGGTTAAGGCGATAGCACCGCTTCACGGCCCCGTTCTGCGCAAGGATTTGGAGCAGTATATAGGACTTTACGATATCTGGAGCAAGTACGAGGCAGAGAAGCCCGGCGTTCTTGTATGCCACGCTTCCATTCACGGCGGCACAGCCCGGGCAGCGGTTGCGCTGGCTTCTATGATTGAGGCTTGCGGGCAGAAGGCAAAGGTTGTGGATGTGACAAGGATGGAGATTTCGGAGATTATAGAGGATGCCTTCTCTTACGACAAGGTGGTTTTGGCCGCAGCCTCCTACGACGGCGGACTTTTCCCTCCGATGGCCAATCTTCTGCACCATTTGCAGGACAAGGCCTGGCAGAAGAGACGTGTCGGCCTTGTAGAGAATGGCAGCTGGGCTCCCTGTGCGGGCCGCATTATGAAGGATATGCTGTCCGGATTAAAGAATATTGAGATTATCGAGCCGATGGTTACTATTCGCAGCCGTGCAACTGCTGCCGATATGGACGCCCTTCAGGCTTTGGCTAAGGAAATATCCAAATAAGATAATTTAAAGTATTTGATAGTAGATAGTTTGAAACCGTCGGCAAAGCCGACCCCACCATAAATGGTCCCCCCTCTTACGGTGCCGAGGGTGGCACGGGTTTCAAACTATCTACTATCCATTAAATAGTTATTGTATGAAAAAAGTTGTTTTTTTGTTGGTTCTGGCGGCGGTTAGCGCCGGCAGCGCTTTTGCCCAGAAGGCAGCTCTGAATCACGATGTCTATGATTCCTGGGAGAGGGTTACAGGAGTTGCCCTTACCCCGGACGGCACCATTCTCTCCTACAGCATAGCGCCTCAGGAGGGCGATGCCACGCTTTATCTTCGCCGCACGACTGATGGCAAAACGCTGGAGATTCCCCGCGGAGCAAGCCTTTCCGTATCTCCCGATGCAGACTGGGCTTACTGCCTTGTGAAGCCTTTCTTCAAGGATACCAGGGCTGCGCGCATCAAGGGTAAAAAGAAGGACCAGCTTCCCAAGGACTCCCTTGCCATCATCAACCTCAAGACCTTCGAGGTTAAGAAGATAGCAAAGGTTACAGGCTTCAAGACCGGCTTTGATTCGATGCCCTTCGTAGCCTATCAGACCGACAAAAAAACCATCGTTCTGGACCCATCGACCCAAAAGGCCGATACCCTCAAAAATGTAGATTCCTATGTCTTTGACGGTAGGGGATTGCAACTGGCTGCCATCCTTAAAAAGGACAAGAAGGACAGTCTTTCAAAGGATGAGGTTATTCTCCTGGATATGGCTTCCCATACCCGCAAGTCCCTGCACGAGGGAGCCAAATGGTACAAGGGCCTTAATTTCAATCTGGCCGGGGATGCCCTGGTCTTCCTTTCGTCGGAGGATTCCGTTTCCCTGAAATACGGTGGTGACCGCCATTGCTCCATAATGCTTTCCCGTGGGGGAGAGGCCGCCCAGATACTTGTGGGGGCTGATTATACCAACGGAGAACTTATCTTCAACCAGAATGCGTCGCCTTATTTCTCTAAATCCGGCAATCGCATTTTTGCAGGGCTTTCCTATTATAAGGCTCCCA
>JBGVAW010000026.1:0-36969 GCA_045224955.1 Candidatus Cryptobacteroides sp.
CAACTGGAACTGGGATGTTTTTGCCTCCCGTCTTGACGGTTCCAAGATTACCATTACCGTAACGGTGGGTGTAAACAATACTGCTTCTGTCCGCTACGAGATTGTGGATGCAGCCAGTGAAAGCCATTTCCAGTATTACGACAATATCGTAGTCGATGGTACCGATGTTACTTTTGCGGTATGCACAGAGGCTGCATATATGGATTTTGATTAACAAATGTGCCTAGATATGAAAAGAATATTTGCAACTATAGCACTGTGCGGCCTTATGGCAACCGTTCCTGCCCTTATCCCGGGCATCTGCGGAGGCTACACCGCTCAGGCGCAGGATATTGTAACTGTCAGCGGTACTGTATTGGATGACCTTGGCGAGCCCGTCCTGGGAGCAGGAGTTGTTGTAAAAGGTTCCACTATCGGTACATCCACAGACCTTGACGGTAATTTCGAGCTTTCGGGCGTTTCCGTAGGCTCTACCCTTCAGATTGTATTCGTCGGCCTCGAGACTATGGAAATAGAAATCACCAAAGGTGGTTCTCTTGGCACTATCAATATGAAATCAGAAGCCACTCTCCTTGATCAGGTAGTGGTTGTGGGTTATGGTTCCCAGAAGAAAGTAGACCTTACCGGTTCGGTAGCCATCGTGGATGCCGATGAGATGAAGAAGGTTTCTCACTCCAACATCTCCTCAATGCTCGAGGGTAAGGTTGCCGGTGTGCAGATTACTTCTGACGGTCAGCCCGGAGCCGATCCTGCCGTACGCATCCGCGGTCTGGGCAGCTTCGGTGATACCAGCCCTCTGTACGTTATCGACGGTGTTCCTATGGGAACTTCCATTCGTGACTTCTCTCCTAACGACATAGAGACCATACAGGTTCTCAAGGACGCATCGGCAGCAGCAATCTACGGTTCACGTGCCGCCAACGGTGTGGTAATCATTACCACCAAGAACGGTAAGAAGAATCAGCCCGTAAAGGTTGAGTATCGTGGATATGCCGGTGTAGACCAGATCCGCAAGGGTGTTTACGATGTTATGGATGCCGCCCAGTATCAGGACTACATCCGTCAGTCCTATGCCAACAGCGGCCTGGCCGACAAAGTGCCTTCAGGATATGTTGTAGGTTCCGAGAATTATCTCGACCCTAAGACAAACAACACAGACTGGTTTGACGAGATGTTCAAGATCGGTATCCGTCAGAACCACAATGTCAACTTCTCAGGCGGCGGCGAGAACAGCACCTTCAACGTAGGTCTGGACTACTACAGCCAGAAGGGAACCCTCGAGGGCGCAGGTCCTAACTTCGACCGTTTCACCGCACGCGTGAACAACACTCTGGACATAAAGTTCCTTAAACTCCGCACCGGAATGGTTTATTCCCACAGCGATCAGGACAATATGTCTGCTTCCAATGCAAACGAGTACGTTCAGGGTCTCTACGGTACCCAGTATCCTATTATGGCTACCACCCTCTTTATGCCTCCTACCATCAAGGCTTATGACAACGACACCTGGTTCCTTGACCGTGTTGTGGGCGCAGCCTCAGGTTACTCCTACGATGCCTATGGTTTCGGTACTTACTACGACAGCATCCACGGTGACATCCGTATGGCCAACCCTCTGCTTTACAACAAGCTTATTCAGAGGAATTCCACAGTTGACCGTATCGTAGCTACCGGAACAGCCATCGTAGACCTCATCGGTATGGTTGGACGCAGCAGCGAGAGCACAAAGCTGGACTACACCCTTAACCTTTCTTACAGCCGTTCAATGGTAAAGGGATTCACCTTCCTTCCCGCCTTCATCCTCTCCAATGCAAACTATCTTGCAAAGAGCAACGAGCGTCTGTCAGAGAACTACAATGTTTACACAGACTTCCTGGTAGAGAACTATCTTACCTATGACGGAAAATATGGCAAACACCATATCAATGCCGTTGCAGGTATGACTTTCCAGAGAGAGAAATTCCATACTCTTGCAGGCTGGGGCAACGATTTCCCCGAGCCTTACTACCTCCAGGTTGGAAACGCCGCCACCCGTGACGCTTCCTCAGGAGAAAGCGAGCACGTTCTGGCTTCCTTCATCGGACGTTTGAATTACGACTTCGACGGCCGTTACCTCTTCCAGGCAACTGTACGTCGTGACGGAAGCTCCCGTCTAAGCGTTAACCGTTGGGACTGGTTCCCTTCATTCTCCCTTGGCTGGAGACTTGACAAGGAGCCTTTCTTCAAGGTTGATTCACATCTTGTAAGCTTGCTTAAGCTCCGCGCCAGCTACGGTATCCTTGGTAACGAGAATATCGGTGACTACGCTTATATGGACACTATGTCCCGCGGAAACTACACCTACAGCTTCGGCGGCAGCAAGGTTACCGGCAGCGCAATATCGGACTATGTTAACGAATTCATCCGTTGGGAGAAGAAAAAATCCCTCGACATAGGTGCAGATTACTCTATGTTCGGCGGAGCTCTTGAGTTCAACCTGGATTACTACCGCAATACTTCCGAGGACCTTCTTTACAGCGTTCCCGTGCCTGCTGAGGCAGGTGCCACCAATGGCTCCGTAACAATGAACGCCGCAACTATGGTTAACTCCGGTCTTGAGTTTGCTGCAAGCTATCGCAACTACGACCACGCAGTCAAGTACGACATCTCTGCAAACGTAACCCTTCCCAAGAACAAGGTTACTTCTCTTGGTATCGGTACCGATATGCAGGATAACGGAGACTATCGTACAGAGGTAGGTCACGAGGTTGGCCGATTCTACGGTTATGTTTACGAGGGTATCTTCCAGAATCAGTACGAGGTTGACCATCACATCAACGACAACGGTGACTTTGTTGCCCAGAACGGCGCACAGCCCGGTGATGTTGCTTACAAAGACCTTAACAACGACGGACAGATTACCGCAGACGACCGCAAGTACCTTGGAAGCGGTATGCCTAAGGTTCAGTTTGGTCTCAGCGCACGTCTGGAGTATAAGAACTTCGACCTTACCATCTCTACTTATGGTGCTGCCGGACACAAGCTGGTAGACTATGTAGACCGTTCACTGCACAGCTCTTACGGTATCACCAACAAGAGCGTAGATCTTGTAAATGCCTGGACTCCCGAGCATCCCAGCAAGACTGTTCCCCGCGTGGCTACAGTTGCAGAAGGTACCGTCAACAACGACTTCTTCTCTTCCCGTTTCCTCCAGAACGGAGCATATTGGAAGATTGCCAACGTAGAACTTGGATACAATGTTCCCGGAAAGGTTCTGGGAGACGGCTTTGTGCGCAGCGCAAGGATTTATGTTTCCGGACAGAATCTCCATACCTTCACCGGTTACACCGGCTACAACATTGACTTCGCAGGCGGAGTATTTACTCCTGGTTTCAACTACTGTTCTTATCCGGCTCCTGTTACATTTATGCTGGGTGTGAACCTGTCCTTCTAGAAATATCAAAATGAATAAGATTATGAAAAAGATATCGTTCATTCTGTCCGTTTTCGCTGTTTCGCTTGCAATGCTTGCTTCCTGCGACAAAGAGCTGGAGGTAAAGAATACAAACAGGCAGACAACGTTCGACTTTGGAAATACCGAGGCTGACCTTCAGGAGGCCGTTATATCCTGTTACAACCGTATACGTCTGGAAGGAACCTTCGCCCGTGTAGGCTTTATGCACGATGTTGTTCGTGGAGACGAGGCCTGGAACCCCCAGAATGCCTGGTATATTCCCGCAGACCATCTGAATTCCCCCGGTACCATAGATGTTACCGACCAGTGGATATGGCGTGACTGCTTTCACGTAGTTAACCGATGCAACTTTGTCCTTAAAAAGATTCCCGGTGACGCTACAGACCTTAAGCAGAGCTACAAACGTATGAGAGGAGAGGCCCTCTTCCTACGTGGCCTTGCCTACTACGAGCTTGCAACTTATTATCAGACCGTTCCTAAGTTCGACGACTACGACCAGTACGGTTCTCTCCAGACCATCTATGCAGAGAATGTTCCCCAGGACGAGATTCTGGACCTCGTAGAGACCGACCTTAAGGAAGCTATGACCCTCCTTCCCAGCCGTGACGAAGGTGGCGAGTGGGCTAAAGGCCGTGCAACCTGCGGCGCCGCTGCCGGATACTATGCACGTACCCTTATGTTCCGCCACAAGTACACAGAGGCTCTTGCAGTTCTTAAGGACATCCTTTCTGCCGCAGACGGCGGAAACGAGCGTTACGGTCACTATGAATTGGTTGCCGATTACGGTTCCAACTTCCGTGAGGGTTCAGCCGACGAAAACAACGTAGAGAGCTTGTTCGAAGTTCAGTTTATGGACTACGGCACCGGCGGAGTAGATGAGGAGTGGACTCCTGTAAACATCTCTTCCAACGCTACCCAGGGCCACGCTCTTGAGGCCAACTTCGGTCCCGGAACCTTTGGCGGTTGGGGCGACGTTGCAATGAGCAACTGGCTCTACAACCTCTTTAAAGCAGAAAAATGTACTGACGGCAGGCTTGATCCTCGTCTGTTCTGGACCGCTATGACTTACGAGTCAGAGTACAACGAGTACACTGGCAACTCTACAGCCGCTTATCCCGGTGGAGACCCTCGTAAGAACGAGGTTTACCAGATGGTAATTACAGAGGCCAACAAGAAACTCCTCCGCACCAACAACGATAACGGAGGTATTCCCGTTGCCAAATGGACTAACGCCCGCACCGGTCTTTACAACAGTGTGGTTACAGGTCTTCACTGCGGTATCAATGTTCGCCTGATGCGTTATTCGGACGTTCTTCTCAGGGCAGCCGAGTGCGAGAATGAGATTAGCGGTCCCACCGCCGATGCCTTCAAGTGGATTAACCGTGTAAGAAACCGTGTGGCTCTTGCCGATCTTGACCAGACCAAGTTCCCCACAGCCGACGCCCTCTTCGAGCAGATTGCCAACGTAGAGCGTCCCAAGGAGTTCGGTCTTGAGAATGGCCGCGGAATAGATCTTATCCGCTGGGGATTCTTCTACGACCAGGAGCGTCTTCAGCAGATTGCCGCCCACAGCCGTTACATCTTTGAGAAGTACGACTCTGCCGATCCCAACCAGAAGCCTGTAACAACAGCCAATCTGGATGCAAAGGGAAGCGGTACCGCTCTTGAGTGCACAGACGATTCCTACACTTCCTACTATATCCCGGGACACGAGTACTTCCCTATATTCCAGGGAACTATGAGCAACAATCCCAACATCCACGGCAATTCGGCAAACACCAACAAGCCCAATACGCCTACCTGGAGAATTCATCCCGTTGTCGACTTAAACTAAGCTAAACTATGCGTATTCAGAAATATATACTTATGGCGGTTTTCGGTGCTTTTCTGGCAGTTGCCTGTAGCAAGGACGACGAAGGCATCGGAATACAGACCAAACCCGATTACGAGGGTAAGATAAATGACAATGGCATTCCTACATACAGCGACTACTATATAAGCATCGCCGGATGGGACAATCGTTCAAACTGGAACCTTGCCAATGTACACGACCCGTCCATCGCATATTTCGATGGTTACTACTATATGTTCGGAACATCCGCTTCTTACGGTAACGAGCACGAAAAGGCCAATATAGGCCGTCAGTACCAGGGTAAGAGGTCCAAGGATCTTGTAAACTGGACTCATATCTACGGTCCTATGAATACGGCTCCGGCTTGGGTTAAGGACTCTCTGAACAACATTCGTTCACGTATGAATCTGGCTCCCATCGAGAACCCCAGCTATGGTTATTGGGCACCTGTAATCCGTACCGTAGGCAACAAAGTACGTATGTATTACAGTGTTGTAATCAATGACAATATAGACGGCAAGAACTCCTGGGGAGAGCGTGCCTTCATCGGAATGTGCGAATCTACAGACCCTTCCGACCCTGATTCCTGGGTAGACCACGGTTATGTAGTATGCTCTTCCACTGACAAGGCTTACGATAGATTCCGCGAGGGAACAAATGCCAATGGTATTTCCAGCTATGGCAATGCCTACTTCTACTTTAACGCTATTGACCCTACCTACATTGTTACCGGTGACGACAGGCATTGGCTCATTTATGGCTCCTGGCACAGCGGATTTGCTCTTCTCGAGCTCAATCCCACAACAGGAAAGCCCCTCAATGCTTACGATGCTTCCGGAAATTACGTAGGTCTTGGCGAGCCTTGGGGTAACAATCCTAACTACGGAACCCGCATTGCAGCCCGCCGCAACAATTATCGCTGGCAGGGCAGCGAGGCTCCCGAGGTAATCTATAAAGACGGATACTACTACCTCTTTATGGCTTACGACGGTCTGGATATCCCTTACAACACCCGCGTTGTACGTGCAACCTCTATCGAGGGACCTTACTACGATATCGAGGGCACTAACAATACCCTGAATGGCGGCGACAGTTATCCTATCGTAACCCATCCCTATAAATTCGAGAACGGCTACGGCTGGGTAGGTATTTCTCACTGCTGCATCTTCCAGCAGGAGGGTACAGGCGACTGGTTCTACTGCTCACAGGCCCGTCTCCCTAGGGGTGTAGAGGGCAACGAGAGTTCCAATGCCATAATGATGGGTCACGTACGCCGTATCGTTTGGTGCCCTTCTTCTCCCGAAGATCTTGACGATCTCTGGCCTCTTGCCCTTCCCGAGCGTTATGCCGGTCTTACCAAGAAGGCAGTAGCCGCCGGCGAGATTCCCGGAACCTATGAGGTTATTAACCTTGAATATGTTCAGGGCAAAATGGACGAGTCTTCCAAGGTTGTAATTTCTACCGATGGCAACATTTATCCTTTCGGAAGCGATGAGGCTATTGGTACCTGGTCATTTGACGAGGCAAAGCAATACACTACCATTACCATAGGCAACGTATCCACCATTTGTGTAATGGCTCACGAGGCCGATTGGGAGAGGGTAGAGACCGTTACCGGAGAGAACGGCATCGAGGAGCAGGTACAGGCCCGCAAGGAGACTGTGGTATTTGCCGGAACACGCAAGAACCTTAAAGCTACCCTTTGGGGTAAGAAAATAATCTAAACCTATGAAAAGGACGCTTACATTGCTGGCGGCGCTTCTTGCCGCATCGCTATCCCTTCAGGCCCAGAAAGTCAAGGTCACCATTCACGATGACGCCAAGGGCCAGCCCGTAATTCCGGCCGAGATTTACGGCCAGTTTTCCGAGCACCTTGGCAGGTGTATCTATGAGGGCATCTGGGTTGGAAAGGACTCCGACATCCCCAATGTAGACGGCTATCGTACCGATGTTCTTGAGGCGCTCAAGGCCCTTAAGATTCCCGACCTCCGGTGGCCCGGCGGCTGTTTTGCCGACGAGTACCACTGGATGGACGGAATCGGCCCCCAGAGCGATCGACCCAAGATTGTGAACAACAACTGGGGCAGGACGGTGGAGGATAACTCCTTTGGAACGCACGAATTCCTTAATCTTTGCGAACTCCTTGGCACTGAACCCTATATCAGCGGAAACGTTGGTTCTGGTACGGTTGAGGAGCTTGCAAAGTGGGTGGAATATATGACGGCCGAAGAGGGCACGATGGCAGAGCTTCGTGCCAAGAACGGCCGCAAGAACCCCTGGAAGGTAAAATATATCGGCGTTGGAAACGAGAGCTGGGGCTGTGGCGGCGATATGACAGCATCTTATTACTCAGATGTTTACAAGCGCTACGCCCTCTATGCCCGTAACTACGGAAAGAATCGCCTCTTCAAAATCGCCTGCGGCGCTTCCGAGGATGATTACAAGTGGACCAAGACTCTTATGAAGAATGCCGGGAGCAAGCTTGACGGCCTTTCCCTGCATTATTACACGGTTCCCGGTTGGGACTGTGACAAGGGTTCTGCCACAGTTTTCACTCCAGAGCAGTATTACAATACCTTGTCGCGCGCAGTACGTGTAGAGGAAATTCTCAAGAACCATATAGAAATTATGGATGCCTACGATCCCGAGCGCAGGGTGGCACTTGTCCTTGACGAGTGGGGAACCTGGTTCGAAGTAGAAGAAGGCTACGAGCCCGGTCATCTGTATCAGCAGAACACTATGCGCGATGCAATGGTTGCAGCCCTCAGTCTCAACATCTTCCATAAGTACACAAGCCGCCTAAAGATGGCAAACATCGCCCAGGTGGTAAACGTACTCCAGTCTATGGTTTTGACCGATGGTGCCAAGATGGTGCTTACCCCTACCTATCACATCTTTGCGATGTACAAGGTTCATCAGGATGCCACCTACGTGCCTGCGTCTTACCGCTGCGGTTCCATCTATTCCAGCTCCGGAGGCGAGATAGACAATCTTAGCCTGTCTGCTTCCCGTGACCGGAATGGAGTTCTCCATATTTCTATGGCCAACCCCTCGCTGGACACTCCGCTGACCGTAGAAGTAGATTTTGCAGAACTTAAGGTTAAGTCCGTATCCGGCGAAATCCTCAGTGCTCCATCGATAGATTCCTATAATGATTTTGGTAAAAAACCTGTTGTGAAGCCATCGTCTTTCAAAGATGTCAAAGTATCCCGGAAGACAAACAGCAACAGGGAGACCAAAAACATTGTATCCCTGACGCTCCCGGCAGCCTCTGTGGTTGTTCTGGAGGTTAAATAAAAATTAGTATTTGAGTTGATATGCTTATGTGCGTTGTGCCTGCTCAGGCGGGCACAACGGACAAAGAGCATTTAGAGGCCTTAAAGCGGGAATATCCCGGAATAATTTTGTAACTTTAGCCCCTTAATGTTGGGCTTTGTATTTAGAAATGACATTTAGAAAACTCGTCGCTCTTGTTTTTGCCGCAGCTTTGTTCGTGAACTGTTCAAGGCCCAACGATGCGGCATCTGACGGACTTGTAGCGCACAATCCTCTGACATACACCGATATCCCTGATAATGACGTAATTCGCGTAGGGGAGGATTACTATATGGTATCTACAACCATGTATTTTTGCCCAGGTGCGCCCATTATGCACTCCCGCGACCTTGTTCACTGGAGGATTGTCAGCTATATATTCGATGTTCTGGAAGATGACGAGATTTACCGGCTCCAGGGGCACAAGAATGCCTATGGCGCAGGACAGTGGGCGACATCGCTCCGCTATCACGAGGGCGTTTTCTACGCGCTCTTTGTGGCAAACGATCACAAACGCAGTTATTTATACCGTACCACGGATATCGTAAACGGCCCGTGGGAGCGTACGGTTTTTGACGATTGGTTTTTCCACGACCCTTCACTCCTTTTTGAGGCCGGCCGCCTTTGGGTAGTATGGGGTAACGGGGATATCCATCTTACGGAGCTGGCCCCCGACGGCTCCGCCGTTATAGGAAAAGAGAAGATTATTATCGAGGCCCCGGACGATGGTTACGGGCTTAGGGCAGAGGGTGCCCATTTTTATCACATAGACGACTATTATTACATCATAGATATAGACTGGCCTTCGGGTAACCCCAGGACAGTCACCTGCTGGAGAAGCAAAAGCATAGAAGGACCTTACGAGAGCAAGGTTGTAATGCAGGGTACGCTGGACAATCGCCCGAACGACGGCATTGCCCAGGGCCCTATTGTAGATACGCAGTTCGGAGACTGGTATGCAATCCAGTTCCAGGACCACGGAGCACTTGGAAGGATTCCCACCATCCAGCCTGTTACCTGGGTTGAAGGCTGGCCTATTATGGGAGATGAGGGAAAGCCTCTTAAGGAAGTACCTGTAAATCTTGCCCCGGACGGTCAGGATTACGTTTGGGATTCAGATGATTTTTCATCTGACCGCCTGGCCCTTGTATGGCAGTGGAACCATAAGGCTCCCCAGGACTGGTCTCTTACAGAGCGTCCCGGGTATCTGAGGCTTCGCGCCCACGAGGCCTTTGAAATAAAGACAGCCAGGGGAACGCTTACGCAAAGAACCGTAGGTCCTCGTTCCATAAGCGAGGTAAAACTGGACGTATCGGCCCTTGAACCCGGCTCCGAGTCCGGCCTTTGTGCCTTCCAGAGCCGCAGCGGCAGGGTTGGCGTTTACGTAGGAGAGGACGGACAGAAGACCATAGTTGCAAAGCAGAGGGAGACTTTAAAATACAGTGCGCCTCTGGAAGGCAACGAGGTTTGGCTGAGGATAGAATATACTTTTGTACCTGATTACGGCAAGGATAAACTGGACACGGCTGAATTCAGCTGGTCTGCCGACGGGCAGACCTGGACCCCCACCGGTTACACACTTAAGATGGTCTATACCCTGGATTATTTTACAGGTTACCGCAGCGCCCTCTATTGCTTTGGAAACGGTGGCTACGCAGACTTTGATTATTATAAAACAATTATAAAATAACGAATATGAAAAGCATTTTGACTATCCTACAGGCAGGAGGGGATTTGAATCAAATCCATCTCGCATCCTGGGACTGGCTTGTAGTTGCAATCTTCTTTGTGGCTATGATTTGGATTTGCTGGTCTGTGGCAAGAAAGAAGCAAGAGACATCCGGAGATTACTTCCTCAGTGGCCGCAGCGCAACCTGGATTGCTATCGGAGCTTCCATTTTTGCATCCAACATCGGTTCAGAGCACCTCATCGGTCTTGCCGGTTCCGGCGCCACCAGCGGTATGGCTCAGGCTCACTGGGAGATGCACGGATGGATGATACTTATCCTCGGATGGGTATTCGTTCCTTTCTATTCCCGCAGTATGGTTTACACTATGCCGGAATTCCTGGAGAGAAGATACAACAGAACCAGCCGCGGCATCCTTACCTGGCTGTCACTTGCAAGCTACGTTCTTACCAAGGTTTCCGTAACCGTTATGGCAGGAGGTCTTGCCCTTAACACTCTCCTTGGCATCAACTTCTGGGTAGCTTCCCTGGCACTCGTAATCATCACAGCCATCTACACTGTCATTGGCGGTATGGAGTCTGTGCTCAAGACATCGGTGCTTCAGACTCCTATCTTGCTGATTGGTTCCATAGTAATCCTTTATCTTGGACTCAAGGAACTGGGTGGCTGGAACGTAATGATGGATATCTGTACTTCCCAGCCCGTAAATGAATTCGGCGACAACCTGACAACCCTTATGCGCAGCGGAAACGACGCATCCTTCCCTTGGTACGGCGCGCTCTTCTGCTCTATGATTATCGGTTTCTGGTATTGGTGTACAGACCAGTTCATCGTTCAGAGGGTTCTTTCCGGAAAAGACCAGAAAGAAGCCCGCAGGGGTACAATCTTCGGTGCATACCTTAAGCTCCTCCCTGTGTTCCTCTTCCTTATCCCCGGAATGATTGCCTTCGCTCTTGCAAAGAGTCCTGATTCTGCCATCGGTCAGCAGCTGGCTCAGATGTTGGGACTTGCCCCCGACGGTCATCTTGCCAATCCCGATATCGCCTTCCCTTCACTGGTGAACACTCTTCTTCCCGTGGGATTGAAAGGCGTTGTAATCTGCGGTATCCTTGCAGCCCTTATGAGTTCCCTGGCATCCCTGTACAACTCTTCTGCAATGCTTTACACAATGGATATCTACAAGCCCAATCACCCCGAGACAAAGGAGGAGAAGCTTGTGCTTATCGGCCGTATCGCCACTGTTGTTGTAGTAGTATTCGGCGTTCTCTGGATTTTTGTAATCCAGGCACTCGGAAAGAGTCTCTATGATTACATCCAGAACATTCAGAGCCTGCTGGCACCTGCAATTGCCACCGTATTCCTTATGGGCATTACCTGGAAGAAGACTACTCCCAAGGCTGCTATGTGGACACTTATCGCAGGTATCGTCATTGGTTTCACCCGTCTTATCACGATGATTCTGAACCCCGAAGCTAAAAACGTATTTACATACATCTTCAATGAGCTCAATGGTTATGTATTCGGAGTCTGGATGTTCCTCTTCTGCGCAGTTCTCTGCTTCGTACTCAGTATGCTTACCAAGAAACCCGCTCCTGAGCAGGTACAGGGTCTTTGCTTTGGCACCGCTACTCCTGAGCAAAAAGCCGAAACCCGCGCTTCCTGGAACAAGTGGGATGTTTGCCATTCCCTGGTAATCCTTGGCGTAATCATCGCCTTCTACATCTACTTCTGGTAATAGACCCGGCGTTATGTTAGAAGAATTAAAAGCAAAAGTATGTAAGGCTAACCTGGACCTTGTAAGGCACGGTCTGGTAATATTCACGTGGGGGAATGTCTCTGCCATAGACCGCGCCAGCGGCCTGGTGGTAATAAAACCCAGCGGAGTCTCCTACGACGGAATGAAGCCGGAAGATATGGTAGTGGTAGATCTTGAGGGCAGGGTAGTGGAAGGCCACTACAAGCCCTCATCCGACACTCCCACCCACGTGGTTTTATACAAGGCTTTTCCGGAGATAGGCGGAGTGGTTCATACCCACTCTACCTATGCTACAGCCTGGGCACAGGCCGGCAAGGATATTCCCAACATCGGAACTACTCACGCCGACTACTTCCACGATGCAATCCCTTGCACCGCTGATATGACGGAAGAAGAGGTTGCCGGAGCCTACGAGCTTGAGACAGGAAACGTCATTGTAAAGAGATTCCAGGGCCTGAATCCCGTCCATACACCGGGCGTTCTGGTAAAGAATCACGGACCTTTCTCCTGGGGTAAGGACGCAGACGAGGCTGTTCATAACGCAGTTGTTATGGAACAGGTTGCCAAAATGGCCTTCATAGCCTACAGCGTAAACCCCGGCCTTACTATGAATCCACTTCTTATAGAAAAGCATTTCTCCCGCAAACACGGCCCCAAAGCCTACTACGGACAGTAAAAAAATAACGATATGAGCATAGAAAACCTACAAAAAACAGCCTCCCAGGTACGCCGCGACATTATCCGTATGGTAACGGCGGCAGGCTCCGGCCATCCCGGCGGCTCAATGTCAACGACAGATATACTTACCTCTCTGTACTTTAGCGTAATGGACCACAACCCCCAGACGTGGACCCGTGACGGCAAAGGTCAGGATCAATTCATTCTCTCCGCAGGTCATCTGGCACCGGTATATTATTCCGTTCTTGCCCGCGCCGGTTATTTCCCCCTTGCAGAACTAGGCACACTCCGCAGAATGGGCTCCCTTCTCCAGGGACACCCCTCTATACGCCGTGGTCTCAAAGGCATAACCCAGGCCTCCGGCTCCCTTGGCCAAGGCGTATCGGTAGCTGCCGGTCTTGCCCTTGCCAAGAAACTTGACGGCGATTCTCACAGAGTCTATGTTCTTTGTGGCGATGGTGAATTGGAAGAGGGCCAGATTTGGGAAGGAGCAGAATTCGCAACCCATCACAAACTTGGCAACCTTGTTGGAATGACCGATTGGAACGGCCAGCAGATCGATGGCAGCGTAGAGTCTGTATGCGGAGGCGGCGACCTTGAAAAGAAATGGCAGGCCTTCGGCTGGAATACAATTGTGGCCGATGGTCACGATTTCTCTGCCATACTTGCTGCTTTTGACAAAGCAAAGGCTCTTGGAACAGAAACTTCCCGTCCTACTATGATACTCTTCAAGACCGATATGGGTCACGGAGTAGACTTTATGGCCGGCACACACAAATGGCACGGCAAAGCGCCCTCTGCAGAGCAGTGCGAGGCCGCTCTAGCCCAGTTGGAAGAAACACTTGGAGATTTTTAATAATTGAAAGCTATGAAAAAATATACAGACACAGGAAAGAAAGACACCCGCAGCGGTTTTGGCGAAGGCCTTCTCAGAGCCGGTAAAGCCGATTCCAGAGTAGTAGCTCTCACTGCCGACCTTAAAGGTTCCCTTAAAATGGATGCCTTTGCAGCAGAATTCCCCGAGCGCTTTATCCAGTGCGGTATTGCCGAAGCCAATATGGTGGGCGCTGCCGCAGGTCTTGCAATAGCAGGTAAAATTCCCTTCATCGGCTCATTCGCCGAGTTCGTTACCGGCCGCGTTTACGACCAGCTCCGTCAGGAAGTAGCTTACGGAAAGACCAATGTTAAAATAGCCTCCTCTCACGCCGGTATCACCCTTGGCGAGGATGGTGCAACCCATCAGACAATGGAAGACATTGCCCTTATGCGCGCTCTTCCGGAGATGGTAGTGCTTGTTCCCTGCGACTATAACCAGACCGTTCAGGCGACAATTGCCGCAGCCAAATACAATGGTCCCGTTTACTTAAGGTTCGGCCGTCCTTCTGTTCCCAATTTTACAGACCCTGACCAGCCCTTCGAGATTGGCAAGGCCTATGTTCTAAACGAGGGTAAAGATGTTACAATCTTTGCTTGCGGCCATACGGTATGGGAGTCCCTGCTTGCCGCAGAAACCCTCGAAGCAGAAGGAATCAGCGCAGAGGTAATCAACGTCGCATCCGTTAAACCTTTGGATGTAGAGACTATCGTAGCTTCTGTCAAGAAGACCGGAAAGGCCATTGTAGCCGAGGAGCACAATATGGCCGGCGGTCTTGGAGAAGCTATCTCCGGAGTACTTGCCGCAGAGTGCCCCACCCGTCTTGGCTTTGTAAACGGCGCAGACCGTTTTGGCCAGTCAGGCACTCCTTCAGAACTTATGAAGGCTTATGGTCTTGATGCAACCGGCATAGCAGCTGCTGTAAGAAAACTTATAAAATAATTTAGTACAATGAATAAAGCTTTTGAAAACTGCGAATTATGGTGGGTTACCGGAGCTCAGCTTCTCTACGGCGGTGATGCCGTTGTAAAGGTTGACGCCCACTCCAAGGAAATGGTAGACGGCCTTAACGCCTCCGGAAATGTCCCCGTAAAAATCGTCTATAAAGGTACAGCCAATAGCAGCAAAGAGGTAGAGGCGGTGATGCAGGCTGCAAACAACACTCCCGAGTGTGCCGGCGTTATAACCTGGATGCACACTTTCTCTCCTGCCAAGATGTGGATTAAGGGCTTGCAATCATTGAAGAAGCCCCTTCTTCACTTCCACACCCAGTACAACGAGGAAATCCCCTGGGACACCATCGATATGGACTTTATGAATCTGAATCAGAGTGCCCACGGAGATATAGAGTTTGGCCATATATGCACCCGTATGCGTATAGCCAGAAAGGTTGTGACCGGCTATTGGAAAACTCCTGATGTTCAGAAGAAGATTGCCGTATGGGCCCGCGTAGCCGCCGGTGTGGCAGATGCAAAGAACGTACGTTGCCTTATGTTCGGTATGAATATGAACAATGTTGCCGTTACCGATGGTGACCGCGTAGAGTTTGAGCAGAGGCTTGGTTATCACGTAGATTATTATCCTGTTTCTTCTCTTATGGAGTATCTTAAGAAGGTTACCGAAGAGGAGACAGACGCTCTTGTAGAGGAATATAAGAAGCTCTATACCATAAAGATAGACGAGACCGGAGAAAAAGTTTACTGGGAGAAGGTGCGAAATGCAGCAAAGGCAGAAATCGCTATCCGCCGCGTTCTTAAAGACAAGGGCGCAACTGCCTTTACCACTAACTTTGACGACCTTGGCGATGCCAACATCAATACTCCCGACTTCTGCGGCTTCGACCAGATTCCCGGTCTTGCAAGCCAAAGGCTTATGGCAGAGGGAATCGGTTTTGGTGCAGAGGGCGACTGGAAGACAGCCTGCCTTTGCCGCACTCTCTGGGTTATGACTCAGGGCCTTCCTTTTGGAAATTCCTTCCTGGAGGACTACACCCTTAACTTTGCCGGAGACCGTAGTTCCTGCCTTCAGAGTCATATGCTGGAGGTATGCCCTATGATTGCAAGCGACCGTCCCAAACTGGAGGTTCACTTCCTTGGTATCGGTATTCGCAAGCAGCCCACAGCCCGTCTCGTATTTACATCCAAAACCGGATTCGGCATTAAGGCAACCGTAGTGGATCTTGGCAACCGCTTCCGTCTCATCGCCCAGGATGTAGAGTGCATCGAACCTAAGCCTATGCCCAATCTTCCTGTAGCTTCGGCCCTATGGGTACCTCAACCTACCTTCGAAATCGGCGCCGGAGCCTGGATACTGGCAGGCGGTACGCATCACTCCGCATTCAGCTATGATGTAACATCGGAGTACTGGGAGGATTTCGCAGAGATAACAGGAATTGAATACGTACATATCGACAAAAATACCAACATCTCCGACTTTAAGAAGGAGTTGAGGACAAACGAGGTTTATTATCTCCTCAATAAAGCCCTTAGGTAATATGGACGCTCGCAAAACCATAGAATCCGGAAAGGCCATACTTGGAATAGAGTTTGGCTCTACCCGCATCAAGGCTGTGCTCATAGACCAGGAGCACAATCCCATTGCGCAGGGAAGCCACGCGTGGGAAAACCGCTACGAGAATAACTACTGGACTTACAGTCTGGAGGATATCTGGGGCGGGCTTCAGTCTTGCTACAGCGACCTTCGCGACGACGTTCACAAGCACTATAATGTAGAGATAGAGAATGTTGCAGCCATCGGCATCAGCGCTATGATGCACGGCTATTTGGCCTTTGACGCAGCAGAGCGCCTTCTTTCTCCCTTCCGCACCTGGAGAAATACCAATACCGGAAAGGCGGCAAAGGAACTGAGCGAACTGTTCAACTTCAATATGCCGCTGCGCTGGTCTCTGTCCCATCTTTATCAGTGCATCTTGGACGGCGAAGAGCACGTCAGGGACGTAGATTTCCTTACAACTCTTGCCGGCTACATCCATTGGAAGCTCACCGGACGCAAGGTTCTTGGTGTGGGCGATGCTTCCGGAATGATGCCTATAGATGCCGCTACCAAGGACTTCGACAACAATCGTATCGCAGCCTTCGACAATCTTGTAGCGGACAAGGGCTATCCCTGGAAACTCAGGGACATTCTTCCCAAGGTGCTCCTGGCAGGGGAGAACGCAGGCGTTCTTACTGAGGAAGGCGCGCGTCATCTGGACGTATCGGGCCACCTTTGCTCCGGAGCTCCGTTCTGTCCCCCGGAGGGTGATGCCGGTACCGGAATGGTTGCAACCAATGCCGTTAAACCCCGCACAGGAAATGTTTCTGCCGGAACCTCTTCTTTCTCTATGATTGTTCTGGAAAAGGACCTTTCCCAGCCTTACGAGAAGATAGACATCGTTACCACTCCCGACGGCGCACCAGTAGCTATGGTTCATTGCAACAACTGCACATCGGACCTCAATGCCTGGGTTAACCTCTTTAAGGAGTACCAGAAACTGCTTGGCGTGCCGGTAGATATGGACGAGGTTTACGGAAAACTATACAATAACGCGCTTACCGGCGATGCCGATTGTGGAGGATTAGTTTCCTATAACTATTTCTCAGGCGAGCCTGTGACCGGGCTTTCCGAGGGACGTCCTCTCTTTGTGCGCAATGCTCTGGATAAGTTCACACTTGCCAATTTTATGCGCTCTCACCTCTATGCGTCGGTGGGCGTTCTCAAGATTGGTAACGACATTCTCTTCAAGGACGAGAAAGTTAAGGTAGAAAGGATAACCGGACACGGCGGTCTCTTCAAGACACCCGGTGTGGGTCAGAGGGTGCTAGCGGCCGCCCTGGGTTCTCCTATCTCCGTTATGGAGACTGCCGGGGAAGGTGGAGCGTGGGGCATTGCCCTTCTGGCGTCTTACCAGGTTAACAACACCTCTTCGCTTTCTCTCCCGGACTTCCTGGAGAAAGTCGTTTTTGCAGGCAACAAAGGCAGCGAGATTGCTCCTGCACCGGAGGATATCGCTGGCTTTGACGCCTGGATACAGAACTATATGGCCTGCCTTCCCGTAGAGGAGGCGGCGGTGCTTCATAAAAAGTAGATGGAAGTATTGACCAAGAATATGTTTTTAAGCAGCAGGTGGCTTGTCGTTATGGTCACCTGCATGCTTTTTATATTCTCTTGCTCCAAAGACAACGGCTTGAATCCTGCGCCATATCCGGAAGATAACGCCACGGATACACCAGACTCTCCTGCTACTCAGGAGGATTCGGAGAGTACAGAGTACTATCAGTACGGTCTGGGGCGTTTGGCCGTTAATACGGATAACTCTCAGGCGGTTGCATCAAAAGACAATTATGTCGGATGCAACATAAGCCTTAATGGGGGAGGAGTTTTTTCTGACCGTCAGATGAGGGGAAGAATAAGGGGCCGCGGAAACTCTACCTGGTTCTGGTATCCCAAGAAACCGTACAGAATAAAATTGGACGAGTCTTCCAAGATGATGGGTATGAAAAAGAACCTGGACTGGGTACTGCTTGCAGATTTCAGGGATGTGACCCATCTTATGAATAATGTAGCTTTTACCCTGGCTCACGAAACAGGACTTCCCTGTGCCAACAGGTCACGCTATGTACGTCTGGTTCTTAACGGCAAAAGCCACGGCCTCTATATGCTCACAGAGCAGGTAGAAGAAGGAAAACACCGTGTTCCTCTTGACCCCGACACCGGAATACTCCTGGCTTTGGATATGAACGACGGCCCTGCAGAAAATCCCGGTGCCACGGATAATTTCTGGTCGTATATTTTTGGAACGGCCTGCGCTGTCAAGTACCCGGAAGATCCCCGCCCTTCACAAGTGGCATCTGTCCGCACAGAATACTCCAAACTGGAGACTGCTATAAACAATCGCAACTGGACGGATATTCAGAAGCTCCTTGACATAGATTCAATGATATCCTATATCCTGATTCAGGAAATCATCGGCAATGGCGAATTAAATAACGGAAACAGTATGAGAAGCGGATATATACATAGGTATAGTTCTACTTCCAAATGGGTTATGGGCCCCTTCTGGGATGCTGATGCTGGTTTTGGATACGATGCTTCCGATATGTTCAATAATAATGGGATGTGCCACACTTTTTTTGCAGGCTACAAGTGGCTGGTTTTTGGCACGGACCCGTATAATCACATTGGAACAATGAACGGCCGCCTGTGCTCTGACCTTTTCTGTAAGTTATTTGGAATAATTCCATTTGTGAAGGTCTTGAAGGCAAAATGGGCCGCCGACAAAGACAGGCTACTGTCTGCCTGCCTTACGCAGATAGACAAGACAGAGGCTGTTATTGCTACTGCTGCTGCCAATGATATGGAGATTTGGAGCATAACCAAATTCAACCACGCTCAGGAAGTGGCCAAGCTAAAGGAATGGCTTACCAACCGTTTTGCCTATCTTGATACCGTAATCCCCAATTACCCGGAATAGACTATGGAAGACAGGCTTTGGAATGCAGGATATATTAAGGTGATGGTGGCTAACTTTACGCTTAGCTTTGCCTTCTACCTTCTTGCGCCCCTTCTTCCCCTTTATCTTGGCGAGACCTTCTCTGCCGGCAAGGACACCATCGGTCTTGTACTCTCCGGATACGCTATCACAGCCCTTCTGGTAAGGCCCTTCAGCGGGTATCTTGCCGACAGTTTCCCTCGCAAAAAGATATTGGTCATAAGCCTCTTTCTTTACTTTATTTTCTTTGGCGGCTATCTTGTTGCAGGCTCTCTTACCCTCTTTGCCATCATCCGCACCGTGCACGGAGGGCCCTTCGGAGCCGCCACTGTTGCCAATACCACTATGGCCATCGATGTGCTGCCATCGTCCCGACGCACGGAAGGCGTGGGCCTGTATGGTATAAGCAACAACATAGCCACGGCCATAGCCCCATCCATAGGTTTATATGTCTATTCTGCCACCGGCAACTTTGAATTTTTATTCTGGATTGCAATGGTTGTTGCCCTCGTGGGCCTTGTGGCCGATTCTACCATTAAGGTAAAGTCCCGTCAGCTCCTCCACGACAAGAAAGCCCTGTCGTGGGACAGGTTCTTTCTGCTGAAGGGTTGGGCCATTGGCGTTTGTTCGGCGGTCTTTGGCCTTTGCTACGGAGTGTTAAGCAACTTTTTAGCCATCTACAGCAAGGAAGAAATGGGTATTACCGGAGGCACAGGCTTGTTCTTTATGTTATTTGCCCTTGGACTGATGCTTTCCCGCATCCTTGGGGTAAAGTCCCTGAGGGAAGGCCGGCTTCTTGGGAATGCTATTCAAGGGGTTATATTCGCGTCGGCTGGGTACATTCTTTTTGTTGCTTGTCCCAACACCGTTGGCTATTACGGCGCTCCTCTTCTTATAGGATGGGGTAACGGCCACTTCTGGCCGGCGTTCCAGAATATGATTATCAACGTTGCCCGCAAGGACGAGCGGGGAACAGCCAATTCTACGCTGCTTACTTCGTGGGATTTGGGAATAGGTCTTGGCATACTTATGGGTGGAATGCTTACGGAGCATATAGGTTACAGGTTTGCATTCTGGACCGTGGCGGCCATTCATCTTGCCGGAGCGGCCTTCTGTTTCTTCAAAACCCGCCCTCTTTATCTAAGTCAGGTCAAAGGAGATACGCTCTGATTGTCCACCTTTTTGGTCTAAATTTACACTAGGTGCTTGAATATAGTGGATATCTTTGCATCGGTGTAATAGACCTTGATTAGAAAATAAACTCATACGATATGAAAAAAGAACTTTATCTTGCTCCTAAGGCAGAGGTTTTCGCTTCTGACATAGAGGAAGCATTCTGCGGAAGTCCTGTTAACAACACGGGCTTTGAAGATTTGTCTGATTATGATGAAGAAGATGCTTAAGGAGGACCGGCCATGAGAAAATCTATTTTTTACTTAGCAATTGCTGCAATGGCAGCTATCTTCTCTTGCTCCAAGGAAGCATCAGAAGTAACAAGCATCGTTAAAAATGAACCCGTAAGCCTTTCCTTAGGGCTTAACGACGGCACTAAGGTAGCCCTTGAATATGGCTCTCTTGGTAACTCCAACGGACTAAAGACCTCCTGGGAAGTTGGTGACAACCTTACCGTTTCTTTCTGGGTTGATGCCACTCACGTATCGGAGACCTTCGTTGCAACTGAGGTTGCTGCCGATGGTAAAACTGCTACTTTCTACAACGAGAACAGCCAGTTCAGGTATCAGACCACAGGTGGCTGGGAGGCCCGTTATGCAAACTTCACGGATCCTACTGTTCAGAAAGGTAATCTTGCAGATCTTCCCGTTTATCTTGAGGCAAAGGATATTGACAAGGACCAGGTTAGCGGTATCGTTCTTGAGAACCCTATTTCCTACCTGCACTTTGTGCTTACTTCAGAAACAGAGCAGACCTTCACTCACGGATACCTTCGCGTTACCTCCGGCAGCGCCGGCCTTCTTGGCGGAGATGCAAGTGACGTCATTAAGGTTGCCTTTGACACTCCTGTAACCGTTAACTCCGTTGCCAAGGATGTGTATGTAGCCGCAAATTTTGACGGTACCTCCACCAAGGGTTCTACCTTCCAGTTCATCCTTATGAACGCAGACTACGACCTTTCCAAGACTAACGTATACGATGGCCTTCAGAGCGCCTCCATAAGCTGGACTGCTGCAAAGGACTACGTAGCCCAGAAGGTTTACAAAAAGGAGGGAACTCTTTCCTACGTATCCGGCCAGGTTGGAAAATCAGACAACTCCGACGTTTGGGGCTCTGAGGTATACTCAGATGCGTATGCAGTACAGAAGGGCAGTGTAATGACTCTCGAGTTCGTAAATCACAGCTCCAAGGGTGGCAATTACAACAACTGGCTTCTCTTCGCCGCCAATTCTGCTCTGGGCAGCACCGGTTATGCAGAGCACTTTGTCCTTAGGGCAGACAATTACGCCTGGGATGCAAAGTCTAACTCATTCGATTCTCCCGCAGATTTCCCCACCTTGTGGTCTAACTACGACTGGGGTGTTTTCCTGGACGCTATGGATGGTGCAAAAATTACTATGACGGTAGAATACACCACTACTGGCTCACTTATCATAAATGCCGTTCAGGTTTCTGCCGACGGAAACTACACATTCAACGAGAAATTTAACAGGAATATATCTGTTGCAGATAACAGCCAGGCTGTCGTATTCCTAAAGTGCGACGGAAGCCACTATGAGATGACAGGTCTTTCCTACGGGGCCAGCACCAAGGTGGTGGAGAGCCTTAGCACTCTTTACAACAACACGGCTTATTATCCTTACTATGTGTACGATGCCGCTCTTGACCTGGCAGTTGTAGGCGGTCCCAAGAAGAATATCTTCGCCACCTATACCGATGGTGACGTTGCACTTGTAGATGCATCTCTTCTTACCGATTGCTCCGGCGCCGTAGTTGCAGCTACCGCAGGAAACCAGACCGTAAGCGTTAAGTACAATGGCCAGAGCACCAGCCTTACTCTTCCTGTAGTACTGGGAACAGGAGCCTTTGGTTCTACAACTCTTGATAACGCGGCTTCTTATTCTCCGTTCTTTGGAGATGTTCCTGCAGGTGGCTCCGTAACCAAGACAATGTATGTTTACTCGTCTTGTGCAAACAACTGGGCCTCTCCTTGTACAGATGCAGCCTCTGCCGGTTTTGCAAAATTCTATATTACAGGACGTATGGATCACTGGAGTTGGGGCGAATATTCAGACTCTGCTACCAAGTCCTCCAACTGGAACTGGGATAAGTTTACGGCTTACCAGAATCACTGTAAGATAGTGCTCACCCTCACAAACAATACATCTACCGGTACCATACGTTACGATGTTACATATTGGGACGGCGAAACCCATTTCCAGGAGTACGCCGGATTCACAATCGACAACGCTGAACTTGCTTATCGTTGCTTCACGGAAAACTCCTACGTAGTAGCGATAGATTAAGGATAAAACTCTCTCCAAAAAACAGCCGTGAGCCCCGCCCACGGCTGTTTCTGTTTTTCTCCCCCATCAGTGCCGTAAGGCCTAAGCACTTCGAAAGATCATTTTTCACGTTGCGCGTTGTTTATAGCTGCCAGATTTACTGCCTTGCGGGGAGGACGGTGATGCCGGGGGGTACGGTGTGGGTGAGGGTGCCGTGGCTGTATTCTACGGTGATGGGGCCGTAGGGGGTGCCCTGGACTACCTTTACGTAATCTACTCCTTTGGGGATTTGCGGCTCTATCCTGACGGTTTTGTAGCCGGGCTCGATAAGCTGAATTCCTCCTATTCCCTGATAGAACCAGCTTAATACGCCGTTATAACAGTTGTGCAGGTGGCTGCGGCCACCGTCCCATTCTTCCCAGACGCCTGTGGCTCCGTTATCCAACATATAGAGATAGCCCGGATAATCCCGCTTTTTAAGGAGATTGTAAAGCCACTCGCCCTCGCCGGCAAGAGTGGCAAGTTCCGTTATTACGGGAACGCCGACAAGACCGGTTACAAGATGTCCGTTCCAGTCCTTCTCTGTCTTCTCTACAAGGCGGTTCCAAACGGTCTCTTTAAGATTCCAGGGCACAATTCCCACAAGAAGAGGATAGGCCATATCTACCTGGCTGCCGGAAGCATAAGTATTGTCTTCCGGATTAAAGTACTTCTCGTGAACCTTTTTGATAAGCACTGTGTACCTGTCCCTGTACTCTGTCTCGTCCTGGTCATTCCCAAAAATACGGGCAATCTTAACAAGACAAAGATAAGACTGTGCAAGGGCGCAATTGGCAATAAGCCCTACCGAGCGCGCATCCCTGACGTCCGTCCCCTGCGGAGCAGCCCAGTCCCCAAGGAACCATCCTCGATAGTCAAGATCCGGCCAGCGCTCCAAAAGCCCGTTTTCAGAGTAAGCATCTACATAACTTATCCAAGCCTTCATTGCAGGATAGCACTTCTCTAAAAGACGGGGGTCCCGATAGCTCATAAACGTCCTCCACGGAGCCTGAACCAGGAAACTGCACCAGTAAGCGCCTCCGCCTGCAGTGTAAGGATTCGGGGCGGTATGGGGCAGGCCTCCGTCCGGTCTCTGGGCATCTACCCAGGCCTGGAGCCAGTTGTAAAACAGAGCATCGGCATCTGCAAACCCCTGCAAAG
This sequence comes from Candidatus Cryptobacteroides sp., assembly GCA_045224955.1. Taxonomy (GTDB): domain Bacteria; phylum Bacteroidota; class Bacteroidia; order Bacteroidales; family UBA932; genus Cryptobacteroides. The sequence goes on from JBGVAW010000026.1 coordinate 23,767, forward strand.
AAAGAGTGGAAGCGTTGCCATCTCCGCCGTAACCAAGCCTCTCTATGCTGGCGCAATCTACCATATATCCGTCAAAGGCCAGATTCTCCATAGTCCGGGAAACAAGATCGTAAATCCTGTTGAGGTCCTCGTCAGAAGATGTAAATGAGGACTCCTGGTCGTAATCTGTCCTCATCCTAAGGGCTTTAAGGTCTTTTGCCGATGGTGCGGAAGCAAGCCCCTCCAGGCGCACGTAACGGAACACCTGATGATTGAACTTGCTGCAGAATCGGCTCTTGCTGCCGGAAGAAACGTAAATGTCAGCGCCGGCGGCAACGTAGTCCAAAGAACCATCGGCCCGCATAAAATCGCTAAAAAAGGCCTTCAGGGTATCGCCGGCCGCAAGGGAGGGGAGGGTAAAATCCACCATCGCATTTACTGTCTTGCCATAATCGGCAATCCAGGCTCCGTCGCCATCCTGGTTGATGCTTACGGGAGTCAGGACTTCCTTTACGCGGCAGGGCTCGCACATCTGGGGACTGGCCACGGGGCAGGAGGATAGTTTAACCACCTCTGCCGGCGCCCATCCGGAGACGGATTCGGCAACTCTTGCGTCTATGATTTCCCCGCCGAAGCGGTGCGGAGTCCAGGTGCCGGAGTCTTTGTAACCGCTCCAGGCAGCCTCCCAGGAGGCATCGGTAACGGCTGCAAACTCTCTGGAAGAAGCGTCGTAAATCTCTGCCCTTACCAGCGGGCCGTCATATTCAGCCCCGAAAGTTGTGCTCTTGTACCAGCCGCTTCCGGCAATGATCCTAACCTCATTAGTGCCCTTTTTAAGAAGGGAGGAGATATCGTAACTAACTATCAGCGAGCGCTTGTCAAGCTGCGATACGGCAGGGGTAAGAACCGCATCGGAAACCCTGTTGCCGTTAATATAAGCCTCGTGATAACCAAGAGAATTGACGTTGAGAAGAACCGGGCCCTTGGAACCGCCAAAGTGGAATACTTTTCTAAGTACAGGCGCACGGCCTTCCCCGGGCACAGCCCCGATGTAATCTCCCCTCATCTTTTCAGGGGCGACTATCCCAACCCCAAAGCGCTGGGCGGGGCTCCAAGAGGATGCCTCATCTTTCTCGTTCCAAATCCTAACCCTCCAGTAATAAATACCGCGCGGGGCCAAAGGAGAGCCCATATAAGGAACCATTATCTGCTCGTCAGAATACAACCTGCCGCTTTTCCAAAGGTCTGCCTCTCCGCTTTGGAGAGCCTTCAGGGAACTGGCTACCTGAATCTCGAACCCTTGCTGCACAAGGGCAGCGTCAGAGCGCAGTTTCCAACTGAAATGAGGCTCGCAGGAATCTATTGCCAGCGGCTCCCGCAGGCCTTCGCACTTAAGGTCATATATCTCTACGGACTTGGTGCAGGCCGCAAGGGCCAGCACCGTCAGAAGCAGAAATCTCCTAATCATATCAACAACTAATCACTCATCGAATAAGGTCTGTCTTCAACTGCTGTTCCGCGGGTGCAAACAGGCTGGTCGGACATTGTGAACACAAGATTCTTTCCTGCTACAAGGTCACTGTGGTTCAGATAGTTATGCGCCCATTTACTGCCGTCTACGGTAAGGGAAGAAACGTAGAAATTCTGGGGGCCGTTGCCCTTTGCCGTAATGGTGAACTTGCCGTCCGGGCGGGTAACGGTAACCTTGTCAAAGAGGGGAGTTCCAAGAGCGTACTGGTCTGAAGCGGGGCAGACAGGGTAGAAGCCAAGGGCGCTGAATACATACCAGGCCGATGTCTGACCGTTATCCTCGTCACCGCAGTAACCATCGAAATTGGAAGTATAGAACTTCTCCATTACCTCTCTTACCCTGGCCTGAGTCTTCCAGGGAGTTCCGGCCCAATCGTACAGGTAAAGCATATGCTGGATGGGCTGGTTGCCGTGGGCGTAGTTGCCCATATTCATAATCTGCATCTCACGGATCTCGTGAATCACAAAGCCATAGTAACTGTCGTCAAAGACGGGAGGCATCTCGAATACACCGTCGAGCATTGCCTCAAAATCCTTGGCTCCGCCCATAAGTTCTACAAGGCCTGCCACATCGTGGAATACAGACCAGGTGTAGTGGAGCGAGTTGCCCTCCGTAAAGTCTCCGCCCCAGGCAACAGGGCTGAAAGGCCTGCGGAATTCTCCCTTGGAATTCTTGCCGTTCATAAGGCGGAATTCAGGGTCGAACAGGTTTTTATAGTTGGATGCGCTCTTAAGGTAGGGCTCTGTTTCCTGGTCAGGAATGCCAAGAGCTTTGCCAAGGCGCCAGATGCACCAGTCGTCATAAGCATATTCAAGGGTGCGGGCGGCAGTCTCCTTAAGTCCGCAGTCGTTGGGTACGTAACCAAGAGCATCGTAATGGTTCCATCCGGCGCGGCCGGTAGAAGTAATCTGAGGATGTGCGTTGTGCGCGCCGCTTACAACTGCGTCCCAGAGGGCGCGGGCGTCATAACCCCGGATACCCTTGATGTAAGCATCGGCCACAACGGAAGCCGAGTTGTTGCCTACCATACAATTCCTGTGACCGGGAGATGCCCACTCCGGCAAATAGCCGCTTTCCTTCCAGGTGTTCACCAAACCCTCCTGAACTTTTGCGCTCTGCTCCGGATAAACCAGGTTCATTAGCGGGAAGAGGCAGCGGAAAGTATCCCAGAAGCCTGTGTCTCCAAAGAGATAACCATCGTGAATCTGTCCGTCGAACGGGCTGTAGTGAACCCTCTTGCCCTCGGCCGTAACCTCCGACAAATCCCTGGGGAAAAGAAGGCTGCGGTACAGGCAGGAATAGAAGGTCCTCAGATGATCGACATTCTTATCCTCCACTGCAATGCGTCCCAGAGTCTGGTTCCAGACATCGTGGGCCTCGGTGCAAACAGCGTCGAAATCCTTAGCCTTAACCTCTTCAAGATTAACCATAGCCTGTTCCAGACTTATAAAGGAAGAAGCCACCTTAAGGTTCACCTTCTGACCGCGATAGGTCTTAAAGCCCACAAGAGCCAGGGCGTGGTCGCCGGCAGCCTCGGCTACCTCGCGGGCAACCCCGTCCTTCACGGTAGAAACCGTCTGGAAAGGAGTATCGGACTCAATCACGAACCAATTCTTAAAATCTTCCGTAACTCCGCCGTGATTCAAGGTAGTATAGCCCACAATGGTATTATTCTCCGGAAGAACCTTCACATAGGAGCCATTATGGTAAGCATCAACCACAAGATAAGACATATCCTTTTCCGGGTAGGTGAGCCTGAGCACAGCCGCGTGCGAAGTAGGGGTAACCTCTGCATAAACATCGTGCTCTGCCAGATAAACGCCATAGTAATAAGGCTTTGCGGTCTCTGCCTTATGGGAGAACCAGCTCTGACGCTTATCCTCATCCCATACAGGCCCGGTGGTGACAGGCATAATGCTGAACTCGCCGTAGTCATTTATCCAGGGGCTGGGCTGATGCGTCTGTTTAAGCCCGCGTATCTTTGTTGCATCGTAGCGATACGTCCATCCATCTCCGTTTTTGCCGGTCTGAGGAGTCCAGAAGTTCATTCCCCAGGGAACGGCTACGGCCGGATAAGTATTGCCGGTGGAAAGTTCGTAGGTAGAGGCGGTCCCACACAGGGTATTGACGTAGGATACCGGATCTGTCACCGGACCTTCTGCCTTTTGGCAACAGCCTGCCGCAATGGCGACGATGGTTGCAAGGATTAGGAATCTTTTCATAATTTTTTATGCCGATGGTTAAAGTTTATTCTTGCTGAATTCGCATCCACAGAAGTTCTGATTATAGAAATTCTGCTCTTTAATAATTTCATTTCTTCTTTCCTGAAGCCCGCATATCCTCCAATTCTGCCCCCACCAGGCCACCCCGGGGAAGAGAGAACAGGCAAAGGAGCCTGCCATATCTACCTGCTCCAGATCCTTCCACCTGGAAGAGGCAAGGCTGGTGGTAAGCACCCCCAGGCCGTTTTCCTTTGCGTAGCGCGCCGCCCTCTCAAGGCGGTAGGCAAAGCATCTGAGGCATCTGGCACCCCGCTCCGGCTCTTTTTCATAGCCCTTCACGGCCTGCAGCCAGGCGGCGTGGTCATAATTGTCTTCCACAAGTTCAAGACCGTATTTCCGGCAGTAACGCCGGCATTCTTCCAGCCTTAAATCGTACTCCTCGCGGGGCACAATGTTGGAATTGGAAAAGAAAACGACGGGCTTTTCTCCCTGGGCGTCCAGGGCCTCTATGATTGCCCCGCTGCAGGGAGCGCAGCAAACGTGAAGTAAAAGTCTGCCCTCTGAGGGCTTTATGAATCTGTCAGTCATTATTTTTGCTAAAAACAGCCGTCGTTATGCAAATATAAATATAGTTTGCAATAATTGGAAGTATTTATTAAATTTGCTTGCCACTAGTGTGATGCGCTGAGTTATGGAAAACTATTCGTCAGAAAGCAGATACGTTTATTTCAATTCCAGAGATTCCCTTGTCAGGATAGACTTGACAAAGGTCGTATACTTCGAGGCCGATGGTAATTACACGTCGATAGTTTCCCTGATACCGGAATCCAAGGTCATAATACTCGCCAACATCGGCAAGATAGAAAGGCTGCTGGCACTGAGCTCCAAAGACCACAGCGCGGTTTTCGTACGTATCGGCAAAAAATATATAATCAATTCAAAATATATTTTCTCCATCACGCCGCTGCGCCAGGAATTGGTGTTAAGCGACCAAAGTGGTTTCCATTACACTCTGGAGGCATCCAAGGAGGCGCTCAAGGCGCTTAAGGAAACTATGATGAGCAAACTCAGGACAAAACAGTAAAAGCTATGATAGAACTAATTGTAGGAAGGGAAGAGGGGAAGGAACAACCTCGCCTGGCCGTGACCAGCGGTGGAAAAACAAGTTATTTCGGAGAACCCGGGTCGGTTCCCAAGGAGGTAAGCCGTAAGCACTGCCGTATTCTGCTGGAAGATGACCTGTCTTCTATGAGCATTACCGATATCACGGACAACAATTTTATGTACGTGAACGGTCAGGAGTGCAAGAGCAAGGGGCATCTTACCCTGGACAGCACAGTGGAACTCAGCCCTATGCGTTATCAGCTGGACCTGGCTGCCATCCTTAGAGTGTTCACTTCCGGACAGGCCTTCCACATTGCTCACCTGTACCACATTTATCAGGGCTATCATCAGGGAAAGATTGACTATCAGGTTAAACAGAACAGGTTCAACGCCCTCAGCGCTATCCCCGGTGTGCTCAGTATGTCCTCCATCGGTCTGTCCTTTGCAATGAACGATCAGACCATAAGGATGGTAATGATAGTGATAGCCGGACTCTTCGGTATCGTCTTTGCCATCATCAGGATTATGAACGCCGGCAAGGGACCTAATTTCCTGCGGGCGATGGACGAGAAGTTCCACGACGAGTACGTCTGTCCCAACCCTCTGTGCGGCAGGTTCCTGGGGTCCTGGCAGTACAAGGATTTAATCAAGGGAAAGTCGTGTCCCTTCTGTAAATCCAAGTACATAGAATAGGTTATCACCCCGGAAAACGACATTTCGTCAATAAATCCCGGGGTTTTGTGGATTATATTCCAAATTACTTTCACAGTTGTAATTAATTAACAAAATTTGCCATATGAAACGAATTTCAACAACAATCATCTCGGCAGTTGCCGCATTTTTAGCAGTCGCCCCTATGGCTGGCGCGCACGATTTTTCCAAGGTACTTAAGGATGGAAACACCCTTTTCTTCAATATTATAGACGCCGAATCCAAAACGGTAGAACTTACTTACGAAGGTAAAAGATTCAACAAGCAGAACAATCATCCCAAGGGTGAACTCGTGATCTCGGATTTCATTACTCACGAAGGTGTAATTTACAAAGTAGTGGCAATCTCTGATCGCGCTTTTTATGGTGCAGACAGCCTTGCAAAACTCACCCTTCCTATGAACCTCACCGAAATCGGAGACCTTGCATTTGCAAAATGCCCCCTTCTTACTACCATCAATTTCGGTTCTAAGCAGATTGAGTTCGGCGACGATATTTTCTACGGAACAGAGAACATTGAGGAGATAACCTTCGGCAACGGATGGACAGCCCTGGACCTGGGCCTCTTCAGCCAGCTCATAGGTGTATCGGAAATCAACGTTCCCGCCTCTGTAAGGAAAATCACCAACCTTAAGACTATGGGCAGCCTGGAGGTTATCAACGTAGATGAGGAGAACACAGGTTTCAGCTCCGTTGACGGTCTTCTTTACTCAAAGGACAAAAAGACCCTTTATGCCTGCCCCGTAAGCCACAAGGATTCCGTATATGTGGCAGAGGGAACGGAGAATATCCTTACCGGAGCCTTCAGAAACTGCGAGAATGTTTCTCTTGTAAGTCTTCCTGTAAGCATCAGGCAGTTCAACCTTAACGAGTTCGAAACGCTTCCTCTCTTCAAATCGCTCATTATCAACTCGGTAATCCCCCCTGTAACCGCGCTTCAGGACGGCGAGCAGAAGTTCGCCCTTCGTCTTGGCAAAGACGCTAAGGTTTATGTTCCCGATTCCGCCCTTTCCGTATATCAAAACGTAGTGGTTTCAAAGGCCGGTGTATATTCCTATCCGGGTTCAACCGTTGAGATGGAGTTTGCGGCAGAAGGTTTCGTGGGCAAGAAAGGTATAAAAGCAATTAAAAAATAGTTGAATATGAACAGCGAACTCGAAAACAACATAATCGTCCCGGAGGAGGAGATAGAGGTCATCGGTTATGGAGATGATATTTCTATCGCGGAGGACCCTGAGGTGGTAACCGGTGTTACCGGTATCGATGGCGAGGATGTTTTCGTAATGGAACTTGGCGACGAGGGAATGTTCGACGATATCGACGGCTTCGAGACCATAGATGCTTCTGACGATCCTGTTTTTTAACAACCAGAACCTTTTACAACTATGAGAAAAATATTACTCACAATAGCATTGATATTCACCGCCTGCCTTACGTTAAGCGCGCAGAAGACCTACATCGTGGCAGCAGGCGTAAGTGACTATCCCGGCACCGTAAACGACCTGGGTCTCCCGGCAAACGATGCCCGCTCCATATACACCCTTTACCGCAAGTACGCAAATGCAGAAGGCGTTCTCCTGCTTAACAACAAGGCTACCCGCAACAACATAATAACAACGGCAAACAACATATTCCAGAAGGCAAAGAAGAGCGATATCGTTATTTTCTTCTTCTCCGGACACGGAAACAGAGGCCGCTTCTATGCTTATGACGATGAACTTTTGTATGATGATCTTCGCAAAGTATTCTCTTCGTGCAAAGCCAACAACAAAATTATTTATGCCGATGCCTGCTACTCGGGCGATATGGCACAGGGCGGAAGCCACGGACGCAACGAGGACTTCAAGAACATAATGCTCTTCTTCTCTTCGCGCTCGAACGAGACCTCTTTCGAGAACAGCAGCAATATGAAGAACGGATTCTTTACCGCCTGCCTGCTCAAAGCCATAAAGGGCGCAGCCGACAAGAATCACGACAGAAAAATCACGGCCAAGGAGTTGTTCAATTCTGTAAGCCCCGGAGTTGCATCATTGTCCGGCAATCAGCAGCATCCTGTTATGTGGGGTAATTTTGACGACAATATGCCTGTATTTATTTGGAAGAAAAAGTAGAGAAATGGCGGTTGAACCGAAAATAAAGGTACAGTGTCCTCATTGCAAGGTAATTCTGGCAGTGCCCAGGACACTTGAGGGACAGGATATCGTTTGCCCTAAGTGCAAGAAGGGAAGCACCTTCGCAGAGTGCAAGCGCTCCTATGATGAGACGATGGCTTCTGTAAACCGTACCGTCCTGTCGTCGGGAGTAATAGACAGACCGGGCTTTTTAAGGGATATGAACACCGGACAGAGCTATATGCTCCAGGAGGGGGAGAACATTATCGGAAGAATGACATACAGGGAGCCGCCCAAGGCCACAGTGCCCATCGTCACAGGAGATATGGGATTTTCAAGGGCGCATTTGATAATAAGAGTGGTCAAGGCCCCGGACGGATACTACCACTCATTCGCCTACAATGCATCCAATATCAACCCCACTATGATAAACGGCGTAACGCTGGAAGCCGGGGACCAGATAGGACTTAAGGACGGAGACGTAATTCAGGCATCATCGACATATCTACAATATATTAAACTTGCTCCGCAGGTATGAACGTAAAAACATCATACACCTTCATTCACGAGATTGGACAAAGAGCCAACCAGGAAGACAGCGTATTCCCGGATTCCGGAGTAGCGCCGGTTCCTGAGCTGTATCTTGTCTGTGACGGAATGGGTGGGCACGAAGGAGGAGAGATTGCCTCTGCCGCCGTCTGCCGTGGGATTAGTTCATACATCGCCTCCAACCAGAGTCCCGTCTTTACGCTGGAGAGTTTCAGGGAGGCCCTTTCTGCAGGATATGATGCTCTGGACGCAGTAGATAATGGCGCAGACCAGAAAATGGGCACTACTCTTACGTTCGCCCGCTTCCATCAGGGAGGATGCCTGGTAGCCCATATAGGAGACAGCAAAATATACCACGTCCGCCCTTCGCAGCGCAGAATACTGTATGTTTCCAGAGATCATTCCATTGTAAACGACCTTATTCTCCTTGGAGAAATAACTCCCGAAGAGGCAAAGGATTATCCGGGCAAAAACATTATTACCAGGGCTATGATGCCCAACACTGGGAGAAGGGACAAGGCAGAGGCCAAGGAGATAGCAGACGTGCTTCCCGGCGACTATTTTTTCCTTTGTTCCGACGGTATAATGGAAAACCATACAGATCAGGATATCCTGGACCTTTGCTGTCTTGGAATGAGCGACCTTGAGAAAATGGAAGCCCTCAGGAACAACACTGTTTCCAATAAGGACAATCATACAGCAATGCTAATCAAAGTTTTGTCAATATAATATTAACCAATCAAATATCTTTTATTATGTACATCGATCCTAACAACATCCCTGCTTCAGAAGGTACTCTCTATGTATCGCAGGATCAGAATTACGAGCAGCCCGTTCAGGAGACTGTTCAGGAAGAATATGCAGAATATCCCGCCGCTCCCGTGGAGGCTCAGCCCAATAAGGGTTCAGGTACCTGGAAGGGTGTCCTCATCGGCGGTATCCCCGGTATAGCACTTGGCGTAGGCGGTGCATTCCTTGGCACAAGCCTTCTTGCAAAAGAGCACGATGACGATGGTCGTGAGCCCGGAGAGGCAGAAATCTACGACACAGCTCCCGTGGCAGAATCCGTTACCGACGACATGTCATTTGCAGAGGCCTTCGAGGCAGCTCGCGCAGAGGTTGGTGCCGGCGGTGTATTTGAATGGCACGGCCAGGTTTACTCTACCTACACTCAGGACGAGTGGGAATCCCTCACTCCCGAGCAGCAGGGCGAGTATGTAGAAAGCCTTGTTAACGCCGGTGTTATCGGCGGCGGCGCTTCAGAGGAAACTGAGGTTGAGCCCGATGTAGACAACACAGACGAGCCCAACGGCCTTGAAGGCGAGGAAAGCGGCCTTGACAACGATCTCGAAAATCAGGGCGGCACTCAGGGCGGCACAACTGACGGTGAGCCCGCAGATGAACCCGGATATGAGACTGACGGCCCCGTAGGTGGTCCTTCAGACTCCGAGGATACACACGGAATCGATGTCCTTGGCAGTGAAGTTGAGGTTCAGGAAGTTGGCTATTATCAGAACGAAGACGGTTCAGAGGGCATCGCAGCCATCGGAACAGTTGACGGCCACTCTGCAGCCTTCCTCGATGTTGATGCCGACGGTGTTGTAGACCAGGTTCTTGTCGATACCGATGATGACGGTCATATCGCCCCGGAAGAGAACTTTGACCTCTCTGACAGCGGCCTTACGGTAGGCGACCTTGCAAACCAGGTAGACAACGGAGTAACAGATCCTTCAGACGAGCTTTACGCCGGCGGCAGCGACTACACAAACGACGCAGACACAACATCTCTTTGCTAAGAGAAAGGTTTTCTCTATTTGTTAAGACGGTCCGGTCTCCGGGCCGTCTTATTTTTCATATATTATTCTTATATTTGCGGGATATAACAGTAACAGCTATGTCTTCTTTCTTTAAAACCGAAATCCCGGAAGGACTCACCTTCGACGATGTCCTTCTTGTGCCTGCACACTCGAACGTCCTCCCCAGGGATGTAGATGTGTCTTCACACGTTACCAGGAACATAATTCTTCACTCGCCAATCGTATCGGCAGCAATGGATACCGTTACCGAGGCCGACCTTGCAATAGCAATGGCCCGTGCCGGAGGACTTGGAATAATCCACAAGAATATGCCGCTTGAGGCGCAGTGCGAGCAGGTACGCAGGGTAAAAAGGGCAGAGAACGGAATGATATACGACCCTATAACCATCAGCCCCAAATCAAAGGTAGGGGATGCCCTGGCAATGATGTCCAAACATCACATCGGAGGCATACCGGTGGTTGACGAGCATAAAAAACTCATAGGCATCGTGACCAACAGGGACCTGCGCTTCCACACAGACCTAAGCACTCCGGTTTCGGAGGTGATGACAAGTGAAAACCTGGTTACCGCTCCCAAGGGAATCAACCTCTCCGAGGCAACGAACATCCTTATGCGCAGCAAGGTAGAGAAGTTACCGGTGGTCGATGTTGACGGAACCCTCGTAGGCCTTATCACCTACAAGGACCTTATGAAAATCAAGGACAACCCCACGGCCTCCAAGGACAGCAAGGGCCGTTTGCTCGTAGGAGCCGCTGTCGGCGTAAAGGCCGACACCCAGGACAGGGTAGAGATGCTGGTACGCGCCGGAGCCGATGTTGTTGTGATCGATACGGCCCACGGTCATTCAGAGGGCGTGCTAAGGGTAATCGCCGATGTTTGCCGTAAGTTTGGAAAGAATGACATACAGATAATTGCAGGAAACGTAGCCACCGCCGAGGGCGCCAAGGCTCTTGCCGACGCCGGCGTGGACGGAGTAAAGGTAGGTATCGGCCCCGGATCAATTTGCACCACCCGTGTAATTGCCGGTGTAGGTATGCCTCAGCTTACCGCCGTTATGCTTGCTTCCAAGGCCCTCAAGGGTACAGGAGTTCCCGTTATTGCCGATGGTGGCATACGTTATTCCGGAGATATCACCAAGGCCCTTGCCGCAGGCGCAGGTGCGATTATGGCCGGTTCCCTATTTGCAGGAACGGAAGAATCGCCCGGTGAAACCATCATCCTGAATGGACGTAAGTTCAAATCCTACAGGGGAATGGGCTCGCTGGAGGCAATGGAACAGGGTTCCAAGGACAGATACTTCCAGGATATGGAAGAGGACGTAAAGAAACTTGTACCGGAAGGTATCGTAGCCCAGGTTCCTTACAAGGGAACTGTTTCGGAGGTTGTATATCAGTTGCTTGGCGGCCTCAGGAGCGGAATGGGTTATGTGGGTGCAAAAAATATAGAAGAGCTTCGTGGTGCGAAATTTGTTCGTATCACCAGCGCCGGTTTCCTTGAGAGTCATCCGCACGATGTAACTATTACCAAGGAAGCTCCTAATTATTCAAGATGAGAAAAGTATTATCCGTTATAGCAGCGGCAGCGTGCCTGTGTGCCTGCAATGCAGTGGGCTCTTTGCTTCACGATGACGAGCTTCTGGCTACCGTGGGCGAGCACCGCCTTTATGCCGCCGAGGTGGCCTCTTACATCCCGGCAGAGGTGTCTTCACAGGACAGCGCCCGTCTGGCCAAATCGTACATCGATACCTGGGTAAAGGACAAGATGTTCGAGGACCTGGCAGAGACAGAACTCAGCAAGGAAGAAAAGGATGTATCCAAGGAGTTGGAATCCTACAAGCGTACGCTGCTGCGATACAGATACGAGCAAAAATACATCAATCAGAGACTTGATACCGCCATTACTCCCGCCCAGGTAGAAGAGTATCATTCCGCCCACAAGGCAATGTTCATCCTTCAGGACGCGGTTGTAAAGGCAAGATACGCCGAAGTTCCGGAGAAATCGTCCCACCTGTCGGCCCTCAAAGAACTTATGTCGTCTGCCGACGAGACCGACGAGGTTGTGGTAAGTGACTCACTTACATTCGCTTACACGTCCTGGTATTCTGATTTCAAGGGCAAGTGGATAGATATCAAGGTTTTGGCCTCTGATTTGCAGATGGAACCACGCGTTTTGCTGACCTCCATCAAGAATGGCTTCGTGCAGACCGTGGACGAAAACGGCAATCTTCACCTGGCCTATATATCAGACTTGGTAAGGGCCGGAAACGTGGCGCCGATAGATTATTGCGCAGAACAGATCAGGGATATTATCCTTAGTAACAGGAAACAGTCTCTTCTTGCAGCATTGGAACAAGAATTACTGGAAAAACAAAAGACAAAAAATGAATAAAGGTTTTAAATTCATTGCAGTATCGGGTTTGGCAATTGCACTTTCCTGTGCTGTAGCCGGGGCTCAGTCATACCCCGCAGGGCTGTTGGACAAAACTATTGCAGTAGTAGGTAATGAGATGATTTCCATTTCTTACCTGGAGCAGGAAAGCCAGGCCGCCCGCCTTACTTCTGGGCAGACCACCCGCTGCGATTTGCTGGAAAAACTTTTGGAGACAAAACTCTTCCTTATGCAGGCCAGGGTAGACTCCCTTACTGTTAACGAGGATATGGTTAACAGCAGCCTCAATATGAGGATAGACCAGATTCGTTCCCAGTTCGGTGGAGACGAGGGCGTTGAGGAGTATTTTGGAATGCCTCTTTACAAACTCCGTCAGGAATGGCGCAAGACCTTGGAGGAGCAGAGCCTCTTCCAGCAGGCACAGTCACAGGTTGCCTCGCAGGTACGTGATCTCACCCCCAGCGATGTCCGCGAATACCTTGCAACCGCAGATTCCGTAGATATTCCCGTTGTGCCCATCCGCTATCAGCTTAGCCAGATTTGTCTTTACCCGGACCGCGAGAAGGCCAAGCTTGCAGTGAAAGACCGCCTTCTGGACCTTAGGCAGAGAATAATAAACGGAGAGAAATTCTCTGTTCTGGCCAGGGCTTATTCCGACGATATGGGCAGCGCCCGCAAGGGTGGCGAGCTTGGAATGGCTTCCAAGTCCGTTTACGTTCAGGCTTTCGCCGATATGGCAATGTCCCTCAAGCCCGGAGTCATCTCCCAGATTATAGAGACAGAGTACGGTT
>JBGVAW010000027.1:0-19273 GCA_045224955.1 Candidatus Cryptobacteroides sp.
TGGGAGCACTGCTGGAAACTTCCTTCCAACACCGACTGTGCAACCAACGGCGGCAAGAATACCACCATCACTCTCAACACCAACAGCGATGGTATTATGACTCACAGTGTAATTGTAGATAATTAAGTATGAAACATACATATAAAATAGCAGGACTTCTAGCTGTCCTCCTGGTTGCGTTTTCTGCTCAGGCGTGCGACGAATCCAAGGAATCCCTCAAGCCCATCAAGGGTGAGAGGAAGCCTTCCGAGGATGGCTCCGTAGCCTGGTACCAAAAGGCCTTTGAGACATATCAGGCAGTAGAAAATTTCTATGGCATAAAGAGCGGCGCGGCCATCGGTCTTTACAATGAGAACTATCCCAAGGAGAAGGGCGACGGTGACGCCTCCTTCCTTTGGCCCTATGATGGTATGGTTTCCGCCTTTGCCAATCTTAACCGTATAGGTTACGATGTAGATTATTCCGGCAAAGTAGAGAACTTCGAACGCTATGTAAGCAATTATGGCGATGGTGGACGTGGTTACTCTTCCAGTGCCGGCGGCTGGGGCGAGCGTTATTACGACGACAACTCCATAGTAGGTATCAACCTTGTAGAAGCCTACAATCAGCTTGGCAAGGCAGAGTACCTTACCCGTTGCGCAGGCATTGTGAACTTCCTTCACAGCGGTTGGGACGATAAATTCGGCGGCGGCCTCTGGTGGTGCGAGCAAATGAAGAATCAGCCCGGAGTGGATGGTTCCAACAAACCTGCCTGCGCCAATGGCTTCGCCCAGTGGTTCCTTCTTGGCTACTACGAGATTTGCCCTGAATCAGAAAAGGCCGGCGTACTTGAATTTGCCAAGCAGCTGTATTCCTGGGTTTACAACAATCTTAGGGATACCGACGATGTTTACATCAACGATATCGGTGCAGATGGCCGTAAGCACGCTACAAAGTATGCTTACAACTCTGCAGCTATGATCGTAGCCGGCTATCGTCTTTACAAGATTACAGGCGAGCAGCATTACCTTGAGGAGGCAGCTACCACTGCCGATGCCGCTTATAACCACTTTGTACAGTCCCGCGGCGACATTCCTCTGAGCTATCCTCTCAATGACCCTTGGTTTACCATTAAGCTTATAAGGGCCTATATAGAACTGCTTCCTGCGCACTCTGCCTGCAAGAATTATATAGATGTCTTTATCTCCAACCTTAACAGGGGCTGGAAGTACGGCCGCCAGACCAACGGTCTCTGGTACGAGGACTGGTCCGGTGTTTCCAATGCCAAGAGAGATGCCTCCCTGCTTATGCAGGCTGCCGCTATCGATGCTCTCAGCACCGTGAGCCTTTATCTTGGAGAAGAGAAGACCAGCGGAGGCGAAGAATGAGAAAACTGATTATATATGGGGTGACCTTGTTGGTCACCCTTTCTTGCTCATCGTCCAAGGTCGATGTGCTTGATTATGTCAATCCCAATATAGGTACGGTACATAGCCGATGGTTCGTTTATACACCGGCTGCCGTACCCTTCGGTATGGCCAAACTGGCTCCATCAACCAATGGAACGTATGGCAATCACGACGGTTGGGAAGCCGTAGGGTACGAGGATCATCATACTTCTATCGATGGTTTTCCTTGTTTCCACGAGTTCCAGGTCGGAGGTCTTGCCCTTATGCCCGTTTCAGGGGAGCCTGTCACCAGACCCGGCCTATTGGAGAATCCTTCCGAAGGCTGGCGCTCCTCTTTTGACAAGGACACAGAGACAGCCCGTCCCGGTTATTATTCCGTTCTTCTTAAAGACTACAATGTAAAGGCAGAGCTTACTGCAACTGCCCGTGTGGGCTTCCAGCGCTTTACCTTCCAGGGAGAGGAGGCCAAGCACATACTGGTAAATGTGGGAACCCGTATGGGCGAAAGCGGAGCCGTGCGTGACGCATACGTAACCTGCGAAGGCAATGTGTTCAAAGGCTATATAGTTACAGAGCCAGAATATGTTAAAAAGTACCAGACCGGAGCCAGCGTAAGTATGTTCTTCTATGGAGAGCTTTCACAGGCTCCTGATGCCGTATCGGCCTTCCATATAGATGGACAAAAGGTTTCTGCTTCCGAGGTATCCGGCCCGGGCTCTGTTCTCAGCCTTGATTACTCCGCTCCTGGTACTGTGGTTGCCAAAATAGGGCTCTCATACACTTCAATAGACAACGCAAGGGCAAATCTGGTGGCCGAGGCTGAGTCCCTTTCCTTTGACGACGCTGCTGCAAATGCAGCCGGTCTCTGGAGGGAGGCACTTGGCAGGCTGGAAGTATCCGGAGGCAAGGAAGCGGACAGAATCAAGTTCTACACCGGCCTTTTCCACGCCCTTTTGGGACGAGGCCTTGCCAGCGATGTAAACGGCGCCTATCCCGCAAACGATGGCTCTGTGGGCCAGATTCCTTTGGATTCCGAAGGCAAACCTATCCATAGCCATTACAATACAGATGCTATCTGGGGCGGTTACTGGAACCTTACTCCTCTCTGGGCTCTTGCCTATCCGGAGTATTACAACGATTGGGTAAATTCCCAGCTTCTTGTGTACAAGGATGCCGGCTGGCTCGGAGACGGTATCGCCTGCAGCAAATATGTATCCGGTGTGGGTACTAATATGGTTTCCATTGCTTTTGCCGGGGCTTATAACAGCGGCATCCGTAACTACGACATAGAGACTATGTATGCTGCCGCCCGCAAGGATAATCTTGAGTGGAGAGGCCGTATCGAAGGCGCGGGCAAGATGGATGTAGAGCAGTTTGTAAAGAGGGGATACGTGCCTTATGTCACCGATCCCGGATTTGTGGCACACAGCGGAGGAGCTACTTTCTCTGCATCGCACACCCTTGAATATGGCTTCAGCGCCTATGCAACTGCGCAGCTCGCAAAACAGCTTGGACATCAGGAGGATTACAGGCAGCTTATGGATCTTTCTGACGGATGGGCCCGCCTGTTCGATGATGACCTTAAACTTGTTCATCCCCGCGATGTAAATGGCAATTTCATAGACAGATTTGACCCTCTTGAATCCTGGCGTGGTTTCCAGGAGGGCAATGCAATGCAGTACACCTTCTTTGTACCTCAGAATCCTGATTCTCTTGTAGCACGCCTTGGCAGCGATGTGTTCAATGAGCGTCTTGACGGTATCTTTACGGAGGCCCGCAAGAGTATCTTCGGAGGAGGCAAGGTGGCTTATGCATTTTCCGGCCTTAACAGCCCGTACAATCACGGCAACCAGCCTTGTCTGCACGAGCCCTGGCTGTTCAATTTCTCCGGCAAGCCCAGCCTTACCCAGAAGTGGGTAAGACTTATCTGCGACGAGTTCTACGGAACGGACGGAGAACACGGTTATGGCTATGGACAGGATGAGGATCAGGGCCAGTTGGGCGCCTGGTATGTTCTGTCCACAATGGGCTTGTTCGATGTCCAGGGCGGAGCACCTGCAAGTCCTACCTTCCAGCTTGGAAGCCCGGCCTTTGACAAGATAATTGTACACCTAAGCCCTTATAACGCTAAAGGAAAAGAATTCGTTATAGAGACCAAGGGAAATTCTCCCGAAGCTCTCTATGTTCAGAGTGCTACATTCAACGGCAAACCTCTGGAGCAGAACTGGCTTTACAGGGATCAGGTTTTCGCAGGAGGTAAACTTGTACTCACTATGGGAACAGAACCTTCTGCCTGCTGGGACGCATCAAATCCCCCTGTAGAGAGATAATTCTTTTCTTTTGTACTTATTTTGAGGGCCCTTTCCCGGGGCCCTCTTTTTATGAATGCTATTCTTTTACTATATTTGTGCGATTCATTGATTTCTTTATGAAAAGATTAGTTATTTCTTTGGCGGTATTACTTTCCGCAGTTCCCTTCACATTGGGACAGGACAACACTAAAGGCTATTACAAAGACGTATTTATGGACAGTGGCATTATGCTTACATCCTACACCGAACTCCCTGTTACAGAGATGCTTGGTCTTAGTATGGAAGCCTTCGTGTCCACGAAACACAGCTACACCAAGCCCTATAAGTTCACGCTTACAGATACAATACGCCAAAGAGAACTGATATGCGGCTCCCCGATAGACGAAAACGGTATTCTGCTTTATCCGGACGGGCAGCCTCGTTTCCGTATGGTTTATATGAACGGTGGCAGGGCCGGCGCGCACGGATCTTCGCTGGGAGAAGAAGGCCGCCAGCATTACCGTGACTTCGTAGCGGCAGGAGGCAGCTACCTTGGCTCCTGCGCAGGCGCATTCGTAGCCAGCATCGGTACAATGAAAATAGGTAGTACGGAGGTTAGAAATACTAAAAATTACCTTGGCGTCTGGCCCGGGCATACAATGTCTACGGGCCTGGAAAAATCCTATACCGCGGTTGATTTGGTAAAGGGCAGCCCGCTTGCCAAGTACTTCGATTTCGACGGCAGACTGCATATTGACAGCGTTCGCCACAACGGTGGCTGCTACGCCAACCTTGAGACTGCGCCCAAGGGTACGGAGGTGCTCGTTACCTACAGCACCAAGGGCAGGGAACTCAAAAGGGATATAGACGGATTGCCTTGTGTATGGGCTTACAAGGGCTCGGAGACAACAGGCAGGGTTGTCCTCTGCGGCTCTCATCCCGAGGCTGCCCGTGATGCAGAAAATATTGCTCTTATGGCCGCTATGGTAAGATATGCCCTTGCAGGCAACGGCACACCTGAGTTAAAGGCAGAACTTAAGGCCGGAGAAATAAGGGAGATGACAGACCGGTCCAACCCTGAATTTGCTCCGGTAGGGGACAGGCAGTATCATCATTTCTGCATCGAAATCCCCAAGGGAACCGCCAAGGCCGTGGTGACTCTGGAGGGTATTCTGGACCACGACGACTTTGACCTTTATCTCTATGCCAGCCGCACCGGCTTTGCCTACAGCGGCGATGCTACCTGGTGCAATATGCTTCGCGGGGTAGGCAAGAGTCTCGAAATCATCGCCCCTAAACCCGGGAAATACTATATTTCTGTATTCTGTGCCACGACGGTCACATCCGCTATGGGTAAATACGGAATAGAGTACTCCGGCCGCACGGATGTGCTTAACGGAGTACCCTATAGAATCTCTGTAAACCTGGAATCTAAATAGAATCTACCAGGGCCAGAACCTTTTCACGGTTAATCTCGATGGTTCCGCCATCTACGTTGCACTCGTGATACTTGCCTGCCTTCTTGTAGTAGGCAATCAGGGGTTCGGTCTGTGCGTGATAGGTCTTGATTCTGTTTGTAATCGTAGCCTCGGATGCATCGTCGGCGCGGCCTTCTATTGCGGCGCGGTGTGCTATTCTCTGACGGATTGTCTCGTCGGAAATCATAAGAGAAACGACTGCTGTAACTTCTTCTCCTCTTGCAGAAAGAATTTTGTCAAGATCGGCAGCCTGTGAAAGGTTGCGGGGGAAGCCGTCCAAAAGGAAGCCGTCAATGTCTTTTGCAGCATCAAAGGCAGCCTCTATCATTCCTTCTACTACTGAATCCGGAACAAGGGCTCCTGCGTCTATAAGAGCCTTGGCCTCAAGACCAAGCTTGGTTCCGGCAGCGATTTCTGCCCTTAGAAGCTCGCCTGTAGAGATGTGCCTTAGATTGTATTTCTGAGCCAGAACTCCGGCGTGTGTGCCTTTCCCTGCTCCGGGAGGCCCGAAAAGAATGTAGTACTTCATAATATAAGGATTTGATTTAGTCTGTCTTAAGAACGTAGATGTCTTTGTAGTTGCGTCCCAGGCCGTCGTAGTCAAGGCCGAAGCCTACGATGAAATCGTCCGGAATGTTAAGACCTACGTATTTGATAGGAATATTCTTCTTATATGCGCCGGGCTTGAAGAGCATAGTGCAAACATCTACCGACTCTGCTCCTTCTCCCTTAAGGATGTCGTGCAGGGCGGCGATTGTGCGCCCGCTGTCTATGATGTCTTCTACAATGTAAACCCTTTTGCCCTTTACGGAACCGGTAAGGCCCATAACCTGATGAACGTTGCCGGTAGAGGCTATTCCTTGATAGGAACTAACCTTCATACAAACCAGTTCAAGGTCGAAGTCGAGCCTTTGCATAAGCTCCGATGTAAACATAATGGAACCGTTGAGAATGCAGATTAGAACCGGAATATCCGTGCGGCCGGCGTTGTCTGCGTTAAGCTTTGCCGCTACGTCGTCAATGGCGGCAGAGATTTTCTCGTAGGGGATGGAGGGAACAAAAGTTTTGTCGTGTAGTTTAATTTCTGGTTTCATATCAAATGAGCTGCTAAAAACACAAATTTATGAAATTTATCATAAGATTTGTACAAATTTTTTAAAGAAACACTCTAAGTCACTTTTTCCGCCCTTTCTTTGCGGATATGAGACGCACTCTTTTGTTTTTATTTATTCTCCCTGTCGTGGCCTTCTCTCAGGAAGTCCCGTGGCAGACTTATGCCCTCTTTGGCAGTACGGACTACCTGTCAGAAGACGACGCTCTTCTTCTGGAACACCTTCTGGAAAGGCCGATTAATATAAATTCTGCCAGTTCCGGCGACCTTTCTTCCTGCGGATTGTTTACTGCATATCAGGTTGCCAGCCTTCTGGACTACAGAGCCCTTCACGGCCCCGTCCTCTCTGTTACCGAGCTTTCCTTCCTGGATGGTTTTGGAGAGTATTTCGCCAAGGCCGTAGCCCCATATCTGGATTTTTCGCTGTCTGAAGGCCCGCCCTCCAAGCCCTTGGGAATTAAGCTTTACGGGAGGTACGGCCTTAAGAACGGAGCCTCCTCCTGGAAAGGAAAACTTTCATTAAGCGCCGGAGCCTTTGCCTCTGAGCTCGCTGCCAGGGCACTCTACTCAGATAAATCACTCTGGCCGCCAACTGGCCGTGCCGCCTACCTATCGTACAGTAAAGGCCCGTGGAAAATAATCCTGGGAGATTATAACCTCCGCCTTGGGCAGGGGCTCTGTCTTTGGAGCGGCCTTGTATTCTCCGGCGCCACATCGCCCCTCTCCTTATATAAAAGGGGTACATCTCTTTCGGGATCGGCCTCTCCGGGGGGTACAGCCCACAGAGGAGCGGCGGCTTCCTATAAGGCAGGGGATTTTATTCTAACCGGGTTTTATTCCTCAGGAGGCCTGTCCGGAGGCAATGCAACCTATCTTATGCCTATGGGCCAGGTTGGCCTTACAGCTTACGCCCGCAGAGCTGCCGGGGCCATATCGGCAGATGCCCGTTTTTGTCTTGACGGCAAGGATTTATTTGCGGAACTATGCCTGGAGCCCGGGAGCAAGGGATTTGCCGGCGTGGCCGGGGTGGTTTTCCCCCTTTGGGAAAGGGGGAGATTGGGTTTTGCGGGCCGATGCTATACTCCGTCCTTCTCCGGAATTTATTCCGGAGGACTCAGAGCCTGGAGCAAGAATTCTGACGAGATTGCGCTTACCGCCTCCTACGGGGCGGGAGAAATGTCTTTCTGTATAGATGTGGCCGGGCGGATGTCCAGGAAGAACCGTCAGGTCAAGGCAAGCTATGCAGACAGCTACCCAGTCTCACCTTCCCTGAAACTGAACCTGCTGGCGCGATACCGATACCGAGATTACGAGAAGTATCGGACTCATTTGGAATTAAGACCGGAACTTTGTTATGCCGATGGTTCCTGGAAGTTTAATCTAAGGGGAGACGCTGTACTTTGCAAGTCCCTTGGTCTTCTCTCGTATCTGGAAGGCGCCCTGGAAAAGACCGGGACCCTCTGGCTGAGAGGAACCCTCTTCAAGACAGATGCCTGGGAGGACAGAATCTATACCTACGAAAGGGATGCTCCCGGAGGTTTTATCGTGCCGGCCTGGTACGGAAGGGGCTGGGCAGCATCGGTCTATATGAAAAGAAAACTGACAACCCGCCGCAAATGGGAGTTGTCAGCTTATCTGAGAGGCTCTTACATTGGTTATTGGCACGGGGCCAAACCCTCTGCTACTGAGCTCAGGTTTACTTTCTCTTGGGGATTTTAATCTTCTGTCCTACACGAATCTTGCTGTTCTTCATATTGTTGAAGTCCATAATATTCTTTGCGGAAACTCCACGATAGCCCTCGGCAATGGAAGAGAGAGTGTCGCCTTTTTTAACAGTATAAACCTCGTAGTCAGTATCTGAACTGCTTGTTGCAGCTGAACTGTTGGAGGAAGAACTGCTTGTCGCGGCTGAACTTCCGCTCTTGGAACCGTTCTTTTTGGAAGAGCTCTTGGAAGGGGTATAATCTCCGGTGTAAATAACCAGCTTCTGGCCAACCCTAAGGTTATTGTTCCTAAGTCCGTTCCAGTTCTTAATCTGGGCTACGGTTACGTGGTGACGGGCCGCGATTTTTCCAAGATAATCGCCTTTCTTAACTTTATAGACAATTCTTTCGGGCTCTCCGTTTGCTCCGCGGTGAATATTCTCCAGCGTAGAAGGAGTGAAGAACTCGTTTGCCCTATAGTTGTAAAGTGAATCTTCAAGATCTACGAAAGCAGAGGCATATTGGGAAGGAATACGCAGGATAGAAGGAACTTCCTTGCCGGGAATGATATCCTTAAGATACTGAGGGTTAAGGTTGTGAAGGTCTTCCTCCGGAATGCCCACAAGCTCTGTAATCTGCTGGAAATGAAGGTTCTTCCTTACATAGAAGGTATCTACGTGATGGGGGAGCGGAGACTTGGCGGGAACTATGCCGTGCTCTCTGTAATAATTGAAGGCATACATTGCACCTACGAAGGCAGGCATATAACCTCTTGTCTCCCTGGGAAGGAAGGGATAGATGGACCAGAAGTCCCTTTTGCCGCCGGCACGCCTTATGGCCCTGCTCACATTTCCAAGGCCGCAGTTATAGGACGATATTGCCAGAGTCCAGTCTCCGAAGATGTCGTAGGCGTCCTTAAGATAACGTGCTGCAGCATCGGCGGAGGTTACAGGGTCGAACCTCTCATCTACGTAAGAGGTTATCTTTAGCCCGTAAGACTTGGCGGTATTGTACATAAACTGCCACATTCCCTTGGCCCTTACCCTCGAAACCGCAGTAGGATTGAAGGCGGATTCTATAACTGCCATATACTTGAGTTCCAAAGGCATATCGTAGGCATTCAGAGTCTCTTCGAAGATAGGGAAGTAGTACTTTGCAAGGGCCAGCATAGTCGCCAGCCTCTCCGGCATTTTTTCCGAGTAGAGAATGATGTAATTGCGTACGGTATGATTATAGGGAAGGGTAATGAACGAGTTGATGGCTTCCAGCCTGCGGATGTAAACGCTGTCCGGAATCTGGGAGGTATAGTGAAGGCTGTCAGGAACCATCAATCCGGAAATGGAGCTTGCCTGACGGTGCATATACCAAAGGTTCAGAAGGCTGTCTGTCCTTTCCGTGGTATATTCCAAAGAATCTTGAGGGGTTCCTTCGTAAATCTGTACAAGTTCGGCGGTGAGGCTGTCAGAAGAGTTCTGCTCCTCTATTAGTTCTGCCAGGGCTGCCTTAAGCGAGTCAATTCTTTCCTTGAGCTCTTTGTTTTCCTTAAGCAGCGCTTTCCTGGATTGTGCCTGTGCGTTCTGTGATAATGATAATGCTAAAACTGTTATTGCCGAAATTAAAAGAGTACGAATTCTCATATTTTGATTTTCTCTATTCTGTTTAGAAAGTTAATCCAAGCCTGAACCCTACCGTAGGAGCGTCAAAGCCAGAACCGCCTGTTGCGTAGTAATTGCCGGGAGGCAGAACGGCAGGCCCCATTTTAAGGGTTATGTTGTCGTCCACCTCAAAATTGCGCATAAAGGCAAATACGTTTGCATCTATAACCTGCAAGAGATACATAGCCGCAAAGCCCACAATGAAGTAATCGCGGTAACGGCGGGATACATTTCTGTAATAAAGCGCCGTGGAAGCCTGTATCTTACCGGAGTACTGGCTGTCCTCCACCGTAATTTCATTGTAAATTCGCCTGTATCTGCGGTAATTCATATTCCACCTGTAGATATAGCTTCCTGTCCAGAGAAGGCCTGTATAATAAAGCGGAATCTTCCAATACTCCCCGTTGTAAATCTGGCCAAGACCCGGGAAGAGTATGGAATATACGGTGGCCTTTCCTGCCCTTGAAGGGATATCGTCTTCGCCTATTTCGTAGTTGGCGTTTCCATCCATCAGCATACACCAGTAGGCCAGGCCCGCTCCGGCCCAGCAAAGGGTGCGCCTGTGCTTGTCGGCCACGTTGCCTGTTTCTTTATACCTGTGGTTGTAGTAAATTCCAAGGCCCACTCCTGCGCCTATCGACCCGTAAACAAGGGGCAGCTTCCAATACTGCCTGTTGTAAATCTGCTGGCTGCCTGGCATAAAGGTGGCGCCGGCAAATAGTTTGGCTGGATCCAGTTCTTCCTTGTGCCTTAGGCCTCTGAAATACTGGCTGAAGGAGAAAAGTACGTCGGTAGTGTCCCTGCCAAGGGTGTCGGAGGGATTGTAGTTCTGGGAGAAGGCTTCGTTACGGAATACACCGTCGTTCCTCTGCGCCAGGGCGGTTCCCCGTCCAAGGGACAGGAAAACCAAAATCAGGGCGGAAATCTGAAGGGCTCTTCTCATACAGGCACTCTATTCTACTCCAGAGCCTTAAGGAAGGCTTCTATCTCTTGGTCCGAATTAAACTTTACGGTCATCGAGCCTTTGCCGTTGGCAAATCTCTTAAGGCTGATGTTGTCTCCAAAGTACTTGCCCATCTGCTCCAGAATCTTGTAGTAGTTTTCCGGAAGAGCCTGGTCTGCACTCTCTTCGTTCTTGGCATCTTCTTCTGCCTGCTTGGAGAGTTTCTTAACCTTGTCTTCAAGGGCGCGTACGCTCATATCGTTCTTAAGTACAAGGTCGCAAAGCTGCTCCTGTACCTGGGGATCTTCTATCGAAAGCAGAACCTTGGCGTGACCTACGCTAAGAAGGCCCACTTTGATGTCGTGCTGAACCTTTGCCGGCAGTTTGAGAAGCCTTAGATAGTTGGTTACGGAAACCCTCTTCTTGCCGACTCTTTCTGCCATCTGCTCCTGAGTAAGATTACATTCCTCTATCAGGCGCCTGTAACTCATTGCCACCTCTATAGGGTCCAGGTTTTCTCTCTGGATGTTTTCTACGATGGCCATTTCCAGCATTCCCTGCTCGTCGGCATCCCTGATGTAGGCTGGAATCATATCCAGGCCGGCCAGACGGGAAGCCCTGTAACGGCGTTCACCGCTTATTATCTGGTACTTGCCGTCTATCTGTCTGCGAACCGTAATAGGCTGGATAAGGCCGAAGTTGCGAATAGATTCCGCCAATTCTTCCAGGGCGTCTTTATCAAAGGAAATACGGGGCTGGAAGGGGTTGGGCTCAATCATATTGACGGGTATCCTAAGGATATCGGAAGTATCCTTAGGCTTGTCCGTTCCGGCAATCTCTTTATTTACGTATCCTACCGGCTTTCTAAGGGACTGAACGCTCTCTGTATCGCCCAAAAGGGCGCTGAGGCCTTTTCCAAGGCCGTGAACGGGTTTACTCATCTTTCTTGTCCTCCGTTTCTTCCGGAAGGGCCGCATCGTGGCGCAGCACTTCCTTTGCCAAATTAAGATAATTGGTTGTACCGTTGCTCATTACGTCGTAAAGCACAATGGGCTTGCCGTGCGAAGGAGCCTCGCTAAGTCTGATGTTTCTCTGGATGATGGTCTTGAACACCATATCTCCAAAATGCTCGTGCAACTCTCCTACAACCTGGGTATGAACCTTGGTGCGGCCGTCGAACATAGTAACTACAAAGCCTTCTATGGTAAGACTGGGATTGAGGCCCTTGGAAACTATCCTGATGGTCTGCAGCAGTTTCCCAAGACCTTCAAGTGCAAAGAACTCCGGCTGCACGGGGATTATAACGGAATCTGCCGCCGTAAGGGCATTAACGGTAATAAGACCCAGAGAAGGAGAGCAGTCAATGAGAATGTAATCATAGTCGTCCCTGATGGGAGCCAGGGCTTTCTTGAATACGGACTCGCGCTCCGGCATCTTGAGCATTTCTATCTCTGCGCCTACAAGATTGATATGGGAAGGAATCATATGAAGCCCGCTTACCTCTGTCTGGATAAGGGCATCCCTGATGTCCAGTTTGCCGATAAGCACCTCGTAGAGGGTTCTTTGCTGGTCGTCTTCCGGAGAGAAGTTAAGCCCCGAAGTGGTATTTGCCTGGGGGTCTGAATCTATCACAAGAACCTTCTTCTCCAAAACTGCCAGAGAGGCTGCAAGGTTAATGGCGGTGGTGGTTTTGCCAACGCCTCCTTTCTGGTTTGCTATAGCTATTACTTTTCCCATATTCTATATGTGTGTAGTCTGCAAATTTAATTATAATACTTTATTTTTCAAAGCCAAAATTACTGTGGATCTACGTCGACGGTAATATGTCCTGCCCACTTGAAATCGGCCTCAAAAGCCTGTACGGCTGCCTGCAGGCGGCTCTTCAGCTGCTGGAGAGAAGAGTCCCTTTTGAGCGTAACCCTTATAATTCTTATGAATTTTCCACCCACTTTGTCAACCTGAGGCGGATAGGGCCCGAGCAGTGAGGTAAACCCCATTCCGGACAGTTTTCTGGAAAGGAGGAAAGACAGATTGTCAACCTTTTGCTCGCTGCTGTCCTGCATTACCAAATCTGTAATTCTGGTGTAGGGAGGATAGGAGAAATCCCGCCTCTGTTCAAGCATCTTAGTCTCGAATTCTTCCGGGCTGCCATCTCCCCGCAGCATATTGTAAACGGGGTGTTCTCCCTGTGCGGTCTGTATCACAAAAACCCCTTTTTCTTCCCGTCTTCCGGTACGGCCCCTAAGTTGCGAAAGCACCTGTACGGCTTTCTCGTCTGCCCTGAAGTCCAAAAGTCCCAGTAGTCCGTCGGCCCCAATGGCTGCCACAAGCTTTACACCCTTGAAGTCGAAGCCCTTGGTAAGCATCTGGGTACCAATCAATATATCTATCGCTCCGCCTGCAAAATCCTCCGTTATCTTCTGCCTTGCGGCGGGTGTGGTGTCCCCATCCAACCTGGCCACGGAGGCCTGAGGGAATACATTCTTTAGCTCTTCTTCTATTTTCTGGGTTCCTGCCCCTATGCCCTGGAGCTGCCCGTGGCAGGAAGGGCACTCGTGTGTAGAGACAACCCTGCCGCAGTAGTGGCATACAAGACGGTCCGTGTCTTTATGATAACTCATAGGCACATTGCACTTGGGACACTTGACAATGGTGCCGCAGGAAGTACACTGCATACTTGTAGAATAGGCTCTTCTGGCCCTGAGGACTATTACCTGCCCTCCGTCATCAAGGGCCTTCTTTATATGCGCTATGAGTTTTCTGGACAGGTTGCCCACCATTCCGTTCTTGCGCCTTTCCGCAGAGATGTCTATAATCTCTGCCCTGGCGGCTTCGCTCCCGAAATAACGCTCCTTCAGGCTAACCCTGCGGTATTTACCTGCCAGGCAGTTGTAAATTGATTCCAAAGAAGGCGTGGCCGAGCCCAGAAGCAGCTTTGCTCCGTGAATTTTTGCCAGCACGGCGGCGCAGTCCCTGCCGTTATAGCGCGGCGCTGTCTCCTGCTTATAGGCATTGTCGTGCTCCTCGTCCACAACCACCAGCCCCAAATCCTTAAAAGGCAGGAAGATGGAAGACCGGGTGCCAAGCACTACGTATTTACCCTCTCTTACGGCCTCTGCCACGTTGGCTTTCTGTCTTGGGGTAAGGGCGGAATGATAGGTGTGCAGAACAGGGCCGAAATAAGCCCTGAGCCTTTCTTCCAGCTGGCTGCTGAGCGCAATTTCCGGCACAAGCACAAGGGCATTCCTGCCCTGGGCTAGCTGTTCTTTTGCAAGAGTTATGTACAGCTCTGTTTTCCCCGAACCCGTAACTCCGTCTATAAGGGCAGGCTTGTCATCGGCAAAGGCCTGGCGTATCGCCCCAATCGCCAAGGTCTGGGCCTTTGTCAGTTTTGTTTCCCGGGACGATTGTTCCTGGCCCTCAGCCTCATCGGAGTTTTTTTTGGCAGCCGTCTTTCTTTTCTTGGTGGATGGCAGACGGGAAGGGGAGTAGGCATTCTTGAAGACCTCTCCAAGGCTGCAAAGGTAATAATCTGCAATAAACTCCCATAGTTTAAGTTCGCTGTCCGATACCGGAGGCAAAGCCTCCACCTCTTCTATATATTTAATCTTCTCCTCGTCCGGCGGAGCTGGACAATCTGTCTTAAGCACAACGGCGCGGTACACCCTTCCGGCAAAATTCACCTTCACCAGGCTCCCTTTTTCTACCTGCATATCGCTCTGCAGCAGATAAGTAGGAGTCCAGTTCAGCCTTAGAGGTACCAGAACCTGTATGTGCCTTTTTTGCTTCATATAGCAAAGTTAAAATATGTTCTCAAAATAGAAAAAAGGTTCCCGCAAAATAATTGCAGGAACCCGGGTTTTCTATTTTTATGAGTAAATATTCTTCCCTTTTAGAAGGAAAGAGCTATTCCGATGAAATCGTCTGCCTTAAGAGCGGCGCCGCCGATGAGGCCACCGTCGATATCAGGCATAGCGAACAATTCTTTGGCGTTTGAAGGCTTGCAGCTGCCACCGTAAAGGATGGTGGTGTCGTCTGCAACCTGTGTGCCGAATTTCTCTGCAAGCACCTTGCGGATGCAGGCGTGGATTTCCTCTGCCTGCTCTGCGGTAGCGGTCTTGCCGGTGCCGATAGCCCATACAGGCTCGTAGGCAACCACGATATTCTTCATATCTTCTGCGGTGAAGTTATAAAGTACAGCCTTTGTCTGATCAGATACTACCTGGAAGTGCTTTCCGGCCTCGCGCTCGTCAAGATTCTCGCCTACGCAGAGGATAACCTTAAGACCTGCTGCAAGGGCAAGTTTAGTCTTCTCTACAAGTTTGGCATCGGTCTCTCCGTAATACTGCCTGCGCTCGGAGTGGCCAAGAATAGTATATTCGCAGTCAACAGACTTAAGCATATCTACAGATACTTCTCCTGTATAGGCGCCCTTCTCCTTGTCTGCGCAGTTCTGTGCGCTGAGGGCTACCTTTGTGCCTTTAACCACGGCGGCTACGGAAGCAAGGTGGGTAAAAGGAGCGGCAACGATAAGACCAACTTCTGCAGGAACTTCTGCGGCTTTTGCTACAACGGCTTTTGCAAGTTCAACACCCTCGGGAACGGTGGTGTTCATCTTCCAGTTGCCGGCAACGATTTTCTTTCTCATTTCTTTTATAATTAATTGTTACTTTTTTCAAAAACAAAGGCGCCCGCAAAACGGACACCTTTTTAAAGTTTTTTCTGGTAAGGATTACTTGGAAGCCTCAACAGAAACCTTTCTGAACTCCTTAAGGTCTTTCATAAGAGCAAGAGCAGCTTTACGAGCGCGAGCGCCGGCAGCTTTGTTACCCTTTACAACCTGAGCCTCTGCGTTAACTGCGAAGAGTTCGTACTCAGCTTTAATTTTCTCAACGAGAGCTTTCATAATTGTTTATTTTTTTAAGGTGTTTATTTTTATCTGACCGAAAGATAGTGTTTTGTTCAAAAAAAACCAAAATAAAAATAAAAAATATTAGGTTAATACGTTTTAATTCGTGTATTTAGCAGAGTCATAGCTCTTTGCGGTCCTTCAAATGCATAGGTTTTGACAGAATTTTCTATCCTTTTTGCCATATCGCCAACCTGCTCTATTTCCTCATCGCTAAGCTTGCCAAGGACAAAATCCACCTGCTCTCCCTTGGAGAAATCATTTCCGATACCCATCCTTATGCGGGTAAAGTCACCATCGCCCAAAAGCTCGATAATGTTCTTGAGCCCATTGTGGCCTCCGTCGCTGCCCTGGGTTCTCATCCTCATCGCCCCGAAGGGGAGGTTAAGGTCATCGCAGATGACAATCAGATTCTCCCTTGGAATACCCAGTTTCCCAAGCCAATACCTTACGGCGTTGCCGCTAAGGTTCATATAGGTCGATGGTTTCAGAAGCCAGTACTGCCTTCCTTTCTCCCGGATGCAGGCTACATCGCCGTAGCGCTCCGTCGTAAAAGGAACCTCCTTGGCGGCAGCCCAGTGGTCTGCCACCATAAAACCCATATTATGCCTTGTGCAGGCATATTCAGGACCGATATTTCCAAGACAGGCAACCAGATACTTCATATCTGCGGGTACTTCTTCTAATGAATAAACCGCCTGTGGCTCCTTGTGGGGACCAAACAGACGGTTCAAGATTTTTAACAGTGCCATTACTGTGCAGCCTGTGCAGACTGACGGGTAGCCTTAACGCCGCAAATAATGGTGGACTTGGGATTGAGAATAGTGATGTTCTTGAACTCAAGATCACCAGCAACGATATTCTCTGCGATTCCAAGGTTGGTGATGTCGATGTCAAGCTGGTCGGGAAGATCCTTCATCAGAGCGCTGATGCGGAGCTCGCGTACGTTCTTGACAAACTTACCACCGGCCTGTACACCTGCTGCGTGTCCGGTAATGTTAAGAGGCACCTTGATAGCGATAGGCTTGTCTTCGCTAACTGCGAGGAAGTCTACGTGAAGGCATACATCCTCGATAGGGTGGAACTGAAGCTCGTGTACAACTGATGTGTACTTCTTGCCATCAAGAACAAGGTCTACGATGAAAGATGCGGGAGTGTGGGTGAGACCCTTAAGCTCTTTTGCATCAACGGTGAAAAGAACGTTCTCCATACCCTGACCATAGAGGTTGCAAGGAACGAGACCCTGACTGCGGAGCGCCTTGATGGCTGCTTTGTTGCCAACCTGACGAAGCTGGCCCTTTAATTCGAAATGCTTCATAATTAATTAGTTAAAAATGTGTTACTCAGTCTGCCGCGGGGCAGACCCCATTGCACCAAAAGCCAAGAGGCTTTTAAAGCGGCTGCAAATTTAAAGATATTTTTGCAAATTGCAAAAAACAGTGCCGCAGATGCAGCACTGTTTTTAATTATTGTTTCTGGATGATTTCCATTCCCTTACGGATAGCTTCCTCGTTAAGAGGGATAAGGTGGTGATGGCGCTCGGGCAGAGTCTTGCGCAGAGCCTTAAGCACGCTCTCGATTTCCACTACAGGGTGAATCTTGAGCAGGCCGCCAAGAACCATCATATTGAACACCTTTATCATATTAAGCTGAGCAGCGGTATCCATAGCGTCTATGCGATAGACGTTAATGTCTTTACGGGCAGGGGGAACGTTGATTCCATAACCATCGTAAATAAGGGAACCACCGGGCTTAACCTTGGGCTCGAATTTTTCCAGTGAAGGCTGATTGAGCACTATGGCTGTATCGTAGCTGCTAAGGATAGGAGAGGAAACGGGATCGTCGCTGACGATAACGGTAACGTTTGCCGTACCGCCTCTCTGCTCCGGCCCGTAAGCCGGCATCCAGGTAACTTCCTTATCTTCCATAAGTCCGGCATAAGCCAGAATCTTTCCCATCGAGAGGACACCCTGTCCTCCAAATCCGGATATAATAATTTCCTGTGTCATAGAGCCTTAGTTTATTTGCCAGTGTCTTTTAAATCGCCAAGAGGATAGAACGGGAACATATTCTCTTCCATCCACTGGTTAGCCTTCTCAGGAGACATTCTCCAGTTTGTATTACAGGTAGATACTATCTCTACAAGGTTGGAACCCTTGCCCTGGAGAGAATACTCGAAGGCCTTGCGAATAGCTTTCTTTGCCTTGAGAATTGCTCCTACGCTCTGTACGGACTGGCGGGTAACATAGCAGGTACCCTGGAGAGTAGCTGCGATTTCCGTCATCTTGAGCGGATATCCGTGAAGCTCCGGTACGCGGCCGTAAGGGCAGGTTACGGTCTTCATTCCAAGCAGGGTGGTAGGAGCCATCTGGCCTCCTGTCATACCGTAGATAGCGTTGTTGATGAAGATAACCGTAATGTTTTCTCCGCGGTTAAGCGCGTGGATGGTCTCGCCTGTTCCGATGCAGGCCAGGTCACCGTCGCCCTGATAGGTAAATACAAGGCGGTCCGGCCACAGACGCTTGATGGCGCTGGCTACTGCCGGTGCTCTTCCGTGGGCAGCCTCCTGCCAGTCTACATCAATATAATTATAGGCAAATACCGCACAGCCTACGGGCGATACCGCTATGGTCTTTTCTGTCATACCCATCTCTGCAATAACCTCTGCCACAAGTTTGTGAACCACGCCGTGGCTACATCCGGGGCAGTAATGCATAGGAGTATCGTTAAGAAGTTCCGGTTTACGATATACCAGGTTCTCCGGCTTCATTATTTCTTCTTTTGTCATAACTTTATCCTCCTTAGGTTAAACAGTCATTTTCTTAAGCTCCTCTACAACCTCTTCGGGCTCGGGGATGATACCGCCAAGACGGCCGTACCACTTAACGGGAACTTTGCATTCTACGGCAAGGCGGATATCTTCTACCATCTGGCCGGCATTGATTTCAAGGGAGAGAATACCCTTTACCTTCTTTCCAAGTTCGCTGATTCTCTTGGAAGGGAAAGGCCACAGGGTGATAGGCCTCAGAAGACCTACCTTAAGACCCTGCTCGCGGGCAATAGCTATGACTTTCTTGGAGATACGGGCAGCGCTGCCGAACGCAACGATCAGGTAGTCTGCATCCTCGGTCATATACTCTTCGTAACGAACCTCTTTTTCCTGTATCTCTTTGTATTTTGCCTGGAGACGAAGGTTAACCTTCTCCATCTCCTCGCTCCTGAGTTCCAGGGAAGTGATGATATTAGGCTTGCGAAGACCTTTGCGGCCTGTTGTGGCCCAAGGGCACTCCTTCATAAGTTCCTCTTCTGTACGGCGAGGCTTGAAAGGAGGAAGCACAACCTTCTCCATCATCTGGCCAATGGCACCATCGGACAAAATCATCGCAGGGTTGCGATAGCGGAAGGCCAGTTCGAAGGCCAGATCTACGAAGTCTGCCATCTCCTGAACCGATGCCGGGGCCAATGTTATAAGTCGATAGTCACCGTGACCGCCGCCCTTTACTGTCTGGAAGTAGTCTGCCTGGCTGGGCTGGATAGTTCCGAGTCCGGGGCCTCCGCGGGATACGTTAACTATAAGGCAGGGCAGTTCCGCACCTGCAAGGTAGGAGATACCCTCCTGCATAAGGCTTACGCCGGGAGAAGACGATGATGTCATAACTCTCTTGCCGCTGGCTGCGCCGCCATAAACCATATTTATGGAAGCAACCTCGCTTTCTGCCTGAAGCACAACCATTCCGGTAGTCTCCCAGGGCTTTTCTGCCGCAAGAGTCTCAAGCACCTCCGACTGTGGAGTGA
>JBGVAW010000028.1:0-6383 GCA_045224955.1 Candidatus Cryptobacteroides sp.
CTGAAGAATATCAACAATATTGAATCTCTTCTAAAAACAACAACAGAAGAGACCTTTATGAATGATTTAAAGGATTTCAATGCAATATGCCTTGAAATTATTCAAATAGGAGAAAAGGTAAATCAGCTTCCTATAGCATTCTATGATGAATATCCCGAAATCCCCTGGCATGAGCTATATGGTATGCGTAATAGGATTGTCCATGGATATGAAAAAGTCAATAAAGTTATCATTTGGGCAACTCTTATGCAGGATATTCCGGCAATAAAGCAGAAGCTTTTGAAAATTCTTTCACAATAATCATAAGCAGAAAGGTTATACTAGCACATAGAATCACTGACAGTCATTAAGGATACAAGGTACTATTGTATGTTGTACATCGAGCGCCATCAGGCGCCGGCCGGAACGTCAGGAAGACTTTCGAAGAAAGTTGAACCAGTGGAGGCAGATCCCAAGAATTACCTTAACTGAATAGGCTCAGAGAGGGTTTCTATAAGGTTAAGTTCTTCCTGGGTAAAGGCCGGAGCATTAAGAGACTTAAGATTATCCTCAAGCTGGGCAACACTGCTGGCCCCAACAATAACGGACACTACCCTGCTATCATTATACAACCAGGAAAGCGCCATCTGAGCAAGACTCTGCCCACGGCTCGCAGCCAAATCATTAAGCCCCTTAAGAGCTCCCATCATCTGCGGAGTAAGAGCCTCTTCCCTAAGAGAAGAAACCTTAAGAGCCATACGGGAATCTGACGGCACACCATTTAGGTAACGCCCGGAAAGAAGCCCCTGCTGCAAAGGAGAAAAAGAAATGAACCCGGTCCCGAACTCCTGGCACAAATCTATGAGTCCCTTAGTCCGGGGCACACGATCTATGATATTGTACCTATCCTGATAAAGAAGACAAGGAACATCGTGAGCAGCCAGATAACGATAAGCCTCACGGGCCTTATCCAAAGGATACCTTGAAAGCCCAACATACAGAGCCTTACCCTGACGCACAACATCTACAAGCGCCTGCATAGTCTCCTCAATGGGGGTATAAGGATCATGCCTGTGAGAATAGAAAACATCCACATAATCCAGCTTCATACGCCTGAGGCTCTGATCCAGACTGGCAATAAGATACTTGCGAGACCCCCAGTTACCATAAGGCCCGGGCCACATATCCCATCCAGCCTTGGTACTGATAAGAAGCTCGTCCCTGTAAGGACGGAAAGACCCCTCCATAAGCCGCCCGAAATTCTCCTCTGCCGCCCCAAAAACAGGCCCGTAATTATTAGCCAGATCAAAATGACAAATGCCATTATCAAAAGCATAATGCGCCATAGCCTTTATCTCCTGCATAGGCTTCAAAGACCCGAAGTTATGCCAAAGACCAAGAGCAAGCACAGGAATATCAATTCCCGAGCGGCCACAGCGACGGTACTGCATAGAATCATATCTGGCAGGAGAAGGAGAGTAAACAGGCTCTATCATAGTAACGTAATTTATTGGTTAATACGCAAAAATAAATATTGTTTTGCAAAAAGACGATAATTTTTTAAATTTGGAAGAATAAAGAATCAAACTATGAGAAAACTAGTCCTGGCACTTGCCGTACTACTGGCCCCATTGGCAGCCAAAGCCCAGGCCCCCTATGAAAAATACCTTACGATGGCCGGCGACGCACCATTTATTGTAATTAGCAAGACAGACTTCACCCTGGCCCTTGTAGACGAAAAAGGAGAAGCCATAAAAGAATACGGCATGTCCTGCGCCATAAACTACGGCCCCAAAAAGGTAAAAGGAGACCATAAAACCCCGGAAGGAATATTCAAGATAAACGAACTCCTTAACGCAAAAGGTCTCTCGCACGACTTTAAAGACGGGAAAGGCCCCATAAAAGACGCTTACGGCCCCTGGTTCCTGCGCCTTGACGTACCCGGCTTCCGCGACATTGGAATCCACGGCACCCCCTTCCCGGAGAGCATAGGCACAAGAGCCACGGAAGGCTGCATACGACTAAGAAACGAAGACATAACAGACCTTAAGCAAAGAGTAAAAATAGGCACCACAGTAATAATAT
Organism: Candidatus Cryptobacteroides sp.; assembly: GCA_045224955.1. Taxonomy (GTDB): domain Bacteria; phylum Bacteroidota; class Bacteroidia; order Bacteroidales; family UBA932; genus Cryptobacteroides. The sequence goes on from JBGVAW010000028.1 coordinate 2,065, forward strand.
TACCGGACACCATATAATAACACAACTATGCTAAACCCCACGGACAACAGAGTAATATGGATCGATAGGCTTAGAATCTTCGCCTGTTTTATGGTGATGTTGACCCATAGCTGCGAACCCTTCTACCTTGGAGGCGAAGGCTCCCTGATTTTAACCAAGGCCGATGCCTTCTGGGTTGCCATTCTGAATGTACTCCCCCGCGCTAGCGTGGCCCTCTTTGTAATAGCCTCCAGTTACCTGCAATTCCCTCTGCACTACAGCACCGGAGAGTTTTTCCGCAGAAGAGCCGTAAGAATACTCATTCCATTCATACTCTGGACTATTGTCTATGCCCTTGTATGGGGAGAACCCGTCCAGAACCTGAAAGACGCACTGCTTAACTTCAACTACGCCGCAGGCCATCTCTGGTACGTATATATGATGGTAGGGCTGTACATCATTATGCCGCTGCTAAGCCCCTGGGCAGAAAAGGTAAGCAAAAAAGAACTTCAGATTTATCTTGGGATATGGCTGCTGACCACCATTGTTCCGCTTATAAGACAATGGGCAGGAGGTGCCGCCCCGGTGATCTACGGCCCCTCCGGAATACCCAATGCGGCCAAATATCCCCTGTGGGGAGAAGCAAGCTGGAACGCCTACGGCCTGTTTTACTACCTGAGCGGATTCATAGGCTACCTGCTGCTTGGATTATATTTCCGCAAATTCACAGGCCACCTGTCGTGGAAGAAAACCCTTGCCATTGCAACCCCCGTATTCCTTTGCGGCTTTGCCATCTGTTCCCTTGGATTTTTAGACAGGGTTTGGGCCGATTGTGCCGGAACCTTCCCTATCGAAGGCCCTGTGGGCCTTGCAGCCCTATGGGAAGGCCCCTGGCTTAACGACACCTTCGGAGTGGCACTTATGTCGATAGGATGGATTCTGATCTTCAAGAAATTCAAGGCCGATACTTCCGTTTACAGAAAAGCAGTGCTGCCTGTATCAAAGGCCAGTTACGGAATGTACCTGAGCCATATGTTGCTGCTTGGAATTGTATCAGCCTGGATGCGTGACACCCTTGGAATTGGGCAGGACGGAGTTTTAGGAGTATGGACAACCCCTGTTCAGATACTTGCCACTGCAGTTATTTCCTTTACAGGTGTAGCAATAGCCTGCGTCCTTATTCAAAAAATACCTAAGGCCGGCAAATACATTATTGGATAATAGATTTCTGAAAAGCAGAAAGACTAGTCGTCCGACTCACCCATCATAATAACCAGGTGATCGCCGGGATAAAGCCTCATACTGCCATGGGGCACGAAGAATTTGCCGTCCCTTTTAACTGTCATCACACGTATTCCGTGAGGAAGGCCAAGATCCCTGAGGGTCTCTCCCATTGCCAGGTCCTCTTCTGAAACGATGTGGTCCCTAAGCATACCCATCTCCTCCGGGATAGCCATACCGAAGGTAACCACCTTAGGATCCTCCTCATAGGAAAGATTAAGTTTGTAAGCCACCTTGAATAAAGACATACCCTGAAGCAGCAAAGACAGAAGGGTAACGGAGAAAACTATGTTAAAGATATGAGCAGAGCCTTCCATTCCGGCCACAACCGGAGTAAGAGCAAACAGGATGGGACCGGCGCCCTTGAGGCCAACCCAGGAAACAAGCAATTTAGCCCTGAAAGACAAAGACTTAAAAGGCAGAAGGGACAGGAAAACGCTTGCTGGTCTTGCCACAAAAATTATGAACAGGCCTATTAGAAGGGTAGGGATAAAAACAGGCAGCATCTGGGAAGGACGGGCCAGAAGTCCCAGGATAAGGAACATAACCAGCTGCATAAGCCAGGAAATACCCTTGAAGAACTGAAGCACAGACTCTTTCTTGCGGAAACTGGTCCCGCTTCCTATTATGACAGCCACTATGATAAGTGACAAAAGGGAGTTACCGCCAAGCATACCGGAAATACTTCCTGCAAACAGAGCGATACTAAGTATCATAATGGAATAGAGGGAACTGCCGGAAAGATTGACCTTGTTAAGTATGTACTTAGAGGCATAGCCTAAACCCAGACCAACACCTACTCCGACGATAACCTGACGAAGGAAAGTGAAAATCGCAAACCAAATATAGGAGGAACCTCCTGAACCGGCGTGAGACATAAACATTAACATCTCTACCAGGACGATGGTTACAATATAGGCCATAGGGTCGTTGCTGGAAGATTCAACTTCCAGAAGAGGTGCGAGGTTTTCCCTTAGTCTTACTCTTTTACCCTTTAGAATAGAGAAGACGGAAGCAGAGTCCGTAGAAGACATAATTGCCGCCACCAAAAGACAGGTAATCAGCGACGTATTCTCAATTCCAAGGAATTTATCTTCAAATACATAAATGAAAATACCCGTGAGCAGCACCATTATCAGAATGCCAACGGTAGAAAGCATCAACGCCGGTTTCAATACCGGTTTGATAGTTTTCCAAGGAGTCTCCAAACCGGCAGAAAACAGGATAGCAGTCATAGCAAGATGACCAAGAGTTTCCGCAAGGGAATAATCCTCGAATTTAAAGCCCAAAATATCTTCTCCGGCAACAATTCCCAGCAAAAGGAATATAAGAAGGAAGGGAGTGCCGAATTTGGAACCCAGTTTTGTGCCGAGAACGGCGACAAATACCAGAATTGCCGCAAAAATCAGTACTCCGTATTCAGGAAGACCGGAATGTAATGACAGAGGAAGCATTTAGTCCTGAATCTCGAACAAATTCAAGAAGCCGGTCATCATAAAGACGCTTCTGATATCGCTGTTAATCCTGCTTACAATCACCTTTCCGCCCTTTACAGTAGCAGATTTCCTGAGAGTAAGGAAAATACGAAGACCAGAACTGGAAATATAGGTGAGATCCTTACAGTCCAGAATAATGGTACCGTTTGTTTTCTCAATAAGCGGTTCAAGATTCTGGCTTACTTCCTGAGATGCAGGTGTGTCCAATCTTCCCACTAAAGTAACGATGGTCTCATTTCCATTGGTTGCGATATTTACTTCCATTATATTAGTGTTTTATTATTAATCGTGATTACGCAAATATAAGAATAATTTAAAAGAAATGCTATTTCTCCCTTTGTTTTTGACATAAAATGGACTAACTTTGTGACCCGTATTCTAAAATCTAACCATATGCAATACGGATTCGACAACGCAAAATATCTGAAGATTCAGTCAGAGCAGATTAAACAGCGTATCTCTACTTTCGGCAACAAACTTTATCTGGAATTCGGAGGCAAACTCTTTGACGATTTCCACGCAAGCCGTGTTCTGCCCGGGTTCGAGCCGGACAGCAAGCTTAAGATGCTTATGCAGATGAAGGACGATGCAGAAATCATAATAGTCATCAGCGCTCTGGACATAGAGAAAAACAAGGTCAGAAGCGACCTTGGAATAACCTACGATATGGACGTCCTGCGCCTTAGAGACGAGTTCCTTAGCAGAGATCTAACCGTAAACAGCGTTGTAATAACCCATTACAACGGCCAGGCCAGCGCAGAGGCTTACCGCAAGCGCCTGGAGCAGATGGAAATAACCGTTTACTATCACTATACTATTGAAGGCTATCCCCATAACGTAGCACTTATAGACTCTGACGAAGGCTTTGGAAAGAACGACTACGTAAAGACCACCAAGCCCCTCGTAGTAGTAACGGCTCCCGGTCCAGGCAGCGGCAAGATGGCAGTTTGCCTAAGCCAGCTTTACCAGGAGAACAAAAGAGGGATAAAGGCAGGTTATGCTAAATTCGAGACCTTCCCTATCTGGAACCTTCCTCTGTCGCACCCCGTAAACATTGCATACGAGGCCGCCACCGCCGATCTGGACGATGTCAATATGATTGACCCCTTCCATCTTGACGCCTACGGCACAACCACGGTCAATTATAACAGGGATATAGAGATATTCCCGGTTATGAACGCACTATTTGACGATATTTACGGCAAGCCCACGTACAAATCCCCTACCGATATGGGAGTGAATATGGCCGGATACTGCATCTGCGACGATACCGTCTGCCGCGAGGCTGCCCTTCAGGAAATCATAAGGCGTTACTATGCATCCCTTTGCAACCTTGCAGACGGAAAGGCCACCGAGGCAGAGGTAAACAAAATAGCCCTTCTTATGAAGAGGGCCAATATTACCACCGCATACAGGAAGACCACCGTCGCCGCAAAAGCAAGACTGGAAGAATCCCAGGTGGCTTCTGCCGCAATAGAGCTCTGCGACGGCACCATTCTTACAGCGGAAACCTCTCCCCTGCTTGGCCCCAGCGCAGCGCTTCTGCTTAACGCCCTCAAGCAC
>JBGVAW010000029.1:0-2909 GCA_045224955.1 Candidatus Cryptobacteroides sp.
CAGGTTCATAAGGATTTTGGCGGGGTTGTGCCGGAACTGGCTTCCAGAGCACACGAGCTGAATATAGTGCCTGTAGTGAGCCGAGCCCTTGAAATTGCGGGGGTTACGCCGGACCAGATAGATGCCATAGCCTTTACCCGTGGCCCCGGTCTTCTGGGTTCTCTTCTTGTTGGAACTTCATTCGCCAAGACCTTATCGATTGCCATTGACAAGCCGATGGTGATGGTCAACCATCTTCAGGGCCATATTATGGCAAGTTTCGTAAGAGAATACGATACTCCCGTATGCGAACCCACCTTCCCCTTCCTGTGCCTTCTGGTATCGGGAGGCAATTCCCAGATAGTAAAGGTTTCCAGCCCTACGGAATATGAGATATTGGGCCAGACCATAGACGATGCGGTTGGCGAGGCTTTTGACAAATGTTCCAAGATGATGGGTCTGGGCTATCCAGGAGGCCCCATCATAGACCGTCTTGCAAAGCAGGGAGACCCTCAGAGATTTAGTTTCTCCAAACCTCACATCCCCGGACTTGATTACAGCTTCAGCGGCGTAAAGACATCGCTTCTCTATTTTGTGAGGGACGAGCTGGCAAAGGATCCCGAGTTTATGGAAAAGAATAAGGAAGATATATGCGCTTCCTTCCAGAAGACCCTCATAGATATTCTTATGGATAAACTGGTCAAGGCTGTAAAGCAGACCGGCATAAAAGAAATTGCCATCGGAGGCGGTGTTTCTGCCAACAGCGCCTTAAGGGAAAGGATTACCCAGGAGGGGCTGCGCCGTGGCTGGAAGACCTATCTTCCCAAATTGAAGTTCACTACCGACAATGCCGCTATGATTGCGGTTGCCGGCTATCACCTTTTCCTCGCGGGCGACAGGGCGCCTCTTGACATTGCCCCTGTGTCCCGCCTTGCAGATTATTAACGGGCAGATTATAACGGATTATGAAGAGTTTTGAAATATCCTGTCCCTTCCCAAGGGAACCCAAGATTGACGATATCAGAGTAAAGGCTGCCGCCGAACTTCGTTTAAGGCGCAATGCCGTAATCAATGTCATAGACCCCTCCAAGTCTTTCCAGCCTTCGATGGCCGGGGCCGATGCCACCTGCCGCATCGTACGTAAGTCCGTGGATGCAAGGGGAGAGGCTAAGACAGTATTCCGTGTTGAGGCTTACCTTGCATCGGAGACGGTGGATGAGTTCCGGATGCCCGAATACAGGGACGTTACCGAGGCCAAACCTGTAATCGTAGTAGGATGCGGCCCTGCCGGAATGTTTGCCGCCCTTAAACTGCTGACTCTTGGGTTAAAGCCGATAGTCCTGGAAAGGGGAAAGGATGTTCACGGAAGAAAGAAGGACATTGCCACCCTCAGCCGCGACGGCGTTGTGGAACCGGATTCCAACTATTGCTACGGAGAGGGAGGCGCAGGCACATTCTCTGACGGAAAGCTCTTCACCCGCTCTTCCAAGAGGGGAGATATCCGCGAGGTGCTGTACCAGCTTGTAGAATTCGGGGCCGACAGGTCAATCCTGGTCGATGCCCACCCCCATATCGGGACCGACAAACTCCCGCGCGTGGTAGAAAACATACGCAAATGTATATTGGAGCACGGTGGCGAGTATCATTTCCAGGCCAGGGTAAAGGATGTTTCCACCCAGGCCGATGGTACCCTTTCCGTTGTGGCCGATACTCCCGACGGCGAGGCTGTTTACAATGCCGAGGCAGTAATTCTGGCAACCGGCCATTCGGCCCGCGACATATACGAGATGCTGTCTTCCAAGGGGCTTGAACTAGAGGCCAAGGGCTTTGCCCTGGGCGTAAGGGTGGAGCACCCTCAGTCTCTTATTAACAAAATCCGTTACCGCGGTCTCTGGGAAGAGGGTATGCCGGCGGCAGAGTACAGTTTTGTAGAGCAGGTGCTTGGCGAGGATGGCCAGGAGCGCGGAGTTTATTCTTTCTGTATGTGCCCTGGCGGTATACTTGTACCATCGTCCACCGAGCCTGAAACCATCGTCCTGAATGGTATGTCCAATTCTGCCAGAAATTCCAAATGGGCCAATGCCGGAGTTGTGGTATCCATCGAACCCGGAGATGAGCCGGAGGAATACCGCGCCGCAGGCGCTTTCTCCCTTATGGACTTCCAGAGGGATGTTGAAAGGAAGATGTTCGACTGGATTAAAATCAACCACAAGGGTAATCCTATGGCCGCTCCTGCCCAGAGGATGACGGATTTCTGCGAAGGGGAAATTTCCAGGACTCTGCCGGAGACTTCTTATCATCCCGGCGCAGTTTCCGCTCCTCTTCACGAGTTGCTGCCACAGGGAGTCGCAACCCGCCTTCAGGAAGTGTTCCCTCTTGTGGATATGCACGGAATGCGTGGCTACTACACTCACGAGGCTCTTCTTCTTGGAGTGGAGTCCAGGACATCATCGCCCATAAGGGTGGTCCGCGACAAAGAAAGTTACGAGTGCCAGGGAATGCCGGGCCTCTATCCTTGCGGAGAGGGTGCCGGTTATGCCGGGGGCATAGTTTCTTCTGCGATTGACGGTATTAACTGTGCCGTAGCTGCTTCTAAGCGGATTTTAGGCCAATGATTTGGATATTTGCATAATTTCGGGTAACTTTGGTCAAGTGTGCAAATTGCTATGAAAGAAAAAATAATAGAGATTCCCTATATCGAGTATTCTTCAATTGAAGAATTGTCTCCCCGCGACAGGAGCCTTGTCCTTGACGCGATCGAGGCCCAGAAATCTTCCTATGCTCCTTATTCAAGGTTCAACGTAGGCGCTGCCGTGCTTTTGGAAGACGGCACTGTGGTAAAGGGCTCAAATCAGGAAAATGCTGCAACACCTTCCGGCCTTTGTGCGGAGCGCACGGCAATGTTCGCCGCTTCTGCCAATCACCCCGGC
>JBGVAW010000030.1:0-4100 GCA_045224955.1 Candidatus Cryptobacteroides sp.
CTTTTTCATACTGCAAAATTAATGAATTATTTGCTATCTTTACCAAAATTGTGTTTAAATGAATACGTTATCACGCATCGTAAAGAAGTGGACAGGCATCAGCCTGATGCTCAGAATCCTGGTCGGTCTTGTAATTGGCGCAGTGCTGGGGCTGGTGGCTCCGCAGTGGACGGGAATCGGCATTCTGGGAATGGTCTTCGTGAATGCCCTCAAGGCCATCGCTCCTATTCTGGTGGCGCTGCTGGTAACGGCATCCATTGCAAAGGCAAAGGGCGGGTTCGGAGCCAGGTTCCGCACCGTAATCTCCCTTTATCTGCTGACTACCCTTGTGGCCGCCGTGGTGGCAGTGATTGTAAGTTTCTCCTTCCCTGTGTCTGTCAAGTTGCAGGGCGTCGTGGAGGGCAGCAGCCCCGGGGGCTTGGCCGATGTTTTCTCTACCCTTCTTTCTAACGTGGTAAGTAACCCGGTGCAGGCGCTATTCCAGGCCAACTATATTGGTATTTTGTTTTGGTCTGTAATCCTTGGCCTGGCCCTTAAGAAGAAGGCGTCGCCCGCTACCATAAGCATTGTAGGGGATTGGGCCGAAGCTGTTTCTACCGCCGTGCGTTGGATTATCCAGTTTGCGCCTTTTGGTATCCTGGGCCTTGTGTTTGCGTCGGTATCGGAAAGTGGGCTTGAGATTTTTACGGATTACGGAAAGCTCCTGCTTGTCCTGGTTAGCTGTATGGTGGTTGTGTCGGCCGTGATTAATCCTTTCATTGCTTGGGCTCATACAAGGCGCAATCCTTATCCTCTTTATTGGAAGTGCATAAGGGAGAGCGGGCTTAATGCGTTCTTTACGCGCTCGTCTGCAGCGAACATTCCTATAAATATGGACCTTTGCAAGCGGCTTGGGCTGGACGAGGAGTTCTATAGCGTAAGCATCCCGCTTGGCTCTACCATTAATATGAACGGGGCGGCCATTACCATTACGGTGCTATCTTTGGCAGCGGCCTACACCGTGGGCGTTCAGGTTAGCCTGTCGTCGGCCCTTATCCTTAGCCTTATCGCCACTCTTGGGGCCTGCGGGGCATCTGGCGTGGCAGGTGGCTCGCTTCTGCTTGTGCCTATGGCCTGCTCTTTCTTTGGGATTTCCAACGATATCGCTATGCAGGCCGTTGCCGTGGGCTTTATAATAGGCGTGGTGCAGGATTCGGTAGAAACGGCCCTTAATTCCAGCGGGGATGTGTTCTTTACCGCCGTGGCCCAATTGACAGATCAGAGAAAGAAAAATAAAACCCTATAATTATGAAAAGAATATTATTCTTGGCCATTCTGATGCTTGCCGGTACGGTGGCCTTCGCCCAGAAACAAATCAGCGCCATCAGCCCGGACGGGCAGACTAAGGTGACTGTTACTCTGGCGGACCGTATTTATTATGATGTGGAGAGTCACGGGGAGGTTTTGTTCAATAATTGCCATATCGGCCTTGCCCTGGCGGACCGTACGCTGGGGGAGAAACCTGTCCTCAAGGGCAGGAAGGTGACGGCGGTAAAGGAAACCATCAACCCGATACATCCTCTTAAATTCAGTACGGTGGAGAATAATTATACCTTGCTCACCCTGACGATGAAGGGGAATTATAAGGTGGAATGGAGGGTTTATGACGATGGTGTGGCTTACCGGTTCGTTACTTCCCTTAAGGGGGATGTAGAGGTTATGGAGGAGGATGGTACCTGGAATCTGGCTTCTCCTTGCAGGCTTGTTTTGCAGCAGACCAAGTCTTTCAGGACCAGCTGCGAAGAGGAGTATTCCGTGGTGGAGAGCGGTCAGTGGAAGACCGATGATATGATTAGCGAGCTTCCGGTCCTGGTTATGGGAGATAAGCAGAAGGTGCTTATTTCTGAGTTCGACCTTTTTGATTATCCGGGAACTTTCCTGAAGTCAACGGGGGAGAATGGGTTTGCTATTATTCAGCCTAAAACTCCGTTGGAGTATGAGGACCACGGAGACCGCAGCCAGAATATTCTTAAGGAGGCGCCTTATATTGCCAAGACTGCCGGAACGCGTACCTTCCCTTGGCGTTATATGCTTATTGCTCAGCGTGACGGCCAGTTGGCAGAGAATGTTATGCCTGTGCGTCTTGCGCCTGAAAATGCCATCGGGGATACTGATTGGATTAAGGTTGGGCAGACTTGCTGGGATTGGCTGAATGGTATTCCTTACGGGCCCGATGTTACCTTTAAGTCCGGCATCAATCTGGAGACTTTCAAGTATTTTGTCGATTTTGCCGCAAGGAATGGCATAGGTTATATGCTTATGGATGAGGGTTGGGCTCTTAATACTAAGGATCCTTTCCATACCAATCCTGAGGTGCATCTTCCGGAGCTTATCGAGTATAGCAATGCCAAGGGTGTCGGGCTGATTCTGTGGCTGCCTTGGCTTACTGTCGAGCATAATATGGATCTTTTTGCGAAGTTTGAGGAGTGGGGGATCAAGGGTGTGAAGATTGATTTTATGGACCGTCAGGATCAGTGGATGATTAATTTCTATGAGAGGACTGCCAGGGAGGCTGCCAAGCATCATATTTTCATAGATTATCACGGGGCTTTCCATCCCAGCGGACTGGATTACAAGTATCCTAATGTGCTTACGTACGAGGGTGTGCGCGGTATGGAGTATAATGGTGCCTGCAAGCCGGACAATAGCCTGTGGCTGCCTTTTATGCGCAATTCTGTGGGTCCTATGGACTATACTCCGGGCTCTATGCTCAATTATCAGCCGGAGCGTCACCACGGAGGGCGTCCTATATGCGCCGGCGTTGGCACAAAGGCTTATAATATGGCTGTGTTTGTGCTGTTCGAGAGTAATCTGCAGATGCTTATGGATAATCCCTGCCGTTACGATCAGTGGCCGGATTGCCGTGATTTCCTTACCGGCGTTCCGGTTAATTGGGACGAGACCCGCGTGCTTGCGGCTGAGGCGGGGCAGTATTGCGTTACTGCTAAGCGCAAGGGGGACAAGTGGTTCATAGGCGGCATTACCAACAGTACCGGCCGCGAGGTTGAGATTAAGCTTGATTTCCTGCCTGATGGCAAGGAGTTGGATATGACCAGTTTTGCCGATGGTGCCAATGCTCACATTATGGCGATGGATTATGTCCGCAGCCAGGGCAAGGTTACCAGCGACACGGTGCTTACGCTTAAGATGGTGCGTAACGGTGGCTGGTGCGCTGTGATTGAGTAATTTAAATCAAAGTGATTTTTTCTATTCTGAGGCGCAGGAGACCGGAAGGGACCTGCGCTTCTGCTATATCGCCCACGCGCTTGTCCATAAGCGCTGCTCCAATTGGGGATTTGAGGGATATTTTGCCGGCCGCGAGGTCCATCTCGTGGGGGCTGACAATCTGGAATTTCATCCTGGTGTTTGTCGATAGGTTCGTGAATTCTACCTGGCTCAGGAGGCAGACCCTGTCTTTGGGCAGGGCATCAGGGTCTATGACGCGGGAGTGCTCCAGGACTTTCTGCAGGAAGCGGATTCGGCTGATGGTTTTGGCCTGATTGCGCCTTGCCTCACGGTAGCCTGCATTCTCGCTTAGGTCTCCTTGGGCGCGGGTTTCTGCAAGGTCTTCCTTTACCTTGGGGTAAACCACATCAATGAGGTTCTTAAGTTCTGCCGCAATCTCGTCGTACCGCTTCTTAGAAAGATATTCCATAGCTTTAATTTTAGATTTAACCTAGCAAATTTACGGATTTTCCTTGATATCCTCTTTTGTGTATTTATGTCGATGGTGCTGCGTGCGGCAGCCCCTGTGCCCTTCGGCCCGGTACGCCCCTTCGGGGCTATCCCACCCACTGCGGAGTGGCTGGCCTAACGACGTTAGTGCCAGCCAGACTGCGTCCTTGGCCCCCAACTGCGTCCTGGCCTTACAAGTTTACAACTTGACGGCCACTCCTTGTTGTTTGCCAATCTCCTGGTGGGTCCCCCCGTTCACGAAGCCACGGGCGGCTACGCCGTCCGAAGGGCACAGGGGCGGCCTAGAGATTTAGGTCTTTAAGGCAGTCTTCCAGGAATTCGGAAGCGTCGGCTACACAGTCGGGGCAGTCACGGAGGGGTTTGCC
>JBGVAW010000031.1:0-10992 GCA_045224955.1 Candidatus Cryptobacteroides sp.
ACCGGTCTTGTAGAGACCAAGCAGATGGCCAAAGTTGGTATCATCGTAGGTGTGGTTGGTTTCATTACAGGTTTCTTCTGGCTCACAACTATCTTCCCGTTCAACAGCAAGCAGGTAGGCAAACTCTCCAACGAGTACGTAGAGGTTGCTCTTGTAACTCCTGAGTCTGCCCAGACGCTTACTCCTAACGGAAAGGTTGTATTGGAGCTCTTCAAGAAGGCTGCAATAGAGGCCGACAAGATTTACTGGGCTCAGAACTATGGCGACAAGGCCGCCCTTATGGAACTTCTTAAGGACAATAAGGACGCCCTTACATTTGCCTCTATCAACTACGGCCCTTGGGACCGCAATACAGATACTTCCTTCGTCGAGGGTATAGGCGCACGTCCTCTTGGCGCAAACTTCTATCCTGCAGATATGACTGCAGAGGAGTTCGAGGCCTTTGACGATGCTGCGAAGAACAGCCCTTACACCGTTATCGTACGCAACGAGTCCGGCGCTCTTGAGACCGTTTGGTATCACGACGCTTACAAGAAGAATATCGACAATATCTGCAAGTATCTCCAGCAGGCTGCCGATACTACCATCAAGGCCAGCGTACGCGAGTATCTCCTTGCCAAGATTGACGCTCTGCGCAACGACAATTACTATGCAAGCGATATCGCCTGGCTTAATATGAACGACAGCCGTATGGACCTTGTAATAGGCCCCAGCGATGTTGCCGACGACAAACTCTTTGGCCGCAAGGCATCATTCGGCGCTTACGTAGTGCTTAAGGATATGTACCGCACAGCTGTGCTTGAGAAGTTCAACGCTATGCTTCCTGCTATGCAGAGCAGCCTCCCTGTTGCCGACAAGTACAAGAAGTTCGTTCCCGGTACTACTTCTTCTATCTTCTCCTGCGACGCTATTTACTATGCAGGTAACGCAAATGCCGGCTTCAAGGCTATCGCGGTTAACCTGCCTTACGACGAGAAGGTTCAGGAAGAAAAGGGTACAAGGACCATCCTCTTCCAGAATGTTATCAGCGCCAAGTATAAAGGGACAGTTTATCCTTCCGGAGTCCAGCTTCTCTCTGACGAGGCCAAGGTATTCCTTGATGCCGATGCTTTCTATTGGAACATCGTATTCCGTGAGGTAGCTCAGGGTCTTGGCGTTAAGGAGACATTCTCCGGCAAGTCTGTCCTTGAGGCTTTGGGAACAGAGGCTCTTACTATAGAGAAGGTTAAGGCCAACGTTATGGGTACTATGCTCGCTTGTGAAATGATAGAGAAGGGCCAGATTTCAGACGTAATCCAGTCCAAGAACTCTATCGCAACCTTCGTTGCCAGCGTGCTTCGTTCTACCCGTTTTGGTGTAGCTTCAGCTACCGGTAAGGCAAACATCATCATCTACAACTGGCTTGCAGAGAACGGTGCTCTTACCCGCAACCTTGCATCCAAGACCTACGATGTAGACTTTGCAAAGGCTCAGAATGCAATCAGAAGCCTTGTTTCAAAGGTTCTTGAGCTCCAGGCAGAGGGCAATGCAGCCGTTGCCGCCGAGTTTGTAAACAACTACGCAAATGTGGGAGAAGAACTTGAGGCCGACATCGAAAAGCTCGTAAGGGCAAAGGTTCCTGTTGACATCTACTTCAAACAGTAATTTCTTAATATGAAAAAGTTATTCATATCATTTTTAGCTCTGGTTGCGCTGGGTTCTTCACTCGGCGCCCAGACAGAGGTGAAGTACAAACTTTACGGTTTCATCCGCAATTATGCGATATTTGACAGCCGTGAGGTTAAGGCCGGCACAGACGACCTTTACTTCTACACTCCCAAGGACAGGGATTATACCGCCGAGGGCAAGGACCTTAACGATAATCCTTCTTTCCGCTTCCTTTCTCTTACCACCCGTCTCGGCCTTGATATCACCGGCTTCCAGTATGGTGGAATGAAGCTTACCGGCAAGATAGAGGCAGACTTCTACAACAAGAGCGGCAGCGTTGCTGTTTTCCGTTTGCGTCAGGCCTACGTAGGTCTCGGATGGGACGGTCTCGGCCTTCAGGGAGAGAACTCCATTCTGCTTAATATCGGACAGACCTGGCATCCTATGGCTGTGGATCTGCCTCATATGGTTAATCTTGAGAGCGGAGCCCCCTTCACTCCTTTTAACAGGAGCCCCCAGGTTATGTTCAATTATAATTTTGCAAAGAAGGCAACTGTTACCGCCGGCATTATCTACGGTATGCAGTACCTGCCTACAGGCCCTTCAGGAAAGAGCGCAGACTATATGAAGTACGGTCTTCTTCCTGAGCTTTATGCAGGAGTTACCTTTAAGCCCGCTTCAGGTGTAGTTGCAAAGGTAGGAGCAAACCTCTTCTCTATCAAGCCTCGCTGGAAAAACGAGGAGGGCAGCCTTAGCGACCGCCTTACCACCGTTTCTCCTTTCCTGTATCTCCAGTACACAGGAGCCAACGGCTTCCAGATTAAGGCTAAGACCATTCTTGCAGAGGCAGGCGAGCAGATGAACCTTCTTACCGGTTACGGTGTAAGTAAGCTTAATGGCGACGGCAGCTGGGAGTACACTCCTATGCGCAGCACCGCCAGCTTCGTTTCTGCACAGTATGGCAAGAAGTGGCAGGTAATGGGTATGATTGGTTATATGAAGCTTCTTGGCACAAGCGAGGATCTCGTAGATCTTGGCAGCAAGTATTGGTTCAACACCAGCGGTTCTTCCAATATGCGCCAGATGGTAAGGTTCACCCCCACCATCGCCTACAATATGGGCAAGCTTACCCTCGCTCTTGAATACAACCTCACCGGTACACAGTTTGGTACAGGTATGGATTCCAAGGGTCTTGTTCAGGAAGGCCTCCACTGGGTATTCAACAGCCGCATACTTACTATGGTAAAATACAACTTCTAATCCGGAAGTTAAGCCAATAAAAAAGAGACTCCAACCGGAGTCTCTTTTTTTGTATGCCTGATTATTAGATGCTCACAGGGAACGATGTCCCCGAAAACTTTTGGTCCTGTCGCTACGCGACCCTATCCGGGCGAGGTGATTGTGTATGCAATGGCAGTCCTTTGCTTACTTGACTCTTATAGATCTTCCCAGTCTTAGGGTGGTGGTGGGGGTGAGGCCGTTGTTGAGGCGGCAGATTGCCTTTACCGTTGTGCCATATTTCATGGCGATTTTGCCAAGAGTATCTCCGGATTTAATCTTATGGTACTTGGCTGCTGCGGCTTCTGCTGCAATTCTGGCTTCCTCTGCATATTGGGTTGAATCCTCGGAGTGAATCTCGAATTCTTCCATCTCGTCCTCGGGCACATATTTGCTGTAAGGGCTAAGATGTTTTTTTCTAAGTACGAAGAGTCTGTGGCGCAGCGTCCCGGTCTCGAAGTCTATCAGCCACTGAGGGTCAAAGGCGAAGCCCTTGAATCTGGTCTCGAAGTGCAGGTGCGAGCCCGTTGACCTTCCGGTGCTTCCGCCAAGACCTATCTGGTCTCCGGCATTAATCCACTGGTTGGGCTGAACCTGTCTTTCTGACAGATGAGCGTAGTAGGTTTCCAGACCGTTCTCGTGGCGAAGCACTATAAGGTTTCCATAACCCTTTATGTATTTGGAATACCTGACTTTTCCAGACAAAGCAGCATATACGGGAGTTCCCTTGGGATAGGGGAGGTCAACTCCTTGATGGCGTCTGCGACGTCTCATTCCAAAGGGGGAATACACCTTTCTTATATGGGGGCAGCGATACTCGCTCAGAGTATCTACAACCCAGATTTGAATCCTGTCCGGAAGGGAGTCCAGAAGGATGTCTTTGTAAGGGTTTACGGTCTCAGTGTCCCAGTGATCGTTGAAGATATCGGCCTTGGCCGCGGCCTCCGGGTCGCGGATATACTTCCAGGTTCTGTCTTCGTAAAGAACTATTTTAACTCCCGGGCTCTGGGTGTCCACCGTATCCAGGACGGTATGGGTGCGGCCGTCAAGAGAGGGGACCGATTCGTGTGTGAGGCGGGGGAGAGTTATTCGGTTTTCCTGTGTGCTTTGCAGGCGGGTGCTCTTCTGGCAAAAGCCGGTATAAGAGCATACAGCACCCGCCAGGAGCACTGTGATTAGTTTAAGTTTCATTATCTTACTGCACCGAAACGCTCTTTCAGAAGTTTGTCTGTCTGAGCGATTTTCTCTTTAAGAAGGTCCTCTGATGAGGCTTCGCAAATAAATCTAAGGTAAGGCTCTGTGTTGGAAGGGCGAATGTTGAACCACCAGGTGGGGAATTCTACCCTGTAGCCATCGAAGTCCATAAAGGCCGTGGGTTTCTCCTGAGCGGTAAAGAAATCGCGCACTGCATCCATCGCTCCTGCCTTGTCTTCTACGCGGTAGTTGATTTCGCCGGAATTCTGGTAGCGTACAATCTCTGCGATTGCACTGCTGAGAGTCTTGCCTTCCTTCTTAAGGTCTGCAACTATTCCAAGCACTATCATAGAGGCCAGGAGGCCGCTGTCGCTGTAGAAGAAGTCGCGGAAATAATAGTGGCCTGCAAGTTCGCCGCCCCATACGCCGTCTATCTCGCGAAGTTTGGCTGCGGCAAAGGCGCGGCCCACCTTCCAGGTTTGCATCTGGCAGCCCATCGGCTCAAGATATTCGCCTACTGCCTTGGAAGAACGGATGTCCTGGAGCACTATGCCCTTTAGTCCGCGCTCGGCAACGAAGTATCGGCCCATAAGGGCAATCATAAGGTCCGGAGAGATGAATGTGCC
This sequence comes from Candidatus Cryptobacteroides sp., assembly GCA_045224955.1. GTDB lineage: Bacteria > Bacteroidota > Bacteroidia > Bacteroidales > UBA932 > Cryptobacteroides. The sequence continues at coordinate 4,746 of JBGVAW010000031.1, forward strand.
CTTCTCGTCCACGAACATAACTCTGTCGGCATCGCCATCGTATATTACTCCAACATCGGCCTTTACCTTGCCTACAAGTTCCTCCAGAGGGATGACGTTCTTGTGGATAAGGGGATTGGGCTCGTGGTTGGGGAATCTTCCGTCCAGGGTGTCAAAGAGATAGTGGATGTTGCTGCCGGTGCCGAATATCTCCTTTGCAAAGAGGTTGGCCATTCCGTTGGAAAGGTCCATCGCAACGGTGAGGTTGCTTATATCCTTTGCAAATTTCTTCATATAGGCAATGTAGTCTGCCAAAACCTCCTTTATATATACCTTTCCGCGTACGGAGGCTACAGGGGTGGGTACACCCTCGTCAATCCAGGCCTTGATTTTGCCAAGGCCGGCATCGAATCCTACAGCCTGCGCGCCGGTGGTGGAAACCTTCATTCCGTTGTACTCGGCCGGGTTGTGTGATGCGGTTATCTGTATGGAGGCATCGAATCCGTAGTTGGCTGTGCCAAAATATACCATAGGGGTGGAACTGAGCCCGATATCGTAAACATCGGCTCCGGCGTCACAGATGCCCTGCAAGGCTGCATCGTGAATCTCGTCGGATGAAACTCGGCAGTCGCGGCCTACCAGGACCTTGTCTGCACCAAGAAGCTTGGGGATGAAATATCCTACTTTGTAGGCAATTTCGCGGTTCCAATCTACACCGTAGATTCCGCGGATGTCATAAGCGTGAAAAGCTCCCATTTTATTTTAGTTTTGATTTATATCTTGTGCTGATGCGGCCGGTGGAAATGCCAACCAGCTTTCTGGATAGCATTTTCTTGCGAATAGGCGCAACGTGGTCCGTGAAAAGATCTCCCTCCAGGTGGGATAGTTCGTGCTGAATCATCCTGCACCCGAAGCGGTCGAAGGTTTCGGTTACCTTCTGCAGGTTCTCGTCATAGTATTCTACGGTGATGCTCTGGGGCCTGCGAACGTCGGCGTAGATGCCGGGGATGCTAAGGCAGCCCTCGTTGTACACGGCGGTATCTTCGCTCTCGGCTACGATTTTGGGGTTTATCAGGGTGCGGCGGAAGTCTTTCAGATAATCGTAAACATCTGTCATATCTGTTCCGTCCACTATAACCACTCTCTTGGAAACGCCAATCTGCGGCGCTGCAAGTCCGCAGCCCTCAGACTCCTGAAGCGTATCCTTCAAATCCTGTACAAGTGTTTTAATTCCTTCTTTGTCGCCAAGGTCAACATCCTCTGACTTGCGGCGCAGAACCTCGGAACCATAAAGGTATATGGGTTGAATCATCGTTTAGATTTTTTAGTATTCTTGTTCATTGCCGATGGTGGCACACAATCCGGATTAACCGCGTACGAAGAACCGGAGGTCCTGTCCATCCAGCTTTGCAGTATTATGGCGGCGCTTATCTTGTCTACCGAGGCCTTGTCTCTGCGGTCTGATGCCTTCATCCCCCCGTCTATCATTGCCCTGTGGGCCAGTACGGAGGTGAACCTTTCGTCCTCCAACTCTACAGGTACGCCCGGGAAGTGTTTGGCAAGCAGCGGCAGAAATGCATCTACGTCGGCCGCGGCCTCCGATGGCCTTCCGTTCATATTTTTGGGATATCCGACCACAAAGCGGATAATCCGTTCCGATACGGCGTAATTTTTGAGATAATCTATTATCTTTGCAGATGGTATGGTGTCAAGGGCAGAAGCGAAGATGCCAAGTGGGTCGCTGACCGCAAGGCCTGTGCGCTTTCTTCCGTAATCTATGCCTATAATCCTGTCCATCGTGACAAAGTTACAAAATACTTGAAAGATGTCAAAAGAAAAAAAAGAGCATAAATTAAGGAAACTCAGGGTGTCTCTGATAGACGAGGTCTCCCACACTGAACTGTGGGCGCTGAGAGGCAGGCAACAGCAATTGATTTATGCACTTTTATCTACTCTGGTAATTATATTCCTCATTTTGTTCCAGGTGGTGGCAAGAACTCCTTTAAGGAGTCTTATCCCCGGTTATCCCAATGCAGAGCAGAAGAGAGCCGCCACTACCAACGCTATGACCATTGACTCCCTTGAATCTGTAGTTGCAAGATGGGAGTTCTATACTGAGAACCTTAAACGGGTGCTGGACGGAAGCCAGGCTCCGTTAAACATAGATTCCCTGCTTAAAATCAGCGCAATCCCCACGGTAGAGGTCAATAAGGACTCTCTGGCCCTGCAGGACTCGTTGCTAAGGGCGTCGGCCAGCCAGGCAGAGCAGTTCGGTCTGCGCTCGGAAGAGAGAAAGCTGCCTATAGAAGGTATGCACTTCTTCCCGCCCGTCAAGGGTCTTGTATCCAATCCGTTTGACAAATTCACCCATCCTTATTCGGAGGTTACCGCTCCCGGCAGTTCTGTGATACTGGCGCTTTCTGACGGTACCGTAATGGACGCTTCCTGGAGCGATGACTTTAAATATACCATTCTTATCCAGCACGGCAACGACCTTGTTTCCATTCTTAAGGGTGCCGGACGCGCCTTGGTAAGGCCCGGCGACAAGGTTAAGGGCGGAGCTCCCGTGGGTATGATGCAGAGCGGAAGCATAAGCGATTCGCCGGAGCCGCAAACGCTCAGGATAGAAATCTGGTACAAGGGTGAGGCCGTGAATCCGGCATCTTATATTAATTTCTAGATGGAAAAAAGGAGAATAGCCATTCTTGGGGCTACCGGCTCCATCGGCCGTCAGGCTCTGGATGTCGTGTCCAGGCACAGGGATATGTTCCAGGTGGAGCTGCTGTGTGCCAAGGATAACGTAGAGGAACTTGCCCGTTCAGCCATAGAGTTCGATGCCAACGCCGCCGTTATCTTCAACGAATCCAAATATCCTGCACTCTCCGCCGCCCTTGCCGGTACCGATGTAAAGGCTTTCTGCGGTATGAGCTCGATAGAGTCGCTGGTGCAGGGAGACAATATAGACATCGTTCTCACCGCAATGGTGGGGTTCAGCGGTATGCGTCCTACGGTGGCGGCCATAAAGGCCGGCAAAACCATCGCCCTGGCGAATAAGGAAACTCTTGTGGCCGGGGGCGATTTCATTATGGACCTTGCCCGTAAGCACGGGGCTGCAATCCTTCCTGTAGATTCAGAACATTCCGCTATATTCCAGTGCCTTATGGGCGCTGCTGGCAATGGTATCAAAAAGATATTGCTCACCGGTTCCGGCGGCCCGTTCCGTACCTGGGACAGGGAAGCCATCGCCCAGGCGACATCGGCCCAGGCCCTCAAACATCCAAACTGGTCGATGGGGGCAAAGATAACCATCGACTCGTCCACCCTGATGAACAAGGGATTCGAGATGATAGAGGCCAAGTGGCTGTTCGATATGGCCCCGGAGGATATCGAGGTTGTGATACACCCGGAGTCTGTAATTCATTCGATGGTAGAGTATGCCGATGGTGCCGTGCTTGCGCAGATGGCCAGCCCGGATATGCGGGAGCCTATTCAGTTTGCGCTTTGCTTCCCCCACCGGCTGCCGCTGGACTCTAAGAAACTGGACTTCAGTGCTATGGGCAAGCTTACCTTCGAGGCCCCGGATATGGATAAGTTCCCTTGCCTTGCGCTTGCCTACGAGGCTGTTTCCCGCGGTGGAAATATCCCTTGTGCAATGAATGCGGCCAATGAGGTTGCTGTTGCAGCCTTTCTAAAGGATAAGATTAAGTTTTATGATATTCCGGCCCTGATTTCAAAGGCTATGGAGACAGTGTCCTTCGTTGCCAAACCTTCGCTGGAGGATTTGCTGGATACTCATAACGAGATTATGAAAAAGACAGGGGAGAGGATATGAATCTGAGTCTTGTTAAGTTTTTGCAGCTGCTCCTTGCGCTGTCTATTCTTATCGCCGTTCACGAAGGAGGGCATTTTTTCTTTGCCAAACTTTTCAAGATAAGGGTTGATAAGTTTTTCCTGTTCTTTGACCTTGGGGGCCGCAAGCTCCTGAGTACCAAGACCGGTTGGTTTTCCTTGCTTTTCCCTTCGCTTAAAGATAAGGAGACAGAGTACGGAATTGGCTGGCTTCCGCTTGGCGGATACTGCAAGATATACGGAATGATAGACGAGTCTTTTGACACGTCTTATGTGGATATGCCGCCTTCTCCGGAGGAGTTCCGCTCCAAAAAACCTTGGCAGAGGCTTCTGGTAATGGCCGGCGGTGTGCTCTTCAACCTTATTTTTGCCGTACTTCTGGGTATCGTGAGCCTTAAGGTCTGGGGAGACAAGTACGTTCCCAACGACGAGTCTGCCATCTATGCCAGTCCTCTTGCGGAGGAGATGGGTTTCAGGACCGGAGACAGAATCATCAGCCTGGACGACTATGTACCCAGGGATTTCCTTTCTCTACCGGCCGATATCGCAAGGCGTAACGTACACAGGGCCGTAGTGCTCAGGGACGGAGACACCGTCTCCGTATATATCGACCGTAGTTATATTGGCCGATTGTTACAGAGCGAGTCTTTCTTTGACCTGGCGCTGCCGTTTGTGATCGATACTATTCCGCCTTTCTCGCCCAATTACGGCGCGGGGTTCCTTAAGGGGGACAGGATAATCGGCGTAGATACGGTTAAAACGGAGTTTTTCCAGGATACCAGGGCGTTCTTCCAGGAGCATCCTTCATCCCTTATGACAGCCAGGGTGCTTCGCGGGGCCGATACTGTCTATGTCCCCGTCAGTACGGACAGTACCGGAAGGGCTCATATCTATGCTTCCTTCAATGTCGTTAGGCAGGAGCAGTACTCCCTTCTTGAGAGCGTGCCGGCAGGGGTTTCCAGAACCATCAGCATAATTTCCGATTACCTGAGGGACCTTCGTATGCTGGCCACTCCTTCTACCGGGGCCTATAAATCTATGGGAAGCTTCATTACGATGGCCGGTGCTATGCCTGTGGACTGGGATTGGGAACGATTTTTGAGGATAACCACCTTGCTTTCGGTAATCCTTGCCATAATGAACCTTCTTCCTATTCCGGCATTGGACGGCGGACATATAGCCTTTGTTCTGTTCGAGATGGTTACTGGCAGGAAACCAAGCGACAGGTTTTTGATGGTTGCCCAGATTGTGGGCCTTATCATTGTGATGATGCTTATGCTTCTGGCCTGCGGAAATGATATTTCACGACTAATCAGATAAAACTATGGGACGTTTGTTTGCAAAATTTTTTATGGCTGCCGCCCTTGTATGTGCAGTTTCTTGCAGCGGCGGCAAGGCCCTTCTGCCTAACATCAGCGGAAAGGCCGGAGAAATTGTCGTAGTTATAGACCGCGACAATTGGCAGGGAAGTCTTGGAAATGCCGTTCGCGACATTCTTGGCGGAGACTGCCCTTATCTTCCCATAAGAGAGCCTTATTTCACTCTCTCTAATGTAACTCCTACCGGCTTTGCGGATATTTTCAAAGTGCATCGCAACATTATCATTTTCAATATCAATCCTCAGATTCAGAGGGAGGAAGTTGCCTTTGTAAACGATGCCTGGGCCCAGCCTCAGTGCGTTGTGCAGATAAGCGCCTACACAAAGGAGAATGCTCTTACCCTGCTGAACGACAATAAAGGAAAAATAGTGTCGGCCATAGAGCAGGCAGAGCGTGACAGGATAATCCGCAACTGCATCAAGTACGAGAATCTTTCTGCCGGCGCCGCGGTTACAGAGATGGTGGGCGGATCGCCTCATTTCCTGGATGGCTATCAGGTGCTTAAGAATACCGGAGATTTTATCTGGATAGCGTACAATACCAATTCTATTCTCAAGGATATTCTGGTTTACAAGTATCCTGCCCTGGGCAACGAGAAGGATTTCGATATGAGGGAACTCATAAACAACAGGAATCGTTTCCTGCAGGCAAATGTCCCCAGTACTGCAGAGGGCAGTTATATGATTACGGACGAGTCCATTATGGCTCCTACCCTGGAGTACATTAAGTTCCGTGGCCGTCAGTTTGCGCAGATGCGCGGCTGGTGGGAAGTGCACGGCGGATGGATGGGAGGTCCTTTTGTAACTCATTCTTTCTACAGCAAGGATGGCAAGAGCATAATTGTCCTGGATGCCTTCGTCCACGCTCCTTCCGTGGATAAGAGGCAGCACTTGAGAGAAGTTGAGTCGATAATTTATTCTTTTGATTGGGCAAAGGAAAATGAAGATTAAAAATATTTTGCAGAATTGATAATTTTATCTACCTTTGCAATCCCTAAGAAACGCCCTTGCGTTTTTGGGGCGGACGGTGGGTTCGTATAA
>JBGVAW010000032.1:0-32712 GCA_045224955.1 Candidatus Cryptobacteroides sp.
TCCGCCGATATGAGTCATCAGGACCTTGGCTCCCTCGCAGTTGAAAAGTTGCACAAGGGGGCACTCGTAGCGGATTTCCTGAGCGTCGCAGTTGCCATAGACGCCCACCAGAGGCTTAAAACGGCTGATGGTTTTTACAAAGTCCAGCCCTCCCCCGAAGTCTCCCGCGTGCCAAATCTGCTCTACAGGAGCAAGGAAGTCCATAAACTCCTTGCCGAATACTCCGTGCGTGTCCGATATTACCCCTATTTTCACAGTCCTGCTTCTAAAGTTTTATAATTATCTTCTTCCTGTAAAGGGCGTACTGGATAGTGAAGATTATCAGCATAAATATCAGCGCCCAGGCAAGGGAGGTGAACTCGTTATACCCAAAGAAGTTGACTTCCCCTATCGTAAACATATTGGAGGGGCTTACGCCAAACAGACTTATCAACCTGGATATCACTGCAGACATCACATAAGCCGTAAGTGCGTTGGTTCCCATAATCTTGAACATTGTAAAAGGCCTTGTAACTCCCTTGTCGTCAATAAAATACATCAGCACCCCAAGAACTGCCATAGCCCATCCTCCGGCCAGGAAGACATAAGAGACTGACCAAAGCGGCTTGGAGATCGGAATCCAGATGCTTAGAATCTGGGAGAAGGCAAGGCTGAGCATACCCCAGACCAAAATCCTGCTTGTAGGAGAACTCTTGGCCTGACGTATTGTTGTCCCGACTATGAAGCCAAGAAGGGCGGAGCAGGCTCCCATAAGGGCGCCTAGAAGGCCTTCGGGGTCGAAGGGATAAGGATTTCCGGCGGCATCCCTGTAACCGTGATAGACGTGGTTTTCTCCAACCAGGGATACGTCTATCTTGCCGGCGATATTGCCCTCGAGCGTAAGGGCTCCCGGCTCGCTGCCAAACAGAAGAAGTATCAGCGTATATACCAAAGACAGCACGCCTATGGCTGCCAGAATTTTCCCGGGGCTGCGCAGCCACATAGCCAGAATACCTGCTATTACATAGGCCAGGCCGATACGCTGCAATACTCCGAATATCCTTACGTGCTCCAGCCAATAAACCCAGTTATCCGCAAAGGAGGCAGCGGCATCGTGGGGATAAATTGGGAAAAACGGGAACGTATTGCAAAGGAAGCCCACAAAAAAGATAAGTATGCCCCTTCTTATTATTTTCTTTACCGCGCCTGGCTCCAGACCGTCGAACTTTGCAAAGGAGAAGGCCATTGCGCAGCCTGCGCAGAAAAGGAAGAAAGGATAGACAAGGTCTGTAGGGGTGCAGCCCGTCCACTTGGTATGAAGCAGCGGAGGGAACACCTTGCCCCAGCTCCCGGGGTTATTCACAACGCACATAAAGGCCACGGTAAGGCCCCTCAGCACATCCAGTGAAAGATATCTTTTCATTATCCTTGGTTTACAAATATTCAAAATAAACTGCCGCCGCGGCTGCTATGCCTGCCGTCTCTGTCCTAAGGCGCGAGGGCCCCAGGTGAACAGGAATATATCCCGCCGCTATGGCCGCCTGGGCCTCCTGCAAGGAGAAATCTCCCTCCGGGCCCACCAGTACGATGATTTCCGGCTTGCCATCCCTGCGGGATTTAAGCACGTCCTTTATGCTTTGACGGGGATGGGTTTCGTCCTCGAAGCAGTAAGCGATTAGTTTAAGGGCCTCGCTTCCTGCGGTCTTCTTAACGAACTCCTTGACTGAAAGAGGTTCCGGAATCTGAGGAAGCCTGGCTTTCAGGGATTGTTTTGTGGCCGACAGTGCAATTTTCCAGAGCCTTTCCGTCTTGAAGACTTTACGCTCCGACCTCTCCCCTATCACGGGCACTATGCAATCTACCCCGAACTCTACCGCCTTCTGGGCAAACCACTCGTACCTGTCGTTGTTTTTTGTAGGGCAAACGGCAAGCGTAAGATTATAAGGATGTGAATTCCATCCGGGGACTCTCTCGTCTATGGCAGCCTCTACGCCCCGGGGATTGTCATCCACGACAGTGCACCTGTACAGGGTTCCTTCCCCGTCGATAACCTCAATGGCGTCCCCCACGCGGCGGCGAAGCACCTTGGCGCAGTGGGCCGATTCTTCCGGAGGCAGCCTCAGCGAAGAAACAGAAATATCGTCACTGTAAAAAATTTCCATTAGGCCCTAATGATTTTAACCTGTCCGTCCAGTTCTACCCTTATTATCTGTGAGGGCTGGCCCGTGGATTCCTTTTCCAGAGGGGCGGGCACAACATAATCTACGGCAGAAACTATCTCTTCCGGAATATCCCGGAACTTTTTAGGTGCCGGCATACCCGATATGTTGGCCGATGTTGACACAACCGGGCGCCCTAATTTGAAGGCAAGGTTGCGGCAGAACTCGTTCATTGGAACGCGGATTGCCACGGAACCGTCCTCTGCAACTACGTTGCGGGCCAGGAAATGCCTGTCCACTACAACCTCTCCGCCTTCCCTGGCCGGTTTGGCGCAGATACCCTCAGGATAAACGATTGTCATAGGGGAATCGTTTACCTCTACAAGCTGGGCGGCCATCTCAGGGATGTCTTTTACATATCTTGCCACCATCTCTAGGCTTGAGGCCAGTAGAACCAGGGCCTTGCTGTCCGCCCTTTTCTTGATACTGTAAATTTTTTCTACCGCAACCGGGTTGGTGGCGTCGCAGCCAAGGCCCCAGACCGTATCGGTGGGATAGAGGATTACTCCTCCGTTGGCAAGCACTTCCTTGGCTTCCTTTATAACTTTTTCTATATCAATCATTTTTTCTGAATGTTGCAATTACGGGATAATGGTCGGAATAGTTTACTCTTTCTACTGTGTGCGATATTGCCCTGAGGCTGCGCGGGCTAAGAAGATAGTCTATCCTAAGAAGCGGCCTCAGCCAGGAATAGGTTTCTCCGAAGCCCTTGCCTGCGGCGATGAAGGAGTCTTCCCTTCCGCGGCTCAGCTTCCAGTATGTATAAGACATAGGAGTATCATTGAAGTCTCCTGCCACAAAGGCGTCCAAAGGGCAGGAACCGATATTCTTAATTACCGCATCCACCTGTTTGGGGCGCAGGCGGAGCGACGAGCGCATCTTGGTCTCGGTATCTCTTATGGTCTCTGAAGAGCCCTTGCGCTTTATGTTGGCACCAAGACGGGCCAGGGATATATTGTAACTCTGGAAGTGGCAGTTGTAGATTCTTACGGTGTCGGAGTCAATGTCATAGTCTCCGTAAATTGCCACGTTAGTGCTGTTCTCGAAGGTTATCTTACCCTTGTTCAAAATAGGAAAACGGCTAAGAGTTACATTACCGAAGGACCCCTTATTGGGATTGAAAAGATAGTATTCCAGATTGTAGGAAGGAAATTCCCTACTGAAGATTTCCTCTATGGACTTTCCCGGGGCTACGTACATTTCCTGAAGACAGATAATATCTGCATCCTGGGCGCGCAGGAAGGTGAATACGGAATCACGGCAGGCAACTTTATCCGGTCCAAGATTATTGAAGCGGTCCAAATTCCAGGATATGACCTTGATGTCTCCGGGGGCGGGAATCTCTGACTGACCGCTGATCTGAAAACTCCTTTCAAATATGAAAATCGACGGCAGTATGGCCAGCACCGGAATCCAGAGAGCCTTTGACTTGCGGATTATGGCCGCTGCCGCAAGGCCTATGTTTACAATGAGGAAGGGAAGATAAAGCAGACCGAACAGAGTCATAAACCAGACTTTGGCCGGGTTGCAAAAGATTGACAAGTAGCTGAGCACAAGGGCGCCAGCCGCTCCAATCATACCAGCCCTGGCCGTAAAGCCGGTTAAACCCATTCGTCTCTTAGCCATATCCTACCTGTTTTCTTCCAGAAAAACATTAACAGGAAGCCCACGATTGCGCCGCCAAGGTGAGCGAAGTGTGCCACGCCGTCGCCAGTGTCAAAGACACCCACAAGCAGTTCTATTCCCACAAAGATAAGCATCATCCACTTTGCCTTAAGCGAGATGGGCGGGAAAATAAGAGTGAGCACGGTATCCGGATTAAGTATAGCGTAACCTATGAATAAACCATAAACGGCTCCGGAGGCTCCGAGCATAGGCACAAATGCCTTTTCCGCGGGGCCGCCAAAAAGATATGTGATGAGAATATGCAGAAGCAACGCTCCGAAACCGGAGGCGAAATAGAACAGCACGTATTTCTTTGTACCAAGGTTTCTTTCTATCACCGAGCCAAACAGCAGCAGGGAGTACATATTGAAGAATATGTGCATAAAACTGCCGTGCATAAACATATAGGTTACAGGCTGCCAGAAGCGGAACATATCCGACGTGGGATAAAACATAGAAAAGGTGCTTATCATAAAGTATCGGTTAGCATAGGTAGCCACGAACAATATGATATTTATTATAATAAGGTGCTTTGTTACAGGGGGAAGGTTTCTCCACATAGTTAAAACAGTTTTTCTAGTTGATCGGGCCCAAGGACCGCGATAATTTTCTTTCCGGAAGCGGTGTACTCTGCATTCTCACAGGCAAAAAGGGCTTCCAGCAAGGCCGAAGCCTCGTAATCTGTGCGCAGCAGGTCGCCGTCGGCCGCTCCGAGGCGGGCGAATTTCTCTGCCATAGAAGACTCCATCACCCCGGGAAGGGAGGATACCCCTTCTGACAGTATCAGCAATACGTCCGATATCATAGCTTCTATCTTGGCGCTGTCGCAGGAATAACCGTCCGGCACTCCGTTTACGACGATGGTGTCCGGGCCAAGGGAGGCAAGGTCGAAGCCGCATTTTTTCAGCAGTTCCTCATTCTCTTCCAGCACCTGCATATTGTCTGCCCCTACCCTCACCTGCACGGGGAAAAGCGCTGTCTGGGTGGGATGTTCGCTGCCGGAAAGCGTCTTTAGCAGCCGCTCGTACAGCACCCTTTCGCGGGCACGGCGCACATTCACAATTATAAGGCCTTCCGACGACTGAGAAGCAATGTACTTGCCGGACAGAATTATGGCCTTTGCGGCAGGACCGCTGCGGGCCGGAGCGACAGCCTCCTCCTCGAAGAGAACGGAGTAGTCTTGTTTGGGCTCGGTATGCCTGGGGGCGGAATAGGAATGGAATGGATTATAATTTGTGTCGATGGTTACCTGGGGGGCGAACACATCGTTACGCAATTTCTCGTAGTTGCTGCCAAAGACAGGAAGATCCACGTTCTCTCCAAAGTCTATCGAGGCCCCGAAGGAGTTCTTTCCCAAAGCCTCTTTTACGCAGGCATAGAGCACCTGGAATACTACAGGCTCGTCCTGGAACTTTATTTCCGTCTTGGCAGGGTGGATGTTTACATCTACTGAATCCGGGGCGGCTTCCATAAAGATGACGTATGAGGGTATTGCGCCCTCTGCTATCATATCTTCATAGGCCTTCATCACGGCCTTGTGAAGGTAGGAGCTACGGAAGTATCGGCCATTGATAAAGAAAAACTGGCCACCAGGAGTGCGTCGGGACTGGTCTGGCCGGCAGACATAGCCGTTGATCGATACCACATTGGTAGATGTCTGTACATCTACGAGGCGGTCTGCCATAGATGAGCCCAGTACGTCCTGAATCCTGTATTTAAGGGATTTGGCCTTTTTAAGCACCAGTATCTCCTTGTCGTTGTGGATAAGGGTAAGGGAGGCCAGGGGACGCGCAAGGGCTTCGCGCTGGAATTCTTCTATTATGTGCTTAAGTTCTACGTTGTCGCTCTTGAGGAACTTGCGCCTTGCCGGGACATTGTAGAAAAGATTTCTTACAGAGATGTTAGTGCCCACGGGGGCTGCCGCAGTCGTGGTGAAAAGGTGGGTGGAAGCGGCAAATTCTACGCTGCATCCAACCTCGTCCTCTGCCCTTCTTGTCTTGAGGGTAATCTCTGCCACTGCGGCTATGGAGGCAAGGGCCTCGCCGCGGAACCCGTAGGTGGTTATTTTTTCGAGGTCGGCGGCCTCGGTTATCTTGGAGGTGGCGTGACGCTCGAAGCAGACCTGCGCCTCTTCCGGAGTCATTCCGCAGCCGTTGTCTATTACCTGAATGAGAGTTCTTCCCGCGTCCTTTATTACCACGGTAACGCTGTCTGCCCCGGCGTCGAAGGAGTTTTCCATAAGCTCCTTAACTACCGATGCAGGACGCTGAACCACCTCTCCGGCGGCTATAAGATTTGCTACATTTGCAGGTAAGACCTTGATTCTCATTATAATAAAGCGTAGAATTTAGCAATGTAGATAAGTACTACCAAAAGCAGGGCAAGGCCAACTATTCCAACAAAGGCGTGAGCCTTGGAGGCGCCGCGTTTCTGGGCATAATTACCATCGCGGAAAGCTCCCCTGATGCTGGAGCCGGGAACGTAAGCGCTGTCCTTTTTCTCACGCTCTATGGAACCATCCACCGCGCCGAACATCTGACGGCGTTTCTCGGCCTCGGGGTCATAATACATTGGTTTATAATTGAAGACTCTGTGCTCCCTGTCTCCAAACCATCCGAATGTTGCCATAACTCTGATTTTTATCTGTTTTACTAGTGTCTGCCAGCAGGCAAAGTAATCTACAAATATATTAAAAATTTCTATCTTTGCATTATGAAAGACTTCAGAATAGGTAATGGTTACGATGTTCACGCCATCCGCGATGGACTGCCGATGTTCCTGTGCGGCGTGCAGATAGAAAGCCCCGCCGGCTTTGTGGCACACTCTGACGGAGACGTGGCGATACACGCCCTCTGCGACGCCCTTCTGGGCTGCCTTGCACTTGGCGACATCGGGAAACATTTCCCGGACTCATCGCCCCAATGGAAAGGCATAGACAGCAAGAAACTTCTTGCCGCCGTGATGTCCCTTATAAAAGAAAAGGGCTGGAGGGTAGGAAACGTAGATGTAACCATCGCCCTCCAGCAACCTAAACTTGCTTCTTATATTTTACAGATGCGAAATACCCTTGCAGGTATCTTAGAGGTTGACGCCGACGCCGTTTCCGTAAAGGCTACGACTACCGAGCATCTTGGGTTTACCGGAAGGGGCGAGGGCTGCCAGGTTTGGGCAACCGCTCTTATCTTCCGCGATTAATCACCCTTACCCCAGCAAATGAATTGCCAGACCGCTGCGGAGCTTAGGCTCGAACCAGGTGGTCTTGGGAGGCATAATGTTGCCGCTGTCGGCAATATTCATAAGCTGCTCCATAGACACGGGATAAAGCGCGAAAGCAACCTTCATCTCTCCGCTGTCCACCCTGCGTGAAAGCTCTTCAAGCCCGCGGATACCTCCTACAAAGTCTATCCTCTTGTCTGTACGCAAATCCTTGATTCCCAATATCTTGTCAAGGACAAGATTGGAAAGTACGGTTACGTCCAGTACTCCGATAGGATCGCTGTCGTTGTAGGTGCCGGGCTTTGCGGTAAGGCTGTACCATACGCCCTCAAGATACATTGCAAAGTTGTGCAGTCCGGCAGGTTTATACACCTGGGAGCATTTGCAATGGCAGGGAGGTTCGCAGTTGCACTTGCCGCCATCCTTTGTACAGTCGCACTTGCATTCAACGATAAAGTCCTTCTCCAGAGCCTGGATGAACTCTTTTGCAGAAAGACCATTAAGGTCCTTTACCACGCGGTTGTAGTCGATAATCTTAAGCTGGCTCTCTGGGAAGCAGACTGCCATAAAGAAGTTGTACTCCTCATTTCCGGTATGATTGGGATTCTGAGCCTTCTTCTCTGCGCCTACGCGGGCGGCAGCGGCGGTCCTGTGGTGACCATCGGCCACATAGAAAGCATCTATGTCATTGGTGAATATGCCTGTGATGCGCTCTATGTCCTTATCATCATCTATCACCCAGAAAGTATGGGTAAAATTATTCTCGTCGATAAACTTGTACTCAGGCTCTTCCTTTATTTTTGCCTCTACAATGGCATTGAGTTCCGCATTATCCTTGAAGGCAAAGAACACAGGCTCTATGTTGGCGTTCTGGATGCGGACGTGAACCATCCTGTCGTCCTCCTTGTCCTTGCGGGTGAGCTCGTGCTTTTTAATCTTGCCGCTGGCATAATCGTCCGTATGGGCGCAAAGGACTATTCCGTACTGGGTGCGTCCGTCCATAGTCTGGGCATAGACATAGTACTTTTCCTTGTTGTCCTGAACCAGCCAGCCCCTTTCTCTCCAAAGGGCGAAGTTCTCTACGGCCTTGTCGTAAACGGGCTGGGAATGCTCGTCGGCAATAGGGTCAAAGTCAATCTCCGGCTTGGTAATATGAAGGAGGGACTTCTCTGTAGCCATAGCCTTGGCCTCTGCAGAGTTAAGAACGTCGTACGGCGGAGCAGCCACCTCTGTGACCAGATTTCTGGGAGGACGTACTGCGGCGAAGGGTTTTACTCTTACCATATCTATTCTATTTATTAACCTGGAAACGGGTGTTGCCCGTAGCAAAGAAATCGCAAATCTGACGTGCTGCGGCAAGACCGGCATTCATATTGGCCTCTGCAGTCTGGGCGCCCATCTTCTTGGGAGTAGCAAACACCCTGAGACCGAATTTCTCTTTAAGAGCCTCGTAATTGTCGGGCATAACGTCTGTTACATACTTAAGGTCCTCTCTTGCCTCAAGAGCCTTGTAAAGACCTTCCTCATCTATAACCTCCTTGCGGGCGGTATTGATAAGAGTGGCGCCCTTAGGCATACGGGTGATAAGGTCGTAACCGATGCTCTTGATGGTTGCCGGGAGGGCAGGGATATGGATTGACAGATAGTCCGATGCTGCATAAAGTTCCTCTACGGAATGAACGGGATCTGCACCGCCTGCCACGATCTGCTCGTCTGTAAGGAAGGGGTCCAGGGCCGATATTTCCATTCCGAGGGCCTTTGCTTTCTGGCCTACCAGGCGGCCTACGTTGCCGTAAGCCTGAACGCCCAAGCGCTTACCCTGAAGCTCGCTGCCGGTTGCGGGAGTGAACTGGGTACGGGCCATAAATACCATAAGTCCAAGTGCAAGTTCTGCCACTGCGTTGGAGTTCTGGCCGGGAGTATTCATTACCACCACGTTGTGCGCGGTGGCTGCCTCAAGGTCTACGTTGTCGAAACCGGCGCCTGCCCTTACCACGATCTTAAGGTTTTTAGCGGCCTCAAGAACCTCTGCGGTAACTTTATCGGAGCGGATAATAAGGGCGTTGGCATCTGCCACTGCGGCAACGAAGTCTGCCTGCTCTGCATACTTCTCCAGAAGTACGCACTCGTGGCCGTTCTGCTCTATGATATCTTTGATGCCTTTCACTGCTGCAGCAGAAAAAGGCTTCTGGGTTGCTACTAATACTTTCATAGTCTATTTGTGAAGTTTTTCAAATTCCTGCATGCAAGCTACCAGAGCCTCGACATCTTCCTTCTTGCAAGCATTGTACAGGGAAGCGCGGAAACCGCCTACGCTGCGGTGACCCTTGATACCAACCATACCGGCAGCCTTTGCAAATGCCATAAACTCATCCTGCAAGTCTTCCTTGCCGGGAGCCATTACAAAGCAAACATTCATAAGGGAGCGGTCCTCCTTTGCGGCTGTTCCCACAAAGAGGGAGTTGCGGTCTATCTCGTTGTAGAGAAGGTCTGCCTTTTCCTGATTGATTTTCTGTATAGCCTCTACTCCGCCGATGCTCTTGAGCCAGCGCAGAGTTTCTGTCATTACGTAAATTGCGAATACAGGAGGAGTGTTGAACATACTCTCCTTTGTGATGTGTGTCCTGTAATCCAGCATAGTGGGAAGGTAACGGGTAACCTTTCCAAGAGCGTCCTTGCGGATAATTGCGAAGATAACTCCGGCAGGGCCTACGTTCTTCTGCGCGCCGCCGTAAATCATTGCGTACTTGCTTACGTCAACGGGGCGGGACATAATGTCAGAGGACATATCAGCGATAAGGGGGACAGGGCAGTCGTAGTCTTCCTTAATCTCGGTACCGTAGATTGTGTTGTTTGTTGTGATATGGAAGTAGTCCAGATCTGTGGGAACTTCGTAGCCCTTGGGGATGTAAGTGTAATTCTTATCCTTGGAGCAGGCGATTGCGTAAGCCTCGCCGATTCCCTGGGCCTGAACAAGGGCGTTGTGAGCCCAAACGCCTGTGTCAAGATATGCAGCCTTCTTCTCAAGGAAGTTCATTGCAACATAAAGGAACTGCAAAGATGCACCGCCGCCAAGGAACACAACCTCGTGAGTATCAGGAATGTGAAGGAGTTCCTTCCACAGAGCGCGGCACTCGTTCATAGTCTCTTCCCACTCTTTTGTCCTATGGGAAATTGAAAGCACGGAAATACCTGTGTTTTTGTAATTCTTCAGCGCTTCGATAGTTTTGTCTATGGCCTCCTGAGGCAGAATGCAAGGGCCTGCATTAAAAACGTGAACTTTTTGCATATCAATTTAAAAGCGAAATGGTTATTTTTAGTTATATTTTTTACAAATTGTGCTGCGAAGTTATATAAATTTAATCATTAGACAATGATTATTCTGTTATTTCTTTTACCTGGCATCCGCTTATCTTGGAGCACCGCTCAAGGAAACCATCGACCACGGACAAAGGTACCCTTGTTACAACCGAACAGCTCTGGCCGAACTGCTGGTCCTGCTGTGGCAGCCCCATATCTTTGAGAACCTTCTGTACGGCATTCATAGCAAGATAGTCAAACTCTGTTTTAAACAGCCGGCAGGCTGTTTTTTCTATTACCGCAGCATTTTCCAGGGCATCGGCCGATGATGTCTTGTACGCTCTTATAAGCCCCGGGATACCCAGCTTAATGCCACCGAAATATCGGACCACGACAATGAGAATATCGCTTAGCCCGAAGGAATCTATCTGCCCCAGGATGGGCCGTCCTGCGCTTCCGGAGGGTTCGCCGTCGTCGTTGGCCCTGAATATGGCCCCGGTATGCCCTATACGGTAGGCAAAGCAGTGATGACGAGCATCGTGATACTCTTTCTTGAGGGCGTCCACCAGCGGCTTTACCTCTTCTACCCTTTCTACAGGGTAGGCAAAGGCAATGAAGCGGCTGCCGTTATCCTTGAACAGCCCCTGCGCCGGAGCGGCGATGCTCTTATATTTGTCGCTGTCTGCCATAAATCCCCTAAAGATACATTAAATTCCCAAATAATCCAATTTAAGCCCCGCCTACGGCGTTATTGCTTAAATTTTTATCAGTGTGGGATACTTTGAGAAAAATTAAATTATATTTGTACTGCGAAATTCCCCAGGGGACGCGACTTAACCAGAAAACTATTTAAAATATGGCATTAAGATACAGAGTTTCACTCGCCGGGCTCAAAGGGTTTGCACGTGTTTACGATATGAAGCCCACTACCACTTTGTATGATTTTCACAAAAGACTTCGCAGCGAGCTGGAGTTCCCCCAGGACCAGCTGATCCAATTCAAGGCCCTTGATGCCGATGGTGCCCTTGTATGCCGCTATGGGCTTTTTGACCTTGGTGCAGGCGCGGTAGACAAAGTATCTATGAAGCAAACCGTAGAAAAGGGAGTAGCTTCCTTCTTATATTTCTACGACGTAGCCAACCGTAAAAGCGTAATTATCACCTTCGAGGGCGAAGTTCCGGACACACCCGGCGCACTCTATCCCCTGCTTGTAGAAAGTAAAGGCCCCGTTCCGGCAGAATTCGAGAACGGCTACGTTGCCTACGAGGATCTTCCGGACGACCAGAAACATCTGCGCAACCTTAAGGCCGCCTCTTCCGGCGACGATGACGATGAGGATTTTGAGGAAGATGACGATGCTGCCGAAGAGGGTGATGAGGACGACGAGGCTACGGAGATTTACGACGAGGACGAGGAAATTCTTTAGCCCTCCCCTCCTGTGCCCCGCAAACTTATAATAGTATCAGGACCGACAGCTGTAGGCAAAACTGCCTGGAGCATTTCACTTGCAAAGAAATACGATTCTCCCATCATTTCCTGTGACTCAAGGCAGATTTACAGGGAAATGACCATTGGTACCGCCGTGCCCTCCAGGGAAGAACTGGCAGAGGTTCACCATTATTTTATCCAGGACCATACCGTAACCCAGCCTTACACCGCGGGAGATTACGAGGTGGAGGCCCTGGCCCTCTTGGATAAGCTTTTTGCCGATGGGCACGAAACCCTTGTCGCCTGCGGCGGCTCCGGGTTTTTCATCGATGCCCTGTGCAACGGGCTGCCGGATGTACCCAAGGCAGATCCTCAGCTGCGGGAAGAACTGTCTCGAAGGGTTAAGGACGAGGGAATAGAGTCGCTTAGGATGGACCTGCAAAGGCTTGACCCTGAGGCCTATCGGACCATAGATATTACCAACCCGCAAAGGGTGGTAAGGGCCATAGAGGTTTGTCTTTTGAGCGGACGCACCTTCTCTTCTTTCCGGAAGACGGAAAAGGCTGCCAGAAACTTCGAGATAGAAAAAATATGCCTTGTGAAGCCTAGGGAAGAAATGGCGGAAAGAATCTCTGCGAGGGTGGACGCTATGATAGAGGCCGGGCTTGTAGATGAGGTGCGTTCCCTTACGCAGTACAGGGATCTGCCGGCACTCAGGACAGTGGGATACAGCGAAATCTTCCAATACCTTGACGGCAGCATCGACCTTAATAAGGCTGCCGAGGATATAAAAACCAATACCCGCCACTACGCCAAAAGGCAGATAACCTGGTGGCGAAGGGATCCGGAGGTTAAGTTCGTGAGCGTTTAAGTCTTGACTGTCTGACAGTTATAAAAAGTCCTACCCCATTTTAATGAGGCAGGACTTTATGTAAAAGCTTAGCAATAAGCTTGTTTCCTTTCACGGACTAGAGCTCCCAGGCAAGAGCGGAGGCGCCCAGAATGGCAGCGTCACTCTCCTTAAGCTGAGAGAAGAGAATCTTGACTTTGTTCTTCCAGATAGAAAGCACATTGTCGTTGAGACCATTGGTGATAGGTTCTGTGAGGAATTCTTTGCTGCGGGCAAGACCACCGAAGAGGACGATAGCCTCAGGTGCGCTGAAGGCTACGAAGTCTGCAAACTGACGGCCCAGCATTTTGCCGGTGTAGTCGAATACTCTGAGAGCCAGGGCATCGCCTTCTTTTGCTGCCTCATAAACGTCCTTGGAAGTGATATTCTCGCACTCGCGGAGCAGAGATTTCTCGTCCGGATTGGCCTCTAGCCACTCACGTGCTGTCCTGGCTACGCCAATTGCAGAGCAGTAAGCCTCAAGGCAACCGGTTCTGCCGCAACCGCAGGTACGTCCGTTATAACGAACTGCGCAGGTATGACCCAGCTCGCCGGCAAAACCATCGTGACCGTAAACCACCTGTCCGTTAATTACGATTCCGCTACCAACGCCGGTGCCAAGGGTAATCATAATGAAATTCTTCATACCCTTTGCAACACCGTAGGTCATCTCACCTACAGCAGCCGCATTGGCATCATTGGTAAGAGAAACCGGAAGGCCGCCCAAACCCTCTGACAGAAGCTTGGCAAAAGGAACAGAGCCCTTTGCAGCCCAGGCAAGATTAGGTGCGAAAGCTATTGTACCGGTGTAATAGTTACCGTTAGGAGCGCCGACACCGATTCCGCGGATCTGACCCTCTTTACCGGACTTTTTGATAAGTTCCTTGATAGCCTTTGCAAGAGCATTGATGAAAGCGTTTGCGTCGGTGCCATATACGTCTGATCTGATAACGTCCTGTACAAGTACTTCTCCGCGGGCATCTACAACGCCTATTTTGGAGGTCTGGCCGCCTACGTCAACTCCTACTACGAACTGCTTCTCGTTATCTTCCATTTTCTTCTTTTCCATTTTGAATCTTATTAAAGGTGATGTTAAACGGGAATGTCCTTATTTACATTCTTTGAGCCTACAAGGGCGAAGAAGAGAATGTAAGCTATCATAGCTATTACCAGCCAGTAGCTTGTCATATAGCCAAGACCCTTTGCAAGGAAGTCCTGGATAAGAGGCATGATACCACCACCAACTACCATCGTCATAAACAGACCGGAAGCCTGCTCTGTGTATTTTCCAAGGCCTTCTACGGAAAGGTTGTAGATACCGCCCCACATAACGGAGGTGCAAAGACCGCAGAGAATAAGGAAGATGATGCTGAGAGGAATCTTAGGTGTTTCCTGTGACTCCTTGAGTTTCTGTGCTATGACTGCGGGAAGTTCGGTCTCACAAACCTTTACCTTACCCTCGTCCTCTGAAGGAGCTGCCTCTTCTGCACAACCCTTATGCTCGGGGCAGGCAGGAACTGCCTCTTCTGCACAGCCCTTATGCTCAGGGCAGGCAGGAGCTGCTGCACAATTCTGATGCTCGGAACAATTAGGATGCTCGGGGCAAACGCCCTGTCCCTCTCTGCAGCACTCAGGAACCTGATCGCATACAGGAGCCTTTACGACGGTGATGTCGAAGGACTCGGCGAGGTCTGCAAGATAAGGAGCGATTGCCTCGGGAGTAGGATTTGCGATATAGTCTTTTGCGGCAGCCTCATCCATACCATTATCTACAAGAATGCCGACGGTCTTGCTCTCAGGGTTGTAGATGAACTTGGGAGCGTCCAGGCCTGTTGTCTTGGGGATGAAGATAGCCAGAAGCACAAAGAGAATAGCAACTGTAGAAACAGTTGTCATCTGAACCTTGGTGCTTACCTTGCCGCTGATAAGGGTACTTAGAAAACGTCCTATCATCATAAGGAACCAGTAGGCTGCTGCAAAGGCACCGCCGATGAGGGCACCGTTTACAAGAATTCCCGCGCCCTTTACTCCAGCGTCTGAAAGATAGAAGTTAAGCTGTGAAGGGATACCGATTTCTATACCTACATAGAAGAAGATTGCAACCACACCCATCTTAAGATGACGGAAAGACAAGGCGCTGTGCTCATATTTAACATTCTTGCGCTCTGCTGCAGGCTCCGGAATATTCAACATAGAGATAATTACGAAGGCCAGGAAGAATACGCCCATTGCAATGAAGAGCAAGGGAGCAACGTCTGCCATAGAGGTCTTCTTGGTAACGGTTCCGATAAGAGCACCTGTCAAGAAAGGAGTAAGGGTTCCTGAAAGTGAGTTAAGGGTACCTCCGGTCTGGATAAGCTGATTTCCTCTGTTACCGCCGCCGCCAAGTATGTTAAGCATAGGATTCACAACGGTGTTGAGCATACATACGCAGAAACCGCAGACGAACGCACCAAGCAGATAAACGTAAATGGCTGAACCCGCAAAGAAGGTACGGCTGGAAAGCCACTGGATTACAATACCCACGAAACCAGTAGCAAGAGCGATAAGGGTGGTCTTCTTGTAACCTACTTTGAGAAGCATTTTGCCGGCGGGAATACCCATAAAGAGGTATGCGGCAAAATTCATCATGTTACCCATCATTCCGGCCCACTCGTACTGTCCCTTCCAGATATTGCCGAAAGGCGCGGCCATGTTGGTAACAAAAGAAATCATCGCAAAGATGAAGCACATCGTTACAACCGCAACGATATTCAATTTACCTTTTGTCTGTGTCATAATTATTATTGTGTTATAAAAATTATCAAGCAGACAAATTTACAAAAATCGTTTTTAAAACGAAATATTTATGCTCCCAATGTTAAATATTTATTTTGACGCCTATGATAACGCTGCGGGGGCGCCCGTTCTGGACAA
The DNA here is from genome assembly GCA_045224955.1 of Candidatus Cryptobacteroides sp. Lineage (GTDB taxonomy): Bacteria > Bacteroidota > Bacteroidia > Bacteroidales > UBA932 > Cryptobacteroides. Next base: position 15,613 of record JBGVAW010000032.1, read on the forward strand.
ATGTATTGCCCACTGACTTAAAGCAGAATACGCCGTAATCCTTTCCAAAGAGATTGGTGGCGTGCGCAAAGAGCTGGAAACCATCAAAATCCACGGAAGCATCGGCCCCAAAAAGACAATAAGCCTTCTGCCACAGGGAGTTGTCCTCGTTCCACCAGGTTCGGCCTGCGCCATAGGCAGATACAGAGAGGGAAAGACCTTTTACGGTTTTGCAATCCAGGGAGAAATGGCGGCCGAGAGCCCCGTACCAGGTTGCCACAGGGGCATAGGGGATGTGCTTGCCAGCATAGTCGTTGATGTTGTCGTTATACTCCCTGAAGGTGGCGTGGCACCAGCCGGCGCGCACATCGGCCCTGAAGCCGTTCCAAAGCCAGGAAAGGGAACCATCGGCCCCGAAACTACGGGACCTGCCGGCATTTGCCATCATTCGGCCGGTGGCATTTCCCTCCGGGAATATGGTTATCTGCTGATTTCGACATTCTATATCGAAAGCCGATGCTGCCAGTATGAATGACGAGGCCCCTACCGTGAAGGAGGTGCGTCCGCCTGCCTCGAAGTTCCAGCTTTCCTCTGGCTTATACTCGGTAGAAGAAGCGTCGGCAGAGTTGGAATAACCATCGATATGAACTCCGAAGGCATTCATAAGATCCGCCGTCATTATGTTTTGCAACATATCGGAGAAAATCTGCGTATTGAACCCGCCGGCCTTGAAACCGCCGGCCGCGGATGCATAGAGATAGTCCTTGTCCGTTCCGTAACGTACGGCCACCTTAGGCACAATCTGTAACCAGGAATTATCTATGGAGCCCTCGAACACCGTATTCAGTTCCTTGAAATCAGGCATCCTGGGCGGCAGGGCGTAATGCACGGTTGTCCTGGTGTCGTAGCCCATATGCTGATACTCGAAGTCTGCCCTTATGCCGGCCGTGAACTTCCAAAGACCTGCAGTAAACCAGGACTCGTGATAGAGGGCGGCATTATGGTAGAAAAGGTCGAAATCGTCATCAATTATAAAATTCTCCTCCTCGAAGGCAAGCCTGCCTACAAAGGGAGGGATGTGAGAGTTTGCATTGCCAAGTATAAGGGTTTCTATACCGTCCGACAGGAAATTCACAGGGGCGTGCATACGGTTGTACTTTGCAGAAATGAACACGCCGGTTTGCGAATCCCACCAGGACAGGCCGGAAGAAGGCTTGAATATTAGTTCTTCTGTAAGGGCAATCTGTCTTTGCCTTTGCTGGAGGGTAAACATCTTGGCCGTTGTAAAGTCCTGGTCCAGAGTCATTTTATCCCCCAGCATCTGGAGAGACACTATATTTTTAAGCCGATGGTTCCCTATGCCGAAACCCTCCGAGGCCGAAGCCAGGAGCGAAAGACGGCTGTAGTGGTTACGGTCGTTATAGGCCAGCGGGGCCAGGGCGCCATCGTCCCCCATCTGACGATAGGGCCAGCCACCCTGATTGAGGTACGATACCCAAAGTGAATAGTCGGAGCTGCGGCCTTCCCCGCGATAAGGCCGATATTTTATCCTGAAAGACAGGCCGCGGCCTCCGTCTATTTTACTGTCATTATATGTATTTGTATAAAATCCGTTCAGGTCAAAAGACTTTACCGCCAGCACCATCACATCATTGCCAAGCAGGGCCGATGCCTCCTTAAAGCCTCCGTTGCCCACGCCGATGGAATAGGAATTAATGTTTTGGGCCGATGGTTTCAGAGTCTCCACGGAAAGTACACCCATCATAGCGTTACGCCCGAAAAGCGTACCCTGAGGGCCGGAGACAAAGTTTATATTCTGAATATCCAGAAAATCAGTATCGAACATATTCTTGTCCAGTACCGGAACCTCGTCTACATAAAGGGCTATCGAAGGATTCTCCATTCTGGAACCAATGCCGCGTACATATATAGAAGAGGTCATTGCAGAACCATAGTCCGGGATGTGAAGATTTGGAACCAGCGAAGACAGAGTCTTTGGTGCCACTATCCTCTTTTCCAGAGCCTCGCGGGAAGAAACGGTTACGACAGGGGCAGAGGCCTTGTCCAGCAAGGCGTTAACCTTGGAAACACTTACTACTGAGGCCTTGAGAGTATCCTCTTTTACTACGGGATCCGGCTGCGAACCGGCGGACAACAATAAAAGGCCTGCTATTGCAAAACTGAATGTCATATCTTGTCAAATGTTGATTCAGCTGCAAATGTAAGCTATTTTCAAGCGAATACTTTAGGACTTTTTGTAAGTATTTTAGGACTTTTTGAACAAATTATTCCTATACTTGGAAGGGGTGATTCCCTCGTGCTTGCGGAAGAATCTGGAGAAGTAACTCTGATCTTCGAATCCCACCTTTTCGCTCACTTCAGACATACTTAAAGACTTGTCTTTCAGATATCTTTTCGCGAGAATTATCCTGGCTATGGCTATCCACTCGCCCGTCGTGCGGCCAGTTTCGGCCTTCACCATCCTGTTGAGCGCAAAGGCGGAAACTCCAAGCAGATCGCTGTAATATGAAGGACCTTCCGGGATAGGAGTACCCTTGAAAATCTCGTCCAGGAAACGGCTGCAAAGCCTGCCCTCATTGACGTCCAGATGCAACAGGTTCAGAAGCAGGTCAATAGCCGTAGCCATATACATAATGTTCGTTTTATTGCGCAGCATTGACTCGAAGACCTCGCTTACAAGCGGCTCATCGTCAACGGCAACCTTAAAACGTACGGGACTGGTACTCCTTAACAGGGTATAGCTGAGGTCTTTCATCGTTTCTTCCTCGAACCCTCCCATATATCCGATACTGTCGCGGAACCAAACAGCGTGGAAACGCATTCCGGGAGGCAGAAGGAGGAATTCTCCTCCTGTTATCCTGATCATTTCTCCCTCTGCGCGCAAAACCACCTCGCCCGATAAAAGATATAACATACACCAGCCGGCGTACTGACGTTCCGGCTCAAGCGGAGACTCCTTATACCCTACGCTTGTAAGGGGAAGAAGCACTATGGGGGAAGACCATCTTTTCATAATTGCGTATAAAGTTTAGCATTTTTCGTTAAAAAAACAAGCACTTTCCTCTTTTTTGTAGAATACTTGCTTTTAAGTGAGATGTTGAGTATCTTTAAGGGCTTAATGCACCGATTAAAATAACACCGTATATGAAGAGAATTTTATCCCTCGCTTTTGCGCTCGCGCTCTTTTTCGGATGCGCCTGCACCCCTGACAGACCCAAAGCCATTGAAGGAGAAACAGTTTCAAGTCCGGACGGGCACCTTACCCTGGTATTTGCCCTTTCAGAAAACGGAACTCCTATGTACAGTCTTTGCAAGGATTCCGTAAAGGTAATCCTTCCCAGCAAACTGGGCTTCCAACTGTTCGGAAGCGATCCGGACCTGCAGACAGGCTTTTCCTTAAAAAACAGCACCTCCCGCTATTCAGAAGAAGACTGGGAGCCCGTTTGGGGAGAAGAGGCCCTGATTGCCAACAGGTTCAACGAGAGCACTTTCTTCCTTGGAAGGGAAGACGGAGTAGCAATGAACATAACCTTCCGCGTTTATAACGACGGTATCGGCTTCCGCTACGAGTTCCCCCTGGAAAACAAACTTTCATATTTCAACATAAAGGAAGAGCTTACGGAATTCGCCCTTGCAGGAGACCACACAGCCTGGTGGATTCCCGGAGACTACGACACCCAGGAGTATGCCTATACCCAGAGCAAACTCTCCGAGGTCAGAAAACTCTACCCCTCCAAGCGCATCCCCAACGCCTCCGAAGAAGGCTTCTCCCAGACAGGAGTTCAGACTTCCCTTCAGATGAAGACGGCAGAAGGACTTTATGTTAACATTCACGAGGCCGCAGTTGTAAACTACCCTACCACCAACCTTGTCCTTGACGACAAAAACTTTGTGCTTACAACCTGGCTCACCCCCGACGCAGAGGGTGTAAAGGGACGTATGCAGGCTCCCTGCAAAACTCCCTGGCGCACAGTGATGGTGGTAAATTCGGCAACCGACGTGCTTGCAAGCCGCCTTATCCTCAACCTCAACGAGCCCTGTGCGATAGAGGACGTAAGTTGGATTCACCCGGTCAAGTATATGGGTGTATGGTGGGAGATGATTGCCGGAAACGGGGCCTGGTCCTACACCGACGACTACCCCTCCGTTCAGCTTGGCATTACGGATTATTCCAAGTCAACGCCCCACGGAAAACACTCTGCCAACAACGAGAACGTGCGCCGCTACATTGACTTTGCTTCCGAGAACGGTTTTGACGCCATCCTGGTAGAAGGCTGGAACGAGGGTTGGGAAGACTGGGTCGGCCACAAGAAAGACTTCGTATTCGACTTTATTACCCCCTATCCGGATTTTGATATCGAGGCCCTCAACGCCTATGCCCACTCCAAGGGTATCCGTATCATAATGCACCACGAGACCTCTTCGTCCACCCTTAACTACGAAAGATGGATAGAGAAGGCCTACACCCTTATGAACAAGTATGGCTACAATGCCGTAAAGAGCGGTTATGTTGGCGATATCATCCCTTACGGCGAGTATCACTACAGCCAGCCCCTGATAAATCACTATGCCTATGCAATAAAGCTGGCGGCAGAGCACCACATTATGGTTAACGCCCACGAGGCAGTACGTCCCACAGGACTTTGCCGCACCTGGCCCAACCATATCGGAAACGAATCGGCAATGGGTACCGAGTTCAAAACCAGGATAGAGCCCGGTCATACTACAATTCTGCCGTTCACCCGTCTGCAGGGCGGTCCTATGGACTACACTCCCGGCATCTTCGAGAACGATATGTCAAAGATAAGGAACAACGGCAATGGCAAGATAAAGGTAACCATCGCCAACCAGCTTGGAATATATGTTACCTTCTATTCTCCTTTGCAGATGGCAGCCGACTTCCCTGAGAACTACGCCCGCTTTATGGATGCCTTCCAGTTCATAAAGGATGTTGCTGTAGATTGGGACAAGAGCGTTTACATTGACGCAGAACCCGGAGACTATATCATCACTGCCCGTCATCCCAAAATGTCCTCACTTAACAAGGCTCACGAGAGCGTAGCAACTCTTAAGGACGGCAAGAAGAACTCCGTCAGCGGAGCCGCCAAGTTCGTATATGCCCTGCCGGACAACGCCACTACCGCAGATTTGGCAAGGGCCAAGGCCCGCGACGTATGGTACGTTGGCGGAGTAAACGATGAGAACCCCCGCGAGGCCAGCTTCGCCTTTGACTTCCTTACCCCGGGCAAAACTTATGAGGCAACTATTTATGCCGATGGTCCCGATGCCGATTACGAGACTGCTCCCCAGTCTTACACTATTACCAAGCGCCTTGTTACCGCTGCCGACAGCATTAGCATAAAGATGGCCCGTTGCGGAGGATTTGCTATATCACTGAGAGAAACTGATGCTAAAAATTAAAAGACTTACATTCAACGCCTTTGCAGAGAATACTTATTTCGTGTGGGACGATAGCGGCGAAGGCGTAATCATAGACCCTGGCTGCCAGGAGAAAGAAGAGATTGAGGCCCTGCGGCACGCCATAGACCAGAGCGGAGCAAGACCGGTAAAAATTCTGCTCACCCACGGACACTTCGACCATATCTTCGGTGTGGAAGAACTGGCCCGGGCCTATGGTATCAAGATATATCTGAACCCGGAGGACAAGCCCTTGCTCCGGCACTGGAACAAGGAGCTGACCGGCTACTATCATCTTGCCGACGCCCCCGAGAACTTTGATTTTGAAGATATTGCCGATGGTGACAAGGTCAGCTTCGGAAATACTGTTTTTGAAGTCATCGGCACTCCGGGCCATACCCCCGGAGGGGTTTGCTACTACAGCAAGGAGCAGAAGGTTCTGTTTACCGGCGATACGCTTTTTGCCGGCACCATAGGCCGCACGGATACAGATTACGGAGATTATGACAGGCTCATAGTGGGAATTATGGAAAAGCTTATGTGGCTGGACAGCGATACCGCCGTTTATCCCGGCCACGGACCTTCTTCCAGCATTGCCGCAGAGCGAACCACCAACCCATTCCTGCAGCCTTTCAACGAGAAAGAGGGAGATATCGATAATGCCTGATAAAAGAGAGTATCTTAGCATAAGGGGCGCATCGGCGCATAACCTCAAGGACCAGAACGTAGATATTCCAAGAGGAGAATTCGTCGTAGTGACCGGACTTAGCGGCAGCGGAAAGTCTTCGCTTGCCTTCGACACCATTTACGCCGAAGGCCAGAGGCGCTATATGGATACGCTGAGCCCCTATGCAAAGCATTTTATGGGTGTGCTGGAAAAGCCGGACGTAGAGGAGATAAAGGGTCTGAGCCCCATAATAGCCATAGAGCAGAAAACGACGGGGAACAATCCCCGCTCTACAGTGGGCACTATCACGGAAGTTTACGACTTCCTAAGGCTACTGTACGCAAGGGCCTCCAAAGCCTACTCTCCGGAGACAGGCAAGGAGATGGTGCGCTACACGGACGAGCAAATAGTAGAGCTGATAATCTCCGGTTACAAGTCCCGCAAATGCTACCTTTTGGCTCCCCTGGTAAGGGGCAGAAAGGGTCATTACAAGGAGCTCTTTGACCAGATGCGCCGCCGCGGATACACCCAGGTGCGCATAAACGGAGAGATTAAGGATCTTGCTGAGGTAAGCCAGCTGGACCGCTACAAAACCCATTTCATTGAACTTGTAGTGGACAGGCTTAAGCCGGAAGGCGCCGCAGACCTTGCCAGGATAAGGGAGTCCGTTGCCAGGACGCTTTCCCTTGGAAAGGGTTCAGTGGCGGTTATGGACCTTGAGACGGAGAACATCCAGCATTTCTCCAAACACCTTGTAGATCCCGAGAGCGGCCTTTCCATTAGCGAACCCGCACCTCACAGCTTCTCCTTCAATTCTCCGGAGGGATACTGCCCTCACTGCAAGGGTCTGGGAAGCATAGTGGACGTAAACATCGACGCCATCATCCCGGATAAAAATCTTTCTATCGCCGAAGGCGCCATCGTTCCCCTGGGAAAGGTGCGCGAAAATAAGAAATTCGAGGTCATCAGGGCTATCGCCAGAAAATACAATTTCTCTATCTACGATCCTGTGGCGGCCATACCTGATGAGGCCGTGAGCCTGCTGGTATATGGGTCGGACGAGCTGTTCCGCATCGGGGACGGGTCCACATCGGAAATGGTGACATACCACGGAGTGGCTGAAGACATAGAAGACAAGATAACCTGCCCTGTGTGCAAAGGTACGCGTCTTAATTCTATGGCTTCGTGCTTCAAGATTGACGGGAAAACCATCACGGAAGTATCGGCAATGGAAATAAGTGCCCTGCAAAAATGGCTGGACACATTGGAAGATGTGCTGGATACAAGGCAGAAGGCCATAGCAAAGGATATTCTGAAGGAACTTAAGGAGAGGGTCAGGTTTATGATGGATGTGGGCCTTGAATATCTTTCGCTTGACAGGGCCACTTCTACTCTGTCCGGCGGGGAGAGCCAGAGAATAAGACTGGCTACTCAGATAGGCTCGAAACTGGTGAATGTGCTCTATATTCTGGACGAGCCGTCAATCGGTCTGCACCAGAGGGATAACCGCAAACTTATCTCTTCGCTTAAGACCCTGCGCGACGAGGGCAATTCCATTATGGTGGTTGAACACGACGCGGAGACGATGCAAAGCGCGGACTGGCTTGTGGACGTAGGCCCGGGCGCAGGAGAAAACGGCGGGCATATTTGCCTAAGCGGCCCTGCGGATGTGCTTCTTGGAAAGGCCAAGGCCAGCGCGGAAACCCTCAAGCACTGTATTCTGGGCAAATCCCTTACCCTTGACTATCTTTCCGGCAAGCGCAAGATAGAGGTGCCTGAGATTAGGCGCAGAGGTAACGGGACCTTCCTTAAAATCAAGGGTGCGAAGGGCAACAACCTAAAGAATATTGACGTAAACATTCCTCTTGGATGCTTCGTGGGCGTTGCGGGAGTGAGCGGCAGCGGCAAGTCTTCGCTTATTAACGAGACCCTTGTTCCGCTTCTAAAGAACAAACTTTACCGCTCCAAAATCAAGGCTCTACCCTGCGAAGGCATATCCGGGATAGAGAATATAGACAAGCTGATAGAAATAGACCAGAGTCCCATCGGCAAGAACGCCAGGAGCAACCCGGCCACCTTTACGGATGTGTTCGGGGACATAAGGAATCTTTTTGCCGAAACGATGGATGCCAAGGTAAGGGGCGTGAGCTCAGGACATTTTTCCTTTAACGTGCCCGGCGGAAGGTGCGAGGCCTGCAAGGGAGCCGGCATAAAGGTGATTGAGATGAACTTCCTGCCCAGCGTGAACGTACCCTGCGACGAGTGCCGCGGAAAGCGCTACAATGAGGATACCCTTGCCATAAAGTACAAGGGCAAGAACATCAACGATGTGCTGGAGATGTCCATTGCAGAGGCCTATGAGTTCTTTAAGCCTGTTCCCAAAATAGCCCAGAAACTTGGGGCGCTACTGGATGTAGGCCTTGGTTACGTCCATCTTGGACAAAGTTCCGTAACCCTGTCCGGAGGCGAGAGCCAGAGAATGAAGCTGGCAGCGGAGTTGTTCCGCAAATCTACCGGCAATACCCTCTACATTTTGGACGAGCCCACCACCGGCCTGCACCACGAGGATATAAAAGTACTGCTGGCTGTTCTGCAAAAACTTGTAGACCAAGGCAATACAGTTATCATAATAGAGCATAACCTGGACGTGCTTAAGTCTGTGGACTACATATTTGACCTTGGTCCTGAAGGCGGAAGAAAAGGCGGTATGATTGTTGCCCAGGGTACCCCGGAACAATTGGCGGCCGACCCGGTTTCCGTGACAGGTCCTTACTTAAAAGAATTGCTTTAGAGTTATGAATATAGATGTTTTATTGGTAAATGAGAACAGGGTTATCTCTGTAGAACAGGGAACAACCCTGCAGCAGGTGGCAAATAACTGGTGCCCGGTAGTAAAGAACCCCAAGAGCGGGGCGGAGCACCCTGTTATGGCCGCATACGTAGACCATAGGCTCAAGGAACTTACCACAACCCTTTATAACGACGTTGTAGTGGAGTTTATCGGCTACGACAACGGGGACGGAAGACGCACCTACGTGCGCTCCCTTTGCTTCCTTCTGCAAGCAGCGGTCAGGGAACTCTATCCCTCCTGCACGCTCATTATAGACCACGCCCTTCCCAGTGGAATGTACTGCGAACTGCTGGACGGCCCCTATGGCAGCCCCGTTTCGCTTACCACCCAGGGTATTGCCGCCCTGGAAGACAGGATGCACGCCATTGCCTCGGAGGGGAAACCATTCAGTAAGAGAAGGATGCTGGTATCGGAAGCCTGCAAGATGTACGTAAATCAGAATCAGCCGGAGAAGGCAAAACTACTTGAAAGCCTTGGGAAATACACCTGCAACATCTACGGGTTCCACGGCTGTTACGACTCTTTCCACGGTCCGCTTCTGCCGGACAGCAAACTTCTTACGAACTTTGCCCTTGAGCCCTTCAACAACGGATTCTGCCTTAAGCCGCCGTCCATAGACGACTTTTCCAAGCTGATTCCCACAAAACTGCAGGCCAAAATATCCGCCACTCTTAAGGAATACTCTGACTGGTGCTCGATTATAGGAATACGCAGCTTGGGCCAGCTTAACGCAGCCATCCTTGAGGGCCACGGCGTAGGCATAATTAACATTTCCGAGGCCCTGGCCAGCCGCAAATACGCTGCCATCGCCGACGAAATCAAGGCCAAGGGTGCAAAAATTGTCTTCATAGCCGGGCCTTCGTCAAGCGGAAAGACCTCCTCTTCCCTAAGGATTGCTATGGAGTGCAAGGTGCTGGGACTCAACCCTAAGGTAATAGAACTGGACAATTACTTCGTAGACAGGGAACGTACCCCGCGCGACGAGAACGGAGACTACGACTTTGAGTCCCTCTATGCAATGGATTTGGACTACCTGGACAGCCAGTTGAATGCCCTTTTGCGCAGGGAAGAAGTAATAATCCCCAAATTCGACTTCAAGACAGGCACCCGCGTTCCCGGAGCCGGCACCCCTATGAAACTGGAAGAAGGCGACATCCTGATCGCCGAGGGCATTCACGCCCTTAACCCGGAAATGACGCGCTCCGTGCCCCAGGACAAGATTTTCAGGGTTTACGCCTCTGCTCTTACCAGCCTTCACATAGACGAGAACAACAATATCTCAACCTCCGACAACCGACTGCTTCGCAGGATGATAAGGGACAACCGGGTAAGGGGTATATCCCCGGAGCAAACCATACTCCGCTGGCACAGCGTACGCCACGGAGAAAGCAGGAATATCTTCCCCTTCCAGGAGAATGCCGATGCTATCTTTAATTCCGCCCTTATTTTTGAGCTGCCTATGCTCAAGTACTACGCTACGCCGCTGCTGCAGAGGATTCATCCCACCTCCCCGGCCTATCCGGAAGCCGTGCGCCTGCTTAAGTTCCTTGGCTACCTGGTTTCCCTGTCGCCGGACGAGATTGCAGCCCTTCCGCCCACTTCCATAATGAGGGAATTTATAGGCGGTCAAACGTTGAAGGAATAAGATTTTTTACTATTTTTGTAAGTATCGACAAATACTGAAAGGGTATGCATATAGGAATAGCAGGCAATATCGGCAGCGGGAAGACTACTCTCACCCGCAAACTGTCAGAGTACTACGGCTGGACGCCGAAGTACGAGTCGGTTACCTACAACCCCTATCTGGAAGACTATTACAAGGATATCCCCCGTTGGTCTTTCAACCTTGAAATATACTTCCTGGAGCAGAGATTTGCAGACATCATCGACATTGCAAAAAGCGACAAGGTCATTATCCAGGACCGAACCATCTTCGAGGGAGTATATATCTTCGTGGCCAACAACTACGAGATGGGCAACCTTTCCAAGAGGGATTTCGAGACCTATATGCGACTTTTCGAAAGGATGATGTCGATGGTGAAGTATCCGGACCTTATGATTTATCTGCGTTCCTCAGTTCCCCACCTCGTGGCCCAGATCCAAAAGCGCGGACGCGAGTACGAGCAGAGCATAGGAATAGATTATCTTAAGGGACTTAACGACAAATACGAGAAGTTCATCGGAGAAGACTATAAGGGACGCGTGCTCATCATAGATGCGGACAACCTGGACTTCGAGAACAATCCGGAAGATTTTGCCCAGATTACCAACAAGATAGACGCGGAACTTTATGGTCTGTTTGGCAAAAAAGGGCTTTCAATTGAATAAATAAAAACAAAATATTATGCACATAGCTATAGCCGGAAATATAGGCAGTGGAAAGACCACGCTCACCAAGATGCTGGCAAACCATTACGGATGGACTCCAAAATTTGAATCTGTAGATTTCAACCCCTACCTCGCAGACTTCTACGAGGATATGGAAAGATGGTCGTTCAACCTTCAGATTTACTTCCTCAACAAGCGTTTCAAGGACGTCGTAGATATCTCCAAGTGCGACGACGTAATCATCCAGGACCGCACCATTTACGAGGACGCCCGCATCTTTGCCCCTAACCTGCACGCTATGGGTCTGATGTCCACCAGGGATTTTGAGAACTACTCCGACCTCTTCGACCTTATGATGTCCCTGGTAAATCCGCCGGATCTTCTTATCTACCTGCGTTCCTCCATTCCCAACCTTGTGGCCCAGATTCAGAAACGCGGCCGCGAGTACGAGCGCAGCATCCGCATAGACTACCTTACAGGCCTTAACGAGCGCTACGAGAACTGGATTGCAGACTACAAGGCCAACCTCCTTATCGTTGATGCCGACAAAATTAAATTCGGCAATAACCCCGAGGACTTCAGCGCCGTTACAGATATGATTGACGGTCAGATGTACGGTCTGTTCCCCCAGAAATAATTAACTGATTTATGAAAAAGTTTTTACTCGCAATATTCCTTTTGTTAGGCGCAGCCGCTCTTTGCTCTGCACAGAGCGTTAAAAGTATGACGGACAAAGACCTGTCCAACCACAAATTCACCCGCCCCGCGGTAATTGATTTTTATGCCGACTGGTGCGGCCCCTGCCGCAAATTAGGGCCTGAACTTGAGAAACTGGCCAAGGAATATGCAGGAAAGGTAGATTTCTTCCGCGTTAACGTTGACGAAAACCGCGAGTGGGCTTCCCGCTACGGAGTAGAAAGCATTCCCTATCTGCTATGGGTTTACGGCTCCGCAAACACAAGAAGTGCAAACGCAGCCAAGTCCGTCCCTCTTGCAGACCACACCGTAGGCTACATTCCCTACACAGACCTTAAGGAAATCCTGGAACAGGTCATCCAACTCTGGGACGACTCCACCAAACGCTCCATTCAGCAAACTGTCGTAATACAATAAAGATTTCTATTTTACTACTATTATACGTATCCCCAACACTTTGGTGATTTACCCGAAGTATTGGGGATTATCTATAAGATTTTTTACAGTCTTATTGTATGATGTACCCAAAACTTTTGGGACATTTACCCGGATAGGGTTGCGAAGCAACAGGACCAAAAGTTTTCGGGTACATCTAAAACCAAAAGGATTATCTGCTAAATTCAGCGATAAAAGCAGTAAAAGGAGGCACAGTAAGAGAATCTGAAAGAACTGTAGGCTGCCCGGAAATCACATCCCTCGCACCAACACTCGCAGGAACAAGCTCAAGATAATGATTCCAAGGAACCATCTTAGCCGAATAAGAATTATTAATAAACACGAATACCCCATCGGTCTCATCATACCTAAAGAAAGCATAGGTATTATCCCTGGTTACAAAATGCATTGTCTTCCCATTGTGCAGCACGCTCTTGCCGCGCCTCCAGTTAAATAGGCGGGCCGTGTAATCGTGAAGCTCGGCGGCAGAGGCATACTGTCCACGCGCAGCAGCACGCCCCTCAGCCGTAAACAAATTCACGGCATCACCCTCCCATCCACCGGGAAAATCAATACGCTTTGCCCCATCCCCATCATCCGGCCCCGGGAGACGGGAAAACATCATCTCATCCCCATTATAAAGCTGAGGAATACCACGCACGGTAGCCAAAAGAGCCAAAGCAATCTTCATCTTGGCAGGATCGTGCCGGAAAGCATCTCCCATACGTCCGTGGTCGTGATTGGCAAAGAACGTCATCATATGGGAAAGGTCTTTGTACAGGAAATCGTGGCTTAGGCAATCGTAAATCCTTTGCGTACCCATCAGCCACCCTGGATTGTCCCCGCCCTCTGAAATTGCAGACACAATTGCCTCCCTCAGGGGGAAATCCATAATCGAAGGAAGATTGCTGTTAAACCCGTCGGGATTAGAGGCCCCGGCCTGCCAATAGGCCAGCTGCGGATGAGAGAAGGTCCAGCACTCGCCCACTATATTGATCCAAGGGTACTCTTCCAGCGCAGACTTGCACCACAGGCTCATAGGCCACTTCTCATTATAAGGATAGGTATCCACCCTGAATCCGTCAAGACCCGAATACTCTACCCACCAAACGGCCCACTGCTGGAAGTACTTAAGTACAAAGGGATTGTCCAGATTCATATCCGGCATAGAAGGCACAAACCATCCGCTCTCCTGAAGATTAAGGTCGTAGGCGGAGGCATTAGGGTCCATATTGGTAGAAAAAGCCACATTAGTGCCGGTGTACTCCGGGAACACGTGAATCCAATCCTTGAAGGGAAGGTCCTTCATCCACCAATGCTCTGTACCACAATGGTTTGTAACCACATCCATTATAACCTTAAGACCCTTGCCGTGGCAACTGTCCACCATCTCCTTATACAAGGCATTGCTGCCCATCCTGGGATCTATCGCATAATAATCCCCGCAGGCATAGCCGTGGTAAGACCCACGGGCCTGATCGTCCATAAGAAGCGGTGTGCACCAGATGGCTGTCGCCCCAAGTTCGGATATATAATCAAGATGGTCGATAATTCCCTGGATATCGCCTCCGTGGCGGCCGTGGACTCGGCTTCTGTCCGCAGCCTCCCTGGTATCCGGAGTGCTGTCATTGGAAGCATCGCCATTGGCAAATCTATCCGGGAAGATGAGATAGATAAGGTCTGCCGTACTGAAGCTCTCCCTGGAGCCTGCGGCCTTCTCCCCTATCGAATAAGGATACTTGAAAACAGAACCATCGGCCAAAGTAAAAACAAGCCAACCATCTCCCGGGGTGGCCTTAGGGCCGATGGTTACATCGGCAAATATATAATTGGGGCTGTCTCCCTTTGTTGTATGGCCGATGCTTACGCCATCCAGGCCTCTGAGTTGTACAGATTCTGCGTTTCCTATGCCGGGGCCGTAAATCATTAACTGAAGGGAGGTCTTCATTCCTGTCCACCAGCACGGGGGTTCTACGCGAAGAACCGCACCCTCGGGGGCATCGGCCACCGAAGAGGGCTCAAAAACAAAAGAATTGCCGCAAGAGCACAAAGCAAATGCGGCAAGTATCAAAAGACGTTTCATTTCTTATTGTTTTACAAGAACCATGAACTCGCCGGGAACAAGGGATATTTCATCTTCACCGCTGAGGGTAAGGTAGTTGAATACATCCTTATATTCTCCGTCAAGTTTGATAGTCATCTTAACAGGCTCTGACTCAAGGTTCTTGAAAGGCTGTGCTGCCTTGGCTCCCTGAGGACGGTTGTCGTTGGCATTGGTCTTAACCTCTGCGGCCTCCTGAGCGGGTGCAACGCCGAAGTTTGCAAGGACGATAACCTTGTTGCCCTCTACCTCGCGATGGAAGGCAACAACACCCTCCGGGGCTTCCCACCATACGATATCTCCGCCCTTCTCGCCAGCGGCAAGAGCCGGATTATTATGCTTAAGAGATACAAGATTCTGCCAGAAAATAGTGTACTCGTTTGTAGACCAGTCCGTTATAGGGTCTTTCTCAAAGAAGGCCAGACGGCGCTCAAGACCAATCTCCTGTCCTGTATAAATGAGGGGCTGGCTGCCGGGAAGAGTGAAGGACAGAACTGCGCAGGCATCGGCTGCGGCGCCCTGACGCTCGAACTCGGTACCGGACCAGGAATTCTCGTCGTGATTGGAAGTAAAGGTAAGACGGAAGGCCTCCTTGGGGAAGCGGGCTGCATCGCGGGCCACGTAGTCCTTAAGATCCTGAACGGTCTTGCTTCCCTGGGCCAGACCGTTAAGGAGGTGATGGAGTTCCCAGGCATAGTTTGCATCAAAAGTAACCGTAGGGTCTGCAAGGTTATCCCTTTCTGCCTCTGCAAGAAGATAGATGTCGGGATAGTCCTGGTTCATCTTGGGAAGGATACCGTACCAGAACTCGGCAGGAACCTCACCGGCGGCGTCGCAACGGAAACCATCGACTCCCTTTTCCAACCAGAAACGCATTGCATCGTCCTGGGCCCACCAAACTTCCTGGTTCTCGTAGTTGAGAGAGCGGGTGTCGGTCCAGTCATACTCCCAGATGGCATTGCCAAGAGAGTCGCGCTCGTAGAAGTCGGCCGGTTTCTCTGTCATCCATACATTGTCCGGAGCGGTCTGGTTGGCGACCCAATCAAGGATAACCTTGAATCCAAGTTCGTGTGCCTGGGAGAGCAGGTGCTCAAAGTCCTCCATTGTACCAAACTCGGGGTTTACCTTCTTGTAGTCGGAGATGGCATAGTAAGAGCCAAGCGAGCCCTTGCGGCCCTCTGTGCCAATCTCGTACATAGGCATCAGCCAAAGAACGTCCACTCCCAGTTTTTTCAGGCGGGGAAGCTGGTCCTCTACGCCTTTGAATGTGCCTTCGGGAGAGAACTGGCGGATGTTTACTTCGTATACTACGGAGTTGTAGGTCCACTCGGGATGGAGCGGCGTTTTCTTGCCGCAACAGGACAGTGTGGCAAAGAGTACGGCGATGAGAATTATTATCTTTTTCATATTATTAGTAAAGTTTAAATATTACTGAGCTGTTGCCTCCAAGGGTAAGGTCGCTGCCGGCAATGCTGGCGGTACCAAGAAGAGCTACGGGTTTGGTAAGGTCTTCGCCGGAGAGAGAAATGGTCTTGGCTGTAGTCTCTGTATTGTGAACTACCAGCATCTTCTCCGTGCCGTACTCCATATACCAGCAGCCGATTGAAGGATAAGAGGTATTGTTGCTGTTGTAGGTGCCATGCTCCTTCATAGTTCCCTTTGCAAGAGCATGATAGGTATTACGTACCCTTGCAAATGCTTTGTAAACATTCAGCAGCGAGCTTTCATTCTCTGTCTGAGCCTCAACGGAGATATTTGCGGTAAGCATAGAGTTGTCTACCTTTCCGCTGAGAGAAGTAGTAGGTACAGAGCCGGTCTTGGTCCACTTTATAGGTGTACGTACATACTCGTCTCCGTTACCCTGTGTACCCCAGTAACCAAGTTCTTCACCCTGATAGATGAAAGGTTTTCCGGTACTTGTAAGAAGCATAGCGGCAGCCTGTTTCTCCTTTGCAGTATTTTTGCCAAAACTCTCGGCTGCACGTGCGGCATCGTGGTTGGTAAGGAAGATGGAGGTAATGGCATCGGTACGTACAGTCTTGTGAGAATTGATGAATGCCATCACATCCTTTGCAAAATACATAGCTACCTTGTCATTGATAGCGTAAGTAAGCTTGCCAAAGTAATCGAATTCGAAGCAGGACTGGAGACCCTTGTAGTACTCTTTCTCCTGGCCGTGGTCCAGCCAAGCCTCTCCTACCATAAAGATATTGTCAGTATGGCCGAAGACGCTCTTATACTTGGCATTGCAGCGGTCATACCACTTGCCCAGCAAGGTCTGGTTGGCACCGTTGTTATACGAGTTCATACCTCCGCAGATATGTTTTACAGCATCAAGGCGGAAGCCGTCAACACCCATATCAAGCCACTTGTCGGCAGAATCGGCAAGGTTCATAAAGCAGGCGTTGCTTTCTGCCTGGGTAACGTCTCCATAGTTAAGGTCCGGCATCCATTCGCCGAATGCTCCCATGAAGTAAACGGAATTTGCATTGGATACGTCGGAAAGCGTAATCTTATACTTCCCATTACCGGTAAAGCTCATATCGGCGCCGTCTGCAACCAATTCACAAGGAGTACCCAGGGTGATGGTGCCGCCATTCTTGG
>JBGVAW010000033.1:0-6537 GCA_045224955.1 Candidatus Cryptobacteroides sp.
GTGAGGTTGGGCTCCCTGAAGGTGATTCTGGATTCCAGGAATGTGAAAACGCTGAATTTCTTGGTGATATCCCATTGCAGCTTGGCCCGCAGCTTAATGAAAACATCGACCCTGGTGGTTTGGTATTTATTTATATCCCAGGCCTTGTAGGTTAGTCCCAGTTTCTCCGTGAATACCAGTTTGAATTTTTTGTTCAGCTTTACTGTTTCCTTGGCTCCGGCCTCCAGGCGGTGGCGGGATTTGAAGTTGTCGCCTTCCTTCATAAGACCGGTGTAGGTGTAGTCTGCCAAAAGGGAGAATCTTTTGGTGTGCTTGTATTCAACTCCCAGGTTGCCACGGATTTGCTTGTCGTAAAGGAAGTCTCCGCGCATCCTGAATTCTCCTCCGGCGCTTACTTCCCAAAAGGGGTTAATCCTTTTGCTGGCCTCGGCAGAAAACTGTATTCCGTATTTGAGTCCGGGGTCGTTTTTGGGGATGTCGTTAATGGCAGGTGCGGGCTGCCCCATTGCGGAGGCTGCACCCATTACTATCAGCAAAGTGCAAAAAAATCTTTTCATTATAGGGCCGAGCAATAATCGTCAAGGAAGGCTACGCGCTGCAGAAAACTTAGTTTGAGGCGCTGGACGGCCTCGTCGAAGGTAAGGAATTCGTCGCCGTTGCGGTTGTTGTGCTTTATTGGCCAGAGCTGGTGGTCGATGGTTTCGGAATCCCTTATGTAGTCTGCCGTCTGGTCTATGTAATCCGGAATGCGCTCTTCCAGGGCGGGTTTAATCGCTGCCCAGCGTGCCTTTAGCGCGGCACGGAATTCCAGTTTGGAGAGCAGGGAATCAAACCATACGGCTTTGCCGTTTATAAGACCTGTGAGGTCCGGGCGGAAGGTGTGGAAGTCAAAATCCCAGCAGGGGCCGGCCCTCAGGACACCATCGCCCTTGCTGTACATATAAACCCCGTAGGGGTGGGTGGGCTCGTTGCATCCGGTTACTTCCTGAACCAGGAACCAGTCGCAGAAGCTCTGAATGTCTATCAGGGTGCGCCAGTCGCCTTCGTTCCTGTACAGGGCGGCTTCCACTTTATCTACGGCCTGGCGTATCTCCGCAAATCTTTTTGCGTCAAGGGCTACGTCGCTGTCCGTTATTATATTTACCGGGAGTTTCTTGACCTTGCTTGTAAAGCGATAGGTCTTGTCATAGTGCATATCTATGAATATCATAAACCCGGAATTCCGTATGTTCAGTTTGCCGGGTTCCACCCTCTCTGTAAGGAAGAAGTTGCCGTACCAGTCGTCGTCCAGGACCAGATCTACAAAGACACCCTGAGGGGTCCATTCCATAGAGGTGAGGCGGGATATTTCAAGGGCTATGGCGTTGCGGATGTTGGTACGGTCTCTCCAGTTGGCCAGCATACACCAGCGGGAACTTTCCGGCATCCCCAGAAGCGAGGCGGTCTGTCCGTCCTCGAATTTTATGTTGAAGGGTTTCTTGGGGAAGGACCAGGTGCTGTTGCCGCGGCCTTTTATGGAAACCTCGTATTTGGAGGTGTGGCCTTCGGGAGTGTAAATCTTGAAGTCGGCATCCTTCCAGTATTCCTTGTTGTTGATGCCTTTGCCGTCTTCTGTGTCAAGGAACATTACCGGCAGGGTGCGTGTACCATCGGCAAACTCGCGTTTTATATCGTCCTTGTCAATATCCTTGAGGCTATCGCCTTTTGACTCAAACATATAGGCGCAGCCTTGCAAAGAGAAGGCTAAAACAGCCGCAAAAAGGAGACGGTACATAAAAATTATTCTTTAATCCCTAAACTTGGGCAAATTTATATATAAAATGGTATCTTTGCAATAATCGAACATTGGTTGAATTATGAAAAAATTTGTATTTCTCGCCGTTTCTCTGTCATTATGCGGCCTTTGCGCCTGCAGTTCGCTGGCGGAAGTCCCGCCCAGCCGCCGTCCTGAGCCCCAGGACAGGCTCTTTTCCAGCCAGGCAATAGAACAGGAAATTTCCCGCGTGGCAAGCCTTATCACTGTACCCAAGTTGCAATGGATGTTTGTCAATTGCTTCCCTAATACATTGGATACCACGGTTCACTACAGGGAGGACGAGGAGGGTAATCCTGCCACCTTTGTATATACCGGAGACATTCACGCAATGTGGCTGCGTGATTCCGGTGCGCAGGTATGGCCTTATGTCGCCTATGCATCGGAGGATGAGGCGCTTAGAAAGATGATTGCCGGGGTTATAAATACGCAGTTCCGTCTTATAACCATCGACCCGTATGCAAATGCTTTCAATGATGGCCCTACGGGTGAGGGTGCAAATGATGATACGGGTGCGCCGCGCAATCCAAATGTGTTCGAGCGTAAGTGGGAGGTTGATTCCCATTGTTATCCTGTCCGTCTGGCCTATGCTTATTGGAAGGCCACGGGGGATGAGTCTGTTTTTGGACAAACCTGGCTCAAGGCCATCGAGACCATACTGGAGACTTTCACCGTTCAGCAGCGCAAGGAAGGCGACGGCCCTTATTATTTCCTCAGGGTTACGGACCGCCAGCTGGATACCAAGGACCGTGCAGGTCTTGGCAATCCCGTTAAGCCTGTGGGGCTGATTGCTTCTTCTTTCCGCCCTTCGGACGATGCTACCCAGTTCGAGTTCCTTGTTCCGTCCAACTTCTTTGCAGTGAGCATCTTGCGTAAGGCTGCGGAGATTTTGCAGACCGTGAACAAAAAGCCTTCCCTGGCTAAAAAGTGCCTTGCCCTGGCAGACGAGGTTGAGGCTGCGCTTAAGGAGTATGCCGTAGGGGAGCATCCTGTTTTTGGAAAGGTTTATGCCTTTGAGGTCGATGGTTTCGGGAATAAATATTTTATGGACGATGCCAATGTGCCAAGCCTGCTGTCGCTTTCTTATCTTGAGCCTTCGCTTGCGGCAGATCCTGTATATCAGAATACCCGCCGTCTTGTTTGGAGCGAGTATAATCCGTATTTTTGGCGTGGCAAAGCCGGCGAGGGCATAGGCGGTCCCCATATCGGGACGGAGGTAATCTGGCCTATGAGCATTATGATGAGGGCTTTTACCTCTGACGATGACGCCGAGATTCTGCACTGCCTGCAGCAGCTGGTAGATACCGATGCGGGCACCGGGTTCATCCACGAGTCTTTTAACCGGAACGATGCTTCTGATTTTACACGCGAGTGGTTTGCCTGGCAGAATACCTTGTTTGGAGAGCTTATCATAAAACTTATTGCCGACGGCAGACTGGAGATAGTTAATTCTGTAAAATGTAAATAATTAGTTGTATGCGAAGAGGAAGGATTTTTGTGTTATTGGCGGCGATTGTGTTTTTTGCCCTTTCTTGCGGGAAGGACAGCGGATCTCCGGAAAAAAAGACGGGTATCGTAACGGTTTCCGTCAAAACGCCTACCGTGCAGGCAGGCTCCGGAAGCCAGTTCCTTGACATTACCTGTTCCGGGCCTTGGGAACTGTCCTGTAATGCTTCCTGGGTGTCTTTTTCTGCGACATCGGGGGTGGGCTCGGCAAGTATCATCCTAAGATATGAGGCCAATACCCAGACTGCGGACAGGTCTGCTTCCATTATTGTTACCTGCAACGGGAAGAGCGCCTTTGTGTCGGTTACCCAGAAAGGCATCAACGCCGGCGGAACCGACCCGGGAACGGATCCCGGAACTGACCCGGGCACGGATCCTGTGCAGCCGGACGCCTGCGTGGAGACATCGGAGGCTACCGACATTACTTATTACAGCGCCCAGATAAACGGAATCTACTATCAGGCTACCAGCATCCCCAGGGGTGTGGGCTTCGAGTGGGGTACTTCCTCTACCAATCTTGACGGAGTGGCAGAGTACGACTACGAGATGGACTCTACGTCGGGTTCTTTCTCCTTTGTGCTTTCCGGCCTGTCAGAGAGTACTACTTATTATTACAGGGCCTTTGCGGTAATTCAGGAGGGCTCTTCCTTCAAGACCTGCTATGGCCAGGTTTGCTACTTTACTACGCAGCAGGATCCCGGCGGCGGACAGACGTCCGGAAACCAGCGCGGCTGGTACGAGCTTCCGGTTATGAACATCGCAACCAGCGGGTCCTATATGTACGATGCGGACAATACTTCCAATTACTACGCCTATCATATCTGCCCGGATGTTTATTCCGGAGGAAAGAATGCCAGGAACTATACCGTTTGCTGGAGCGCAGAAGACCATTGTCCTCTCTGGGTAGCGGCTCCAAGGCACAGTATGTATGTAGGATCGGCCAATAGGACAAATGCCTATCAGACAGACCCTGACATCCCCTCGAATGTACAGTACACCGCTACCAGCGCCGGAAGCGCCAGCGGGTGCAACAGAGGCCATATGCTTGGTTCCGCAGAACGTACGGCATCGACAGCCGTAAACCGCCAGGTGTTCTATATGAGCAATATCGCCCCTCAGCTAAGCGATGGCTTCAATACCGGTGGCGGTGGCTGGAATACCCTGGAGGACTGGGTGGACGGCCAGGTTTGCTCCGATACCCTGTACGTTGTGATTGGCTGCTATTTCAATAAGTTTACCGATGGTTACGGAAATACCGTCAATCCCAAGAAAATTACATATGCCGGAAGAAGCGATGTTTCCTTCCCCACAATGTTCTACTACCTTCTTATGCGTACGAAATCCGGCAGCAGCGGAAAGGCTCTTAAAGACTGTACCGCTTCCGAGATTAAGTGCGCCGCCTTTGTCCGTGCCCATTCCAACAACCTCAAGGGGCAGAGCGTTTCGTCTGCGGAAATGATGACGGTATCGCAGTTGGAAGCCATTACGGGCATTACTTATTTCCCCAATGTTCCTAACGTGCCCAAGACGGTGGCAAAGGCCTCTGACTGGGGACTTTAATTCATTCAGCGCTATATGAAAAGAATAATCAAGCTTGCTTTTCTGGCCATTTTCTTTGTGGCTTTGGCCGATGGTTGCGGAGTTATAAAATTTAAGGAATCTGCCTTTGGTTCTTCCGATGCGGAGGGGTCCGGAAACGCTAATTATCTAAAGGTCGATACTGCCGAGGCAATGAGGTTTTCCAACGTTTACGAGTTTATGAACAATAGGTTCGTAGGCGTGGATGTAAGGCGTTCCGGTCCCGGGGAGTACACCATTCGCATCAGGGGCATAAACAGCATTACAGGCAATCTGGATCCTATCCTTATCGTTGACGGCGTGCCTTCCAGAGACCTTTTCGGGGTTAATATGGCAGACCTTGACACCATCGAAATCGTAAAGGGTCCCAAGGCGGTAAAATACGATTCTGACGGCGCCGTAAAGGGAGTTATCGTCATAACTACAAAGAGATAATTTCCTGCGTCCTATGGAGAGAGAGTCTTTCATAGATTTGCTGACCCTTCAGGGGCTGGTTGCGGGCGCAATCGAGGATGCCTTTCCGGGAAAGGTCTGGGTTAAGGCAGAAATAAGCAGCATCTCCGTAAAGACTAACGGTCACTGTTATCTGGAACTGTCGCAAAGCGACGGGCAGGCGGTTGTGGCCAAGGCCCGCGCCGTAATCTGGCGCTCGCGCTACGCCGCTCTGGCACGGGATTTTGCGGCTGCGGCCGGACGCAACCTGGAGGCCGGAATGGAGATTCTCTCAAAGGTAAGCGTCTCTTACAGCGAGGTCTGGGGCTTCCTTATCACCATAGAAGAAATCGACGCGGATTTTACCCTGGGCCAGAACGAGAAGAAGCGTCTCCAGACAATAGAAAGGCTTGAGCAGGAGGGTCTTATGGACCTTCAGAAAGAACTTTGCCTGCCCCTGCTGCCTTACCGTCTGGCGGTTATTTCTGCGGCTACGGCGGCCGGCCTGGGGGACTTTATGCGCCACCTGGAGCAGAACGAATATGGCTTCCGTTTCTGCGTGCAACTTCTGGAAGCCGCTATGCAGGGAGACAGCGC
This sequence comes from Candidatus Cryptobacteroides sp., assembly GCA_045224955.1. GTDB lineage: Bacteria > Bacteroidota > Bacteroidia > Bacteroidales > UBA932 > Cryptobacteroides. The sequence continues at coordinate 5,927 of JBGVAW010000033.1, forward strand.
ACCTGCTTCCATTGCGGATGCCCTTCGTCTGGCAGAAATGGCGGCGGAACCTTTCGATGCCGTGCTTATACTGCGCGGCGGAGGCTCGGAGCTGGATTTGGCCTGCTTTGACGACTATGACCTTGCCGCTGCTATAGCTCGTTGCCCCATTCCCGTATTTACTGCCATAGGCCACGAGAGGGACTATCACGTGGCGGATATGGTGGCCAATACTTTCGTAAAGACTCCTACTGCCCTGGCCGATCTTTTCCTGGACTGCTATATATCTGAAGACCAGAGGATAAGCGCAGTGGAGACGGCGCTCAGAACGGCCTTTATTTCCAGGCTTTCCTCTATGGAAATGCGCCTTATGGCCGCCGCCACGACGGTGACTGCGGCAGCATCGGGCCGCATAGCGAACGAGGAGGCCAGACTTGCCCTTCTGGAGGTAAAAATCGCTTCGGCCGACCCTAAGGAGGTCTTGTCCCGGGGATATTCCCTTGTTACCGATGCCTCAGGGGTAAAAATGAATACCGTTGCCTCCAGCAAGCCGGGGGATAAAATTACCGTTTTTCTGGGCGATGGTTCCCTTGGCTGCACGGTTGATTCTGTTTTGGGACAATAGTTTAGGG
>JBGVAW010000034.1:0-12869 GCA_045224955.1 Candidatus Cryptobacteroides sp.
TCCCGGGAAGTACCCGCTGAACGTTGCCGCTATGCTGGACGCTCACAAGCCCGATATCTTTGTTTGCGGACACTCCCACATACTTAGGGTAGAGTTCGACAAAAAATACCACACCCTCTTTATCAATCCCGGTGCGGCCGGCCTGCAGGGCTGGCAGTTGGAGCGCACCGCCATAAGATTCGACCTCCTGGACGGGAAGCCATCCGGTATGGAGGTTTTCCGTCTGCCAAGATAAAACTATGAGTAAGGAAGCAACAGTAGTAATGAATGCCGGCAGTCACTATCTTTTGTCGATACTGCCGCAGTGGGAGCCGTTCCCGGCCGTGTTGCGCGGCAAGATAAGGCTTGGAAAAGGCGCGGCCACCAATCCCGTGGCCGTAGGAGACAAGGTGCTCTTCGACCTTCCGGAGGGCGGGGAGGCAACTCTCTCCAATCCCGCTTCCATAGCGGAGGTGCTTCCCAGAAAGAACTATGTCATTCGCCGCTCCACAAACCTGTCGCGTCAGAATCATATTATAGCCGCCAACCTGGACAGGGCCTACATCGTCGTGTCCCTGTATTTTCCGGAGGTAAAGCTGCCTTTCCTGGACAGGATTCTGGTAACCTGCGAGGTTTACGGAATACCGGCCACCATCGTCCTTAACAAAATAGATCTCTATAAGACAGAGGCAGCAGACTGGGTGAGCGACTTTCATAAAATCTACGAGGCCGCCGGCTATCCGGTCATAGAGACTTCCACTCTTACAGGAGAGGGGATAGATGCCCTAAGGAAGGACTGCGAAGGCCGCATCTGCCTTTTCTCCGGGGAATCGGGAGTCGGAAAGTCCTCTCTCATCAAGGCTCTGGACCCGGCGCTGAATCCCAAGGTGGGGGCTATCTCTACGGCTCACCTTCAGGGCCGCCACACTACCTCCCTGTACGAAATGTATCCTCTTTCTTCCGGCGGATACATCATTGATTCTCCGGGACTAAGGGGCTTTGGTCTGGTTAGTCTGGAAAAAGAAGAGATTGCCAAGTACTTCCCGGAAATGCTGCAGCTTTCGCACGACTGCCGCTTTGTGCCTTGCACCCATACTCACGAGCCGGGCTGCGCCGTAAAGGAAGCATTGGAAAACGGCACCTTAAGCGCAGAGCGCTACAATTCCTATCTTGGAATGCTCCAGGACGACACAAAATTCAGGGTCTGATATTTATTTGGGTTAATTGGAATTGATTTGTATCTTTGTAAACTAAGTAAAAATTAGTTATGACAGGATACATTTCCCAGATCGTGGGCCCGGTTGTGGACGTTCACTTCCCGGCATCTGCCCAGGAAAACAATCAGGAGACCTTTCTCCCCGGAATTTACGATGCCCTTAGAATAGAGAGGCCTGCCGGCGGCAGCCTTATAGTTGAGGTTCAGCAGCATATAGGAGAGGATACCGTAAGGTGCGTAGCCCTTGATTCAACGGACGGGCTTCGCCGCGGACTTAAGGCAGAATGCCTTGGCACTCCTATTTCTATGCCTTCCGGCGTGCAGATTCGCGGCCGCGTGATGAACGTTACAGGAGATTCCATAGACGGACTGGGCGTTATGGACTACAAGGGAGCCCTCCCTATCCACCGCGAACCTCCTAAGTTCGAGGACCTTACCACATCTCAGGAAGTGCTTTCTACCGGTATCAAGGTGATAGACCTGCTGGAGCCTTATCTCAAGGGCGGTAAAATCGGCCTTTTCGGCGGAGCAGGCGTGGGCAAGACAGTGCTTATCAAGGAACTCATCAACAACATAGCCAAAAAACATAATGGATTTTCCGTATTCGCCGGCGTGGGCGAGCGTACCCGTGAGGGAAACGACCTGCTCCGTGAAATGATAGAATCCGGGGTTATCCGTTATGGCGATGATTTCCTTAAGAGTATGGAAGAGGGCCACTGGGACCTTTCCAAGGTAGATATGGAAGAGCTCCGCAAGTCGCAGGTTGCAATGGTGTTCGGTCAGATGAACGAACCTCCGGGAGCCCGTTCCAGCGTGGCGCTCAGCGGCCTAACCCTTGCAGAATCGTTCCGCGACAGCCTGGAGGCCGACAGTCCCAAGGATATACTTTTCTTTATCGATAATATCTTCCGTTTTACCCAGGCCGGTTCGGAAGTATCGGCCCTGTTGGGTCGTATGCCCTCGGCAGTAGGATATCAGCCTACCCTGGCAACCGAGATGGGTCAGATGCAGGAGAGAATCACCTCTACAAAGAACGGTTCCATCACCTCCGTACAGGCAGTCTATGTTCCTGCCGACGACCTTACGGACCCTGCTCCTGCAACCACTTTCTCCCACCTGGACGCTACTACGGTGCTCAGCCGTAACATTGCAGAGATGGGTATTTACCCGGCAGTGGATCCGCTGGATTCCACATCCAGAATCCTGGATCCCAATATCGTGGGCGTAAAGCACTATCAGACTGCCCAGAGGGTAAAACAGATTCTCCAGAGAAACAAGGAACTTCAGGATATCATCTCCATCCTTGGTATGGACGAGCTTTCGGACGAAGACCGCCAGACAGTAAACCGCGCCAGAAGGGTTCAGCGCTTCCTCAGCCAGCCTTTCTTTGTGGCAGAACAGTTTACCGGAATACCCGGAGTGATGGTAGATATTCAGGACACTATCGATGGTTTCGAGAAGATTCTTTCCGGCGAGGTAGATTACCTGCCGGAGCAGGCCTTCCTTAACGTCGGTACCATTGAAGACGCAATCAAGAAGGGAGAGGCTATCCTTGCCCAGGCAAAATAATTTATGGCAGACATTCACCTTTATATTCTTTCCCCTCAGGAGGTACTTGCAGACTTGCAGGTGAGCACCGTATTCCTGCCCGGCACGGTGAGCCCGTTCCAGGTGCTGCCCAGCCACGCGGGTATGGTTACCTCCCTGGATAAAGGTGTTGTCCGCTATACCTCCGCCACAGGAGACGATGGGGCTGTAGAGATATCTTCCGGCTTTGCCAAGATTATGGACGACGAGGTAGTAGTTTGCGTAGAAAAATGAAGTTGAGGCTATTCATATCGATGGTTTTTGCAGCTCTTGTCCTTGGAGCCGCCCCGCTTGGGGCCCAGGAGCAGGAGGAACAGGAGTGGAGCGTGCCGGAGGTTATATTCGGGCACATCGGGGATGCGTATGAGTGGCATATAGCAGACTTCGGCGCCACTAAAATTGCCATTCATCTTCCCGTAATACTTTACAGCGGCAAGACAGGCTGGCACTTTTTCTCCTCTTCCCGCCTGGAAGAGGCAGAGTACAGGGGCTTCCATATAGATTCCGAAACAGGCAAGATAGTAGATTCCGACGGGGAGCGTCCCCTGGACCTTTCCATAACCAAGAATGTGCTGTCTATGCTGTTCAGCGCCATTTTGCTGCTGACGGTATTCCTGCTTACGGCAAGATGGTACAGAAGGCACGATGTCCTCAGGGAAAAACCTACCGGACTTGCGGCCTACGTAGAACCTATAGTAATGTTGGTTCACGAAATCGCGCGCGACAGCATAGGAGAGAAGGACTACCGCAGGTATTCCCCCTTCCTTTGCATGGCCTTTTTCTTCATTCTGCTGAACAACTTCCTTGGAATAATTCCTTTCTTCCCCGGAGGCGCCAACGTAACAGGTAACATAGCCGTGACGATGGTGCTGGCTGTCTGCACCTTCCTGGCCGTGAACCTCTTTGGAAACAAGCACTACTTCAAGGAGATTTTCTGCCCCGATGTGCCCGGCTTCCTTAAGCCGATTATGCCTATAATAGAGGTGTTCAGCGCCATAATGAAGCCAATATCGCTCACCATAAGGCTTTTTGCCAATATGATGGCCGGCCATATCCTTATCCTGGCCCTGGTATGCGTAATTTTCATCGTGGCAAAGTACGGCGCTGTGATGTTTGGAGCGATGAGCGTGGTGTCTGTGCTTTTCGGAGTATTCTGCGATTTGCTGGAGTGCCTTGTGGCCTTCATTCAGGCCTATGTATTCACTATGCTAAGCGCAATATATATAGGATTGTCAAGGCCTAAGGCTCATTGATATAGAGACAATATAAACAACTAAAAATAAAGAAATTATGATTAGTGCAATTCTTCTTCAAGTAGCGGCTAACGCCGTATTGGGCAAAGTAGCTGCCGCTTTCGGCGCAGCTCTGGCAGCATTTGCAGCCGGATTCGGCATTGGTAAAATCGGCCGTTCCGCAATGGAGGCTATGGCCCGTCAGCCCGAGGCTGCAGGTGACCTTCGCAGTGGAATGATCATCGCCGCCGGTATGATAGAGGGTGCAGCCCTTTTTGCAATCATCGTTTGTCTGCTGACCATTTTCCTGTAGAAAGATGAATCTGGTTACTCCCGATGTAGGGCTTCTTTTCTGGACTGTCTTAATCTTTGCCATAGTCCTGGCCATTTTGTGGAAATACGGTTTCCCGATGATTACAGGAATGGTAGAGAAAAGGGCGGACTATATAGATGAGTCCCTGCGTCAGGCTAGGGAGGCCGAAGACAGGATGAAGGGTCTGGCCCAGGAGCAACAGCAGCTTTTGGACGATACTTCCCGTAAGCAGAGCGAAATGCTTCGGGAGGCGGCAAAGACCCGCGACAGCATAATACAACAAGCCAGGGAAGAGGCTCGCAAGCAGTCCGAAGACCTTATAGAAAAGGCCAGGATAGAGATTGCCGCAGAGAAAGAGAGCGCAATGCGGGATATACGCCGCGATGTTGCCCGCCTCTCCGTGCAGATTGCAGAAAAGCTTCTGCGAGAGGAACTCTCTCCCGAGCATAAAAAGACCGAATACCTTGACAGGGTTCTTGACGAAGTTCAAACCAACAAATGAATACCGGAATCATAGCTTCCAGATACGCAGCCGCACTGTATAAGTGGATAGGGGACAGCCCTCAGTCCGGGACTATATGCTCCCAGGCCGGGGTGATCGTAAATGCCCTGTCCCTGGAAAAATTGCGTGTCAGACTGGGTGACGATGCCATTACCTCCTCCCAGAAGCTTTCTCTTCTGGAGGCGGCCCTGCATCCGGAAACTATGGATCCTAATCTAAGAAAGTTCCTGCTCCTGGTAGAGTCTAACGGTCGAATGGCAGAGCTGCGATTCATCCTAATTGCCTTCCGAAACCTGTATTTTAAGAAAAAGAACATTCATTTTGCCAAGGTGGTGACTGCCGGTCCCTCGTCAGAGCCTGTCCGCGACAGGATTTGCAGCGTGGCGGCTTCTGCCGTATCGGGCAAAATAGAATTGGAAGAGACACGGGACCCGTCGCTCATCGGCGGGATAGTGGTAGAGGTTGATGGCCTTAGGATGGATGCCAGCGTGCGTACAGCCCTTGCAACCATAGGCCGGGAATACGAAGAAAAGAACAAGCGAATTATTTAAAGCTGTCAATAATGGACAATATCAAGCCAAGCGAAATATCATCAGTGCTGTTGCAGCAACTGGAATCAATGGACCTTTCCGTCAAGTTTGAGGAAATAGGCAAGGTCCTTCAGGTGAGCGACGGTGTGGCCAGAATTTACGGACTGGAAAGTGCAGAGTCCGGGGAACTCCTGGAGTTTGACAATGGCGTAAGGGCCGTTGTGATGAACCTGGAGCAAGACAATGTGGGAGCAGTGCTCCTTGGCCCTACAGACCTTGTAAAGGAGGGAATGTCCGTGCGCAGGACAGGCCGCATAGCCTCTGTGAATGTGGGAGAGTCTATGCTGGGCAGGGTAGTGGACCCTCTTGGCAATCCGCTTGACGGCTTTGGCCCCATCGAGGGAGACCTTGTTCAGATGCCTCTGGAGCGCAAAGCTCCGGGTGTTATCTTCCGTCAGCCTGTAAACCAGCCGTTGCAGACGGGACTCAAGGCCATCGATGCAATGATCCCTATCGGCCGTGGACAGAGAGAGCTTATTATCGGAGACCGTCAGACCGGAAAGACAGCAATCGCCATAGATACTATCATCAACCAGAGGGCCGGATATCTTGCCGGAGATCCTGTATATTGTATCTATGTGGCTGTGGGCCAGAAGGGAAGCACCATCGCCAGCATAGTCGATACCCTTAGGTCCAAGGGAGCGATGGACTATACCATAGTTGTGGCCGCTACGGCATCCGATCCTGCCGCCCTTCAGTACTATGCTCCTTTTGCAGGTGCCGCCATTGGCGAGTACTTCAGGGATACAGGCCGTCACGCCCTTGTGGTTTACGACGATCTTTCCAAGCAGGCCGTTGCCTACAGGGAGGTTTCGCTTATTCTGCGTCGTCCGTCGGGTCGCGAGGCTTATCCGGGAGATGTATTCTACCTGCACTCAAGACTTCTGGAGAGGGCAGCAAAAATAATTGACCAGCAGGAGGTTGCCCAGACAATGAACGACCTTCCCGCTTCGCTCAAGGGCCGCGTCAAGGCCGGAGGTTCGCTTACCGCTCTGCCTATAATCGAGACGCAGGCCGGAGACGTATCGGCCTACATACCTACTAATGTAATTTCTATTACCGACGGACAGATTTATCTGGAGAGTTCGCTCTTCAACCAGGGTATGCGTCCGGCTATCAACGTTGGTATATCGGTATCGCGTGTGGGTGGCAGCGCCCAGGTAAAGAGTATGAAAAAGGTGGCCGGTACTCTTAAGATAGACCAGGCCCAATATAATGAGCTTGAGGCCTTTACAAAGTTCTCGTCCGATATGGACAAGGTAACGGCTATGGCTATAGACAAGGGCCGTAAGAATAATAAGTTGCTTATCCAGCCTCAGTACAGCCCTATGTCGGTGGGAGAGCAGGTGGCTATTCTGTACTGCGGTACAAATGCCCTAATGAAGGATATTTCCATAGATAACGTGATTGAATTCCAGTCTGTTTTCCTGGATAAGATGCGAAGCCAGCATAAGGAAGATGTGCTTGACCCTTTGTCCAAGGGCATAATCAACGACGATATCACGGATATTTTACGTAAAGAGGCTGCAACGGTAGCTGCCCAGTTTAAAGATTAATGGCGTCACTTAAGGAAATAAAGTGTAGGATTGTTTCGGTAAAGAGCACCCTGAAGATTACTTCCGCAATGAAGATGGTAGCGTCGTCCAAATTGCGTAAGTCTCAGAATGCCATTGCCGGAATGTTGCCTTATTCTACGGCGTTGGGGGGCATACTTAAAGATCTTATGACTCCTGCAAACGTGGATGAGGCTTATTTCCGTCCCCTTCCTGCGGACGAGCCTGCCAAGGTTGCCCTTGTCTGCCTTTCTTCAAATTCTTCCCTTTGCGGTGCCTTCAATTCCAATGTACTCAAAAAGACTTTGGCTGCGGCAGGGGAGTACAAGGCTTTGGGATTTGGGGTAACCATCGTCCCGATAGGTAAAAAAATATCTGATTCCGCCGCCAAGGCGGGCTTTGGTCCCTTCAAGGATTATTCTGGCCTGAGCGCCCGGCCTTCCTATGAGGATGCGGCCTTGCTCGCGGACAGTCTTGTGGCCGGTTTCCTTTCGGGCGATATAGACAAGATAGAGTTCATATACAATCATTATAAAAGCGCTTCGTCCCAGGAGTCTGTGCGCGAGGTCTTCCTTCCTATGACTTCCGTAGAGGAGGCCGGTGGGCAGGACAGGGATCTTATAGTGGAGCCGTCGGGGCGTGAACAGGTGGCAATGCTTCTTCCTAAGGTGCTTAGGCTCAAACTGTTCACTGTGCTGTTGGATAGCGCTGCGTCAGAGCACGCAGCCCGTACTATGGCTATGCAGATTGCTACTGACAATGCCAATGAGCTTCTGCAGGAGCTTAATCTTGAGTATAACAAGGGCCGTCAGCAAAAGATTACGAGCGAGATTCTGGATCTTGAGGGCGGCGCTGCCCAGTAGTAAAATCAGTTTTGCACGAATAATTATTTCTATATATGGAGACTTTGATACTGCCGCCCGGATTCCCGTTAAAGGGTGGAAATTACAAAATTACAAAGTTGCTTGGTCAGGGTGGCTTTGGAATTACTTATGAAGCCGAGCAGGTTTTGCTCGGAAGAAAGGTTGCCGTTAAGGAGTTCTTTATGAAGGACTCCTGCAACAGGGACTCAACATCGTCTGCCGTGTCTGTTCCGGCCACTGGCAGTTATGAATTGGTAGAAAAATTCAGGGATAAATTTATACGCGAGGCAAGGCTGATCGCTTCTATGAATAATCCCCACATTGTAAGAATTTACGATGTGTTCGAGGAGAACGATACTGCTTATTATGTGATGGAGGCGCTGGACGGTGGCTCTCTTACGGATTTGGTAAAAAGGGAGGGCGCTTTGCCGGAGGCCAGGGCCATAGAGTACATCCGCCAATTGGGTGATGCTCTTGGTTACATCCACAAGCGTAATATCCTTCATCTTGACGTTAAGCCGTCAAATGTTCTTCTTGGTCCCGAAGGGGAGGCCGTGCTTATAGATTTTGGTATTTCCAAGAGGTACGATGAGGGCGGAAATCAAACCAGTTCCACTCCTGTAGGCATAAGCGAGGGCTTTGCTCCCGGCGAGCAGTATCGTGCCGGAGATATATCAACCTTCAAACCGGCTACCGATATTTATTCTTTGGGTGCAACCCTGTACTACCTTGTAACCGGTACTGTTCCTCCTTCTGCTACCGAGGTGCTGAACGAGGGTCTTGCCCGTCCCGACGGTATATCGGATGTTACCTGGGCTGCTATAGAAAAGGCTATGGCTCCAAGGGTTAAGGATCGTCCTCAGAGTGCTGCGGAGTTCCTGACTTTGCTGCCTTGCGGGGACGCTTCCGTGGCTTCCGTGGCTCCTATGGCACCTGCCGCACCGGCTCCCGGCGCTTCAGTGGAGGGTACTGTTCTTCCCGGAGATGTTATTCCTCCGGTTCAGGAGGCTCCTCAGCCGCAGGCTCCTTATTATCCTGAGGCAGAAGTGCCTCAGGGTGGTGCGCCTAAGAAGAAGGGCAAGGGTGTGCTTGTGGGTATCATTTCTGCTTTAGTTGCTGCTGCAATCGGCGCCGGAGCGGTTATTTATCTTGGACAGAACAAGGGCGAGGCTGTTGATACCGAGGCTGAAACCGTTGTTGAGCAGACAGATATAGATAAGCCGGAGGCAGCGCCTGCCAGTCCTTCTCAGGCATCGCAGGGCCCGGCTCCTTCTTCCAATCCTTCGCAGCCGGAGGAAACTCCTTCAGGAGAGGCTCCGGCGTCATCGTCCGTAGACAATGCTATTGCTTCCGGACCTGAGGCTGGTTCCGAGGCCGGTCACGATTGGGTTAATCTTGGGCTTTCCGTCAGATGGGCTACCTGCAATCTTGGAGCTACTTCGTTGGAGCAGCCTGGTCTTTATTATGCCTGGGGCGAGCTTTTGCCCAAGCAGAATTACAGTGCCGAAACTTATAAGGCTTCTCTTTCTTTGTCCAGCGTTTCTGCATCTGAGGATGCTGCCTGTGCTGTCTGGAAGGGCAGCTGGAGGCTTCCTACCAAGAAGGAGGTTACGGAATTGGTAAATAAGTGCAAGTGGGAGTGGATTAAGCAGAATGGCCGTCCGGGATATAAGGTTACCGGACCTAACGGCAAGAGTATCTTCCTTCCTGCAGTTGGAATGAGGGATGGTTCTGCTGCTCCCGGTATGGGCACTAAGGGCGTTTATGCTACTTCTGCTGGTGCTTCGGATGCAAAGGCTTCCTGCATTAAGTTTGATGCTGATTCCAAGTCTGTTTCTTCCGAGGAGCGCAGGATTGGATTCTCCATAAGGCCTGTATGCAAGTAGGGAGTTCTTGCTTTGGATAATGAAAAACCGGCTTCAGATTATTCTGAGGCCGGTTTTTTCACCTAACACTAACACTTATTCTATATGACCAATACTAACTATGAAATTTTCTGATTGGGGTATTTGCTAAAACCGTGCCAAAAAGAAAATTCAGTTGATTCTCCCGGAAGGAGATGCGTCCAGGAAAGGCAGTTCTTCCATTCTGAAAATCCCGACAGCCTGCAGTGCTGATACATTTTTCGTAAATAATTGCTAACTTGCAAAAAGTTTGAACTTATTATTTACAATTATGAAAAAACACATCTTCGTAAGCGTATTGTTTTTCGCCGCAGTAGCACTGTCGGCGATTACCTCTTGTTCTAAAGACAATGATGAGACAAAGGACCAGAAAGTAGCGGTATTACTTCCGGATGCTGCAATTATTGACCGTTGGGCCAAAGATAAGCAGAATCTGGAGACAGTAATGGACAAGTATGGCTTAAACGCCACTTTCTACACGGCTCCGGAGACGGCAGAGGGAGCAGCACAACAGGTGGAACAGATGAAAAAGGCCATCGAAGGTGGTGCTAAATATATCGTTCTCACTGCCATCGACCATAAGAAAATCAACGAATCCGGGCTTCTTGCACAGCATCCCGATGTTAAGTTTGTCTGCCACGACAGGCTTGTTCTGGACAATCCTTATATTGACTATTTTTCATCGGCCGATACAAAGGAAATCGGGCATGTTCAGGCTTTGTACCTCCTAAGCCATTTCCATTCTTCCGGCGCTTCTTCAATGACTATTGAAATTCTTGCCGGCCCTGAAACCGACATCAATGCCAAAGATTATTATGATGGTGCCATGGCCCTGCTCAAATCATACATTGACGACGGATTCCTGGTGATTAAAAGCGGTAAGAAGGAGTATGCTCAGGTAAAGGCCGACAGCTGGAATATTGCCGATGGCAAAGAAACTATGACAAACCGTCTCGCAAGTTATAGCTTGGGTGAGCGTCCGGATATGATACTTGCAGCCAACGATAATCTTGCCCAGGGTGCTATCCTGGCATTGGAAGAGGCCGGTATCACGGATATGCCCGTTATTACTGGACAGGACAATACCGCTATGGCACAAAGCAATATCCGCAACTTCAAGCAGGCAATGACTATCGACAAAAACCTGACGGATATGGCTTATAATACCGGTTTGATTATCAATAGCTTAATGGCTGGTGCGCCCGTTCATAGCAGCCACAGTATTTCTGTTGGTTCGGTGAATATTCCTGTGTTCTATTCAAAGAATACTCTTATTACTATAGATAGTTTTTAAGGGGGAGTGAATCATATCCTTTCCGGGATGTGACCGGCTGCGCCTTTTTTGAGCTAAAAATGCACGTGCTGAAGTCATAGTATTTTTATCGCAATATGGGCGCAGGCCTCAGCATCGGCCAGTGCATAGTGATGATTCTCAAGATTGTACCCGCAGGCTGCAGCAACGGTTTGAAGCTGATGATTGGGTAAACTGCATCCGAAATGCTTCCTGGAGGCGGCAAGCGTGTCGTAGAATTCATAGTCCGGGTAATCCATCCGGTAGACGCTGAAGACTTTCTTCAGGCATCCTTCGTCGAAGCGGGCGTTGTGGGCTACCAGGGGCAGCCCTTCAATCAGGGGAGCGATCTTCTCCCATACATAGGGAAACACCGGTGCATCTTCGGTGTCCGCCTCAGACAGGCCATGCACCCGCTGGCAGAACCATTGGTAGTATTCCGGCTCCGGATGGATGAGGCTGTAGAAAGAATCCACAATCTCCCCGTTTCGCACGATCACCACGCCGACGCTGCACACGCTGGAAGGCTGCTCATTGGCGGTTTCAAAATCTATGGCCGCGAAATCTCTCATACGCCGTACTGTTTTGCCATTTCTGCTATATCCTCTTTGATTTCCAGGCGGAAGGCTTCAGGGCTCAACTCAGAGGGGTGTCAAATCTGCCGTTCTTCATGTATCGATTGAGTACTATCTTTGGATAACCGCCCACGGAAAATTGCAGGTGAGCCATATTATGCCTAAGATTGCAAGGTGTGAGTCCAAAGGCATTCCGGAGGCCGAAGGCCGACAGGGCAATAACCATGATAAGGTTGGTGACGTACAGGACTTGAAACATACCCCGATCAAGTCCCTTCCTGCAAGGTCAGCAACTCATCCATGTATTTCCTTTTTGGAGAAAGGCGGGGGACCTTGTGCTGACCGCCCAACTTCCCTTTGGCTTCCAGCCAGTCGTAAAACAGGCCGGGGCGAGCCGCAATCACTTCCAAGGCATTGAGTTCCAAACTGGCACGGGACTCTTTATAGTCCAGATCTTCGGCCTGAACCATCTGTTCCAGCACGGCGGAGAATTTTGCCAAATCTTCAGGGTCTTTATCAAACTCCACCAGCCACTGGTGATGGCCGTCGGAGGGATTCTGTTCACAATAAACAGGCGCTACCGTGAAATCCTTCACACTGACCCCGAACTGGTTGCAGGCCCGGTCCAGGGCTTTTTCGGCCTGCTGGACAGACAGGTCTTCACCCCAGCTGTTAATATTCTGGTGTGTCCTTCCCACAATGACAAAGCGGTAGGGCCGAAGGTTGGTAAAGCGAACCACATCTCCCATATCGTACCTCCACAGGCCCGAGGAATTGGACACCAGCATGGCATAATCTATGCCCGATTCAATCTCCCAGACAGGGACAGCCCTGGCATCCGGCTTACCGTAAGCCGACATGGGCACAAACTCGTAGAAGTTCTCATAGTCCAGCATAAGGGTCATGGCAGGGTCTGACAGGTCTGTCTGAACACCGAAAAAACCCTCGGAGGCGTTATAGTTCTCTATGAAGTGCAGCTTTCCGGACGGGAAGAGATCGCTGAGCTTGTTCCTGTAAGGAATAAGAGACATGCCGCCATGGGCAAAGAACTCCATATTGGGCCAGAGGTCTTCGGCGGTTTTTGCGCCAGTTTCCTTCACCGCCATTTCAAGGACATTGATGTTCCAGGTGGGAATTCCGCTGAAAGACACCAGGTTCTTCCGGCTAATCTGCGCCACCACAGTCTTGAACACAGCGCCAGCGTCTTCCATGTTCACAATTTCGCTGGAGGGCACTATATGGAGCACTTTCCGGAAAATGGAGG
>JBGVAW010000035.1:0-13118 GCA_045224955.1 Candidatus Cryptobacteroides sp.
GGCCTTGATTGCAAGGGTTACGCTGTTATTGAAAAGAAGTTTGCTTATCTGAGCGTTCAGGATAAACTCGCTGTCCTGCTTTGTGGTGTAACCGTTGTACCAGTTGTAACGGCAGTCAGAAACTGCTGTCCAGCCTGCGGGCAGGGTGAGGTTGAAGGAACCATCAACCTGATTGTTCCAAGTCTTTGTACCCTTGATGTTGCCGTAGGAATAGGTGGCCTTGGCCATTCTTGTACGTCCGCCGGCAGTAATCTCCACATTGTTGTTCCTGTAAGTGAAGCGTACCCTCTGGGCAACGTTTATGTTGCGGGTTGTATTGAGCGCAAAGGCATCCGTATTTTCCATTGAAGGGAAGGCCTCGAAGAACTTGTCGTAGTAGAACTCCCCTGATACTGCATCGTAGTAAGGACTCATATCCATAGCTGACTTTCCGATGTATGAGGATGACTCGTTGTAAGAGAAGAAGGTCATCGAGAATACAGAGAAATTAGACTTGGCTATGGGAGAGTTGAAGAACATCCTGGCCGATGCCGAGTAGGAGTTGGGACCGTTTACGGGCAGGGAGTACTGTGCTCCGTTGATGCCGGCCCAGGTTGCCCTTACGATAGGATCCTTAACCATTCCACCCTCAAGGTTGAGATTGAGCGAGGTGAAGGTCTTCTTGTTGGTAAGACGGAACTCGCTCCTGAGGTTGTGGTTGAAGTAAGGAATGAGGTGAGGGTTACCGAAGCTTACGTTAAGAGGGTTGGTGTTGTCCGGAACTGCCATCAACTGTGAAGTGGAAGGCTGGGAGGTACGGCCAAAGTAGAAGGCTCGAACGTTGATGTTTTCTCCGACCTCGGACCACATCATTACCTGAGGGCTCCAGTTAACCACCTTATTGTTGTAAACGCGGCCGTTGGTCTCGTTGTGGGTATCGGTAGGATTGGCGTTAAGACCCACCTGAACGTGGAACTCGTCCTTCTGATACATAATGTTACCGCCTATGGTCTGGTTGTAATAGCGGTTGAGTATGGTGTTGGAGTAGTTGGGGTCTATTGTCTCCCCATCCCTCTGATAATCGTGCCTGTTTGCATCAAATACAGGGTCTCCGCCGGTGTTGTAAGTATCCTTGTCGGAGGTATTCTTGTTCCAGCTTATTCCGTAGGTACCTTCAAGGAAGAAGCCCTTGCCCAAAGGTTCGGTATAAGTGGCACGGCCGCTCAGCGACCTCTGGTGATTTACGCTCTGGAACCTCTGGTTGACTATGGCGCTGCTCTCTACGTCGTCCACAACGGTATTGGTAAGGCTCTGGTTGAAGCCGTCCAGGTCGTTGTTCACGAAGTTATAGCGGAAGAACATAGAAACGGTTCTGCCGGGCTTTCCAAGTTTCTGTCTGAAGAGGAAGAAGCCGTTTGCAGAGAAACTCTTGTTGTCGCCAACGTTGTTGTTGAAACCGTCGTTCACCTTTGAACGGGTACCGGTGAAGTAATCGGAATAAGTGTCAAAGGTAGAGAACTCGTGGTAGTCGCCCTTTCCTATGTTGAACTGGGGCTGGAAGAGGATGGAAGTATTCTCTGAGAACTTATGCTCAATACGTGCGCCCAGACGGTTACCATAAGAGTTGGTATTGTTGAAACCATCGGTATTGTAGATAAGGTCGTATCCGTCCATATGGGTATTCTGCACACTGGTCTCTGTAACGTGCTTTTTGGTAGCGTTGTAGAGATAGTTGCTTCCAAGTTCCATCTTGTCGTCGAAGAGGGTGAAGTTGCCGTTAAGGCCGCCCATCCAGGAGGTGGTGATACCGTTGTTGCCTCCCCATCCGCCTTGGCCGCGGCCCATTCCGCCGCCACCGCCACGCATACCCTGCATCATACTGCCGGCAAGGTCGTTGAAACCACGGTTATTTGTATTGTTGCCGTTAAGGATGATTCCAAGCTGGGTTTTTTCAGTGAACTTTCCTATGAAGGAAGCGCCCTGATAGCGGGCGTCGCCGTCGTCGCTCTTGATGGTTTCTCCGCTCTGGGACTTAAGCCAGTCGTGACCGCCGCCTATCATAGTGTTGCCAAAGAGGCCGCGCATCATACCGGGCATAATGGAAAGGTCTATGATTGTCTCTTCCTCGCCGTCGTCAATGCCGGTAAACTGAGCCTGGTCAGACTTCTTGTCAACCACCTTGACCTTCTCGATTATCTTGGCGGGAATGTTCTTGGTAGCCAGCTGAGGGTCGTCAAGGAAGAAAGTTTTACCATCGATGGTTATCTTCTCGATGGTCTTGCCGTTGGCTGTTACGGTTCCGTCCTCGCTTATTTCAACGCCGGGAAGTTTCTTAAGAAGGTCTTCCAGCATATCGTTGTCGGTAGTCTTGAAAGAGGAAGCATTGTATTCGATGGTATCCTTCTTCATTACGATTGGATTACCGACGGCAGAAACGCTTGCCGCCTCAAGGAGCTGACGGTCCTGCTCTACCTGCAGGGTACCAAGCTTAAGGTCCTCGCCCTTCTTCACCTCTATCTCCTTTACGAAAGGCTTGTAGCCGAGAAGTTCAGCCTTGAATATATATTTACCAGCCGGAACCTTATCTATTACCGCCTTGCCCTCTTCATCAGTAAGAACATACTTGACGGGTTTCTTGTCCCCTACCTTTGTAAGGGTAACCGTAGCAAATGATACAGGTTCTCCCGTAGAAGCGTCTTTAAGGGAAAAAGATACATTTGCGGGGTGATTTGCAAAAACCTGTACGGGCAAAAGCAGTACAAGCGCCAGCGTGGCAAACAATGTCTTTATATTTCTCATCCTATAAAAATTATTTATAATCAAACCGATGGTTTTGGGCCTTGCTCGGGCAAAGCACCGAGCATTAGACAAATTGTCCTGCCCAATGTTTAATACAAGTGTTTAAAAAATGCGGTTTTTTTATAAAATTCTTCCGGGATTGTTCTTGACGAAACTCTCCCAGTTTGAGCGGCCTGCGCCCGAGGCCAGAGGATTGGTGGTCTGATAGAAATGGCACATAGCTATTGCAAGAGCGTCCGATGCGTCCAGATGCTTTGCGTCCAGCTTTACCCCAAGGGTTTTCTCCAGCATCATCTCTACCTGTTCCTTGGAAGCCGCTCCATTGCCCACGATGGCCTCCTTGGCCTTTCGCGGGGCATATTCATAGACCTTAATCCCATAATTGAGCCCGGCCATCATAGCCGCGCCCTGGGCTCGCCCAAGTTTAAGTATCACCTGGGCATTCTTCCCGTAGAAAGGCGACTCAAGCGCCATCTCGTCCGGAGAATAGGTTTTGCATACCTCGGATATGCAGTCGAAAATCGCCTTCAGTTTTGAATAGGCATCCTTCTCCTTACGCAAATCCAGCACTCCCATATCCACATACTCTGCCTTGCGGCCTGTAACACGAATAATCCCGAAACCAAGCAAGTTGGTTCCGGGGTCTATTCCTAGTATGGTTCTGGGAGTATCCATCGACGTTTAGTCTATACGATCGAAACCGGTATAAGGCCTAAGCACCTCAGGAATCTCTATATAGCCATCCTTCTGATTGTCCTCCAAAAGTGCAGCGACGACTCTCGGCAAAGCCAGCGAGCTGCCGTTAAGAGTGTGGCAGAGCTGAGTCTTGCCGTTCTCGTCGCGGTAACGCAGGTGAAGCCTGTTGGCCTGATAGCTCTCGAAGTTGGAGACAGAAGAAATCTCCAGCCAGCGGCCCTGTGCTGCGGACCAGAGTTCAAAGTCGTAGGTAATAGCGGAAGTGAAACTCATATCACCGCCGCAAAGCCTGAGGATTCTATACTTGAGACCGAGTTCCTTTACTATTCCCTCTACGTGAGCAACCATCTCCTCCAAAGCAGCATAGCTGTCTTCCGGCTTCTCTACGCGTACGATTTCTACCTTGTCGAACTGATGCAGACGGTTAAGTCCCCTTACGTCCTTGCCATAAGAACCGGCCTCGCGGCGGAAGCAGGGAGTATAGGCTGTAAGCTTCTGGGGAAGGGTATCTACAATCTCGTCGCGGAAGATATTGGTAACGGGAACTTCTGCGGTAGGTACAAGATAGAAGTCATCAAGACCGCAGTAGTACATCTGAGCCTCCTTGTCCGGAAGCTGACCGGTACCGAAACCTGATGCTGCGTTAACCATTACAGGAGGTTCAACCTCTTTGTAACCGGCTGCAGTATTCTTGTCCAGGAAGTAGTTGATAAGAGCCCTCTGAAGGCGTGCGCCCTTTCCTTTATATACAGGGAAACCTGCGCCTGTTATCTTTACTCCAAGGTCAAAGTCGATGATGTCATATTTCTTTGCAAGAACCCAGTGCTCTACGGCGTCTGCAGGAAGGTTAGGCTCAGGACCGCCCATCCTTACAACTACGTTGTCCTCTGCGCCCTTACCCTCGGGTACAAGATCGCAGGGAAGGTTGGGCAGCAGAACAAGCTTTGCCTCCAGGGTCTTGTTGTTCTCCTCTGCCTCTGCAAGCAGACGGGTGCTCTCCTCCTTGAGGGCCGATACCTCTGCTTTTGCAGCCTCAGCCTCGTCTTTGCGGCCTTCCTTCATAAACTGGCCTATCTTGGCGGCATACTTCTTCTGCTCTGCCAGAAGAGCGTCGCTCTTTGTCTGGAGGGCCTTGCGATTGTCGTCCAGGCTTATTATTTCTTCTACAAGAGCAGCTGCATCGAAATTCTTTACAGCAAGCTTCTTGATAACGTTTTCCGGATTCTCGCGGATTGTTTTAAGCGTAAGCATAAAATACAATATTTATGAACCGATAATTAAAAAAAGGACAGCACACGGGTACCGAGTGCAGTCCTTTATCTATTACACCGTACACCGTACCTTAGTTCTCGAAAGGAACTACTGATACGAATGACTTATCGTTTCTCTTGCGGGTGAACTTAACGGTGCCGTCTACAAGTGCGTAAAGAGTGTGGTCCTTACCCATACCTACGTTGGTATCAGGGTTGTGAACAGTACCTCTCTGACGTACGATGATGTTACCAGCCTTTACAATCTGACCTCCGAATTTCTTGAGGCCCAGACGTTTGCTATGCGATTCACGACCGTTCTTTGAACTGGATTGACCTTTTTTATGTGCCATAATAAATACCTCTTAAATAGTTAAGCAATAGCATCTACACGGATCCAGGTAAGCTTCTGGCGGTGACCGTTGAGCTTCTGGTAGCCTTTACGACGGATTTTCTTGAATACAAGCACCTTCTTTGCCTTGATGTCATCTGCAAGTACGGTAGCCTTTACAACTGCGCCCTCTACATAAGGAGCACCTACTTTAACTGCACCCTCATTCTCTACGAGGAGCACTTTGTCAAACTCTACGGTCTCATCTTTCTTTGCTGCGAGACGGTTGACAAAAATCTTGGAACCAGCTTCTACTTTGAACTGCTGTCCTGCAATATCAACAATTGCGTACATTTTTAATAAAAACTCTTAAAGTTTTCAGCCGTAAGCGTCCGTTCCCAACCAGGGCGGCTCTTGAAGGGCTCATCGGCCATAAATAAATAAACTTGGCATTCTATGCCATATAGGCGTGCAAATTACTGCTCGTCCTGAAGCTGCAGATGCTGTACATAGATAGCTTTCTGCATCTGTATTCTCTTCTTTACTGAAGGCTTCTCAAAATTCTTGCGTGCGCGAAGCTCACGGATAGCGCCGGTCTTCTCGAATTTCCTCTTGAATCTCTTAAGAGCTCTCTCTATGTTCTCGCCTTCTTTTACAGGTACTATAATCATCTTTTTTCCACCTCCTTTTTCTTAGCGGACTGCAAAGGTAACAATTCTTTTTTGAATCACAACACTTTATTGATAAAAGTTTCCATTCCCGAGGTGGCTACATCCTTGATATGGACGAGTCTGTTATCCCTTACCGGCGGGTCCTTGGGGTCTATGATGTATATGGGAATCTGAGGCTGAGCATAGCGATACAGCCCGGCGGCCGGATAAACCTGCAGTGAAGTACCCACTATAAGCAGGATATCCGCGGCCTCGACCACTTCTATTGCAGCCTCTATCTTGGGAACGGCCTCTCCGAACCAAACAATGTGGGGACGCAGCTGACTGCCGTTGGGAGCCTTATCTCCAAGGGCGATGGTGTCGTAACCTATGTCTATGACCTCCTTTTCAGAGTAGGTACGGTCGTACTCCCCGAACTCCGGACGCACCTTGGTAAGTTCTCCGTGAAGGTGGATTATCCTGGTGCTTCCGGCCCTTTCGTGGAAGTTATCCACGTTCTGGGTTACCACCGTAACATTGAACTTGTCTTCCAGAGACGCTATCAGACGGTGGGCCTTGTTGGGCTGCTTCTTTCCAAGGTCAACCCTTAGGTCGTTATAAAAGTTTATGAGCAGGCCCCTGTCGGCGTGCCAGCCTTCTATGGAGGCTACTACCTGAGGGTCGAACTTGCCCCACAGGCCTCCCGAATCGCGGAAAGTATCCATTCCGCTTTCTGCGCTCACCCCCGCTCCTGTAATTACTGCGAGTTTTTTCTTTGTTGCCATAATTATTCCCCCTGTCTGTTTAACCATCAGTCCGAAAATCCAAAATAATAGGTGCGCAGCCAGTATTCGAACAGAGGATCCTGGAAAATGGGCTCGTCCTTGTCGTCGAAGACCAGGATTTCCTTTTTCATCAGGGCCTCCTTCACCCTGCGCACATTGGCGGAACTGTTCAGTTTATATTGTTTGATGATTTCCGAAGAGCTGAAACGCCTGTGACCCTGAAGCGTGGCCTTGAGGAAGTTGACCTGATGAGTAGTCAGATCTTCCACCATAGAGAAGAAGCGGGGCGAATGCACGGAGATGACCGTCTTAAGGCCCTCCGTCATAACGTTCTCTACGATGTAACCCCTTGCTATATAGTCGCAGACGGACACAAAGTGATTGATGTACCAGACGTTGCACCTGAACAGGCGGCATACCCCAAGAAGCAGGGAGCGGTCTATCTCTTTTCCGGTGAAGGACAGTCTTTTATATACAAAGTCCACGATGTCCTTTTCGTCCACAGGCCTCATCTGCACACACTCTACGATCCGATGGAACCAGAGATTTCGACGGAATATATTATCCATTGCATTAACCATCGACCCGGAAAAAATAATACTGCAACAGGGAGTGTCGCTCCTACGGGGCTTGTACTCCTGGATGATGTTGCCAAGCAGGGAGCAGATCTTGTCGCCGGAAGGCAGAAACTGTACGTTCTGGAATTCCTCCAAAATGAGCACCAGGTTCGAATGGTTATCCCGGCAATAGATGAACGGGAAGCGGAGCATAGCCTCGAAATCCTTGTCGTCCAGGTCCCAGTTTACGGAAACTATCGCCCCCCTGTCCTGATATGCGGCCTTGTCAAAGACAAAATGAGTCCCGTGAAGATACTGGAACATAAACTGGGAATAATCCTCCGGAGAAACGCCCAGCATACCCATTACCGCATTTCCAAAGGCGATGAAGAAATCTGCATCCTCCCTGATGGGCAGCATATCCACGTTGGCGGCCAGAAAACTGCGGCCGTTCTGCCTAAGGGTAAGAAGGGCCTGCTGAATAAGCGATGTCTTGCCTCCCTTGGGCGGCGAATACAGGGCCAGGCTCTCTCCCTGGGCAAGCAGATTACTCAAAATTGCAACGTCATCCTTCCTTCCGAGGAAGTTGGAACCACTGACCTGATTGGAATAAACGAATGCTGTCTCCATCGCAAAACACTTTTGTTACAAATTTAATTAATTTGGGTAAAAACTTCAGTGTTTTAATATATTTTTTCATCTTTGTCTATAATATCCTTTTAAGCCTACGGTGACAATTAAATCCAGTTCCATACTATGACAAGACACATCCTTTTGACGATAGCCGTATTTCTGGCAGCAGCGCTGTCTGCGGGAGCACAGCAATACGATGTAATTCAGCAGCTTAAGGACCATCCGGAATATCTTGACGGAACAGATTATCTATGCCCGGCAACGGAGACGGACCTTACTCCCGCGCCGGAAGGGTACAAGCCCTTTTACCTTAGCCACTATGGCAGGCACGGAGCCAGATATGCCTGGCAGAGAGATATTTACGACCGTATAAACAAAGTTTTGGCCGTGGCCGACAGTGAAGGCAATATCACGGAATTGGGCAGGGACTTCAAAAGGCGCTTCGACACCCTTTACCCGGACGTCCGATACCGCATAGGAGACCTTTCCCGCAAAGGATGGCAGCAGCAGCACGATCTGGCCGTGAGGATGTATTCCAACTTCCCGGAAATCTTCCCGGACGGGGCCAAGGTAAGGGCCTGGACCTCGATCTCTACCCGCTGCATAATGACGATGTCTTCTTTCTGCCTGGGTCTCAAGGAGACAAACCCTGCCCTGGATATATTCGAGAACTATGGAACCGTATTCCTGCCGGCAATTCTTCCGCAAGACAAGGCCAACCCGTTCAGGAAAGACGACTTTAAACGCACTCCGGTATCCTTTGACGAGACCTGGGAACAATACATAGAGCGCACAGTAGACTACAAGGCCATTCTTGGCAAACTGTTCATAAACCCGGACAAGGCCGTGGAGCCCAAAAAGCAATGGAGCCTTGTTTCCTATCTCTTCTTCTTTGCAGCCGGGATGAACAGTCTTGACACAGACCTGGACTTTACGGACATCTTCACCCTGGAAGAAAGAATCGCCCTCTGGAAAATAGACAACTTCCAGTTTTACGAGAATCTATGGAAGACCCACCTTGGCTATATGCCCATAGTGGAGGACATAATCGCCAAGGCCGACGAGAGGATTGCCGATGGTGCCGTGGGCGCAGACCTTCGGTTCGGACACGATTACACCATCACTCCCCTGCTTATGATTCTGGATGTGGACGGATTCGGCCACGACGTGCAGAATGCCGATGACATTCCCGTCTGGTGCCAGACCCACAGGATACCGATGGGAGCCAACCTTCACTTTGTTTTCTATAGAAGCGGGGAAAAATCCAAGATTCTGTTCAAGGTGCTTCTGAACGGAGAAGAGGCCCGGCTTCCCATAGAAACGGGAAACTGGCCATACTACGACTGGGAGACATTCAAGTCCCGCTTCGCGTTAGCTGCTGAAAATCAGTGACGACAGGAATATGATTACAATTCCTACGGGAGCTATGTATCTGATAAGCACCCTGAGGAAGGGATAGACCTTCACGTTGAAGGGGCGCTTTTGACCATTGGAAAACTCGTCCAGCGTATCTGCCGAAGGCATTCTCCAGCCCACGAACAAGGTGAACAGCAAGCCTCCCAAAGGCAGGAGGATGTTGGAGCATATATAATCCAGAGAGCCGAAAATAGAGGCACCCAGAATTGAAACTCCTGAAAGAGGGCCGAAGGAAAGGGAGCAGAGTATTCCCACAATGAGCACGAAAAGCGACAGGTAGAACACCGCGCGCTTTCTTCTCAGTTTCTTTTCTTCTACAAGATAGGCTACGCCCACTTCCAGCATTGAAATGGCAGAAGTAAGGGCGGCAAAAAGCACCATCAGGAAGAATACCGAAGACAGCAAAACTGTGAGCCAGGGCATTCCGGCGCCCATTTTTACAAAGATGAAGGGCAGGGTCTCAAACACCAGGCCCGGACCGTCCGCAGGCGAGATTCCGGCTGCGAAAACCGCCGGCATAACAGCAAAGCCAGCCAGCAGGGCAAAGACAAAATCAGATATGGCAGTACCCACACCGGTAACCAGAAGATTGTCTTTTTTCTTCATATAAGAGGCATAGGTAAGCACAGTTCCCACGCCAAGAGACATAGAGAAGAAGGCCTGGCCCATTGCAGCCGATATTCCCCTTACGCCTATCTTTCCGAAGTCCGGCTTCACAAGGTATTCCACACCTTTGGAAGCACCCGGCAAAGTAACTGAAAATACTACCACAGCCAATATCAGCACAAAGAGCACCGGCATTGTGGTCTTGGTAAATTTTTCTATGCCTTTCTTTACACCTGCAAGCACTATGGCTGCCACCAGGGCTGCAAAGAGCGCGTGTGACAGAAGCGGGGATTCCACTGACGAAATGAAACTTCCGAAGTGGCTCGTAACCTCTTCTGCGGAGGGTTCCCCGAAGTAGGTGAAGGAGTTGATCAGATAGTGAATGGACCATCCGCCCACCACGCTGTAGTAACTAAGTATCAATATGGGACTTATGACCGTGAGCAGCCCCACCTTGGGCCACTTGCTGCCCGGAGCCAGGGACGCCATCGACCCAAAAGTATCGGATCCTCCACGGCGGCCGATTATACATTCGGCATAAAAAATTGGGAGGGCGATAAAGAAACAGGAGAGCAAATAAACCACGATGAACGCGCCTCCGCCATATTCTCCCATAACGTACGGGAATCTCCAGATATTTCCCAGGCCTATCGCAGACCCGGCCATAGCCATAACGACGGCTATATTTCCACTGAATTGCTCTCTATTTGCCATAATTAAGGCGCAAAATTACAAAAAAAATCGTAATTTAGCGGCTATGAACAGACAATCATTATTCGCCGGCATCCTCATAGGCCTGGGCGCCTTTGGATACCTTGCCCTGGGTGGAATTCCCGGAGCCGTAATTTTCGCATTCGGACTTATAAGCGTAGTGCTATCCGGAACCCCTCTTTACACCGGCCGCGCAGGCTGTACCAACGACATTCCCGCATTGGTTAAAATCTGGTTCTTCAACATCCTGGGCTGTGTACTTATCGGCCTTATGGTCAGCGTAATAGGCGGAGACAGTGCAGACAGGGCCGTTGACGTGGTTGCAGGGCGTCTCGCACAGGGGCCGCTGAAGGCCTTTGTACGAGCCATAGGCTGCGGAATGATCATAGACATAGCCGTTTGGCTTTACAGGGAAAAGAAGTCTATTTTGCCGGTGATTTTCGGCGTGCCGCTATTTATAGTCTGCGGCTTCTACCATTCCATCGCAGATGTGGTTTACCTTGTGGGTGCCTGGCATTGGGACAACTCAATCCTGCTCTATTATCCGGCTATCGTGATAGGAAACTACGTTGGCTGCAACGTCCGCAGAATAGTGCTGCCGAAGGAGCTGTAAAAAGAGTACCCCCATGGCGAATCGAACGCCAATCTTAGGAACCGGAATCCCAAATTCTATCCATTAAACTATGGGGGCGTACCTTTTTTGAATTTTGTAGCAAAAAAGGAATGCAAAATTACAAATTCTTTTTAATATTCGCTTTTGTCGGATAAAATTATTACTTTTGCAATACGTATAAAAGCGACTTAAAAGAAATGAAAAAAGCATATATTTTCCCTGGTCAAGGTTCTCAGTTCCCCGGTATGGGAAAGGACCTGTATCAGAGTTCTCCCATTGCAAAAGAGCTTTTCGACAAAGCAAATTCAATACTCGGATTTAATATAACAGACATAATGTTCGACGGTACTGCCGATGACCTGAAAGCCACCAAAGTGACTCAGCCGGCAGTCTTCCTTCATTCTGTAATCCTTGCAAAATGCTACGACGGTTTCGCTCCCGATATGGTGGCAGGCCATTCTCTTGGCGAGTTCTCAGCCCTTGCCGCCGCAGGCGCTCTGGACTTCGAGGACGCGCTGAAACTTGTAGCCATCAGGGCCAAGGCAATGCAGAAGTGTTGTGAAACCGTTCCCGGAACAATGGCAGCCATCATAGGCCTGGCAAACGAGCAGGTAGAAGACATCTGCAAATCGGTGAGCGGAAAGGTTGTGGCCGCCAACTACAATTCTGACGGACAGGTGGTCATCAGCGGAGAAAAAGAGGCCGTTGAGACAGCCTGCGAAAAGGCTAAGGAAGCCGGTGCGAAAAGGGCACTTCCCCTTGCAGTAAGCGGCGCCTTCCACTCCCCTCTTATGGAGCCTGCACGCGAAGAACTTGCAAAAGCCATAAGCGCCACCCCGTTCCACGCTCCCAAGTGCCCTGTTTACCAGAATGTATCGGCAAAGGCAGAGACAGATCCGGAAGTTATCAAGGAGAACCTGCTCGCCCAGCTCACAAGCCCTGTAAGATGGACACAGAGTGTAAAGAGTATGCTGGCCGATGGTGCCGGATACTTTATGGAGATTGGCCCCGGCGCTGTTCTGCAGGGACTTGTCAAGCGCACCGCAGGTGCGGAGGTTACAGTTGAAGGCCTGTCGGCCCTGTAACCGTAAGACGGAAATTATAATCCAAACATATCATAAACTACAATGGCTAAAGAAAAGAAATTTATCACTTGTGACGGTAATACCGCAGTGGCAAATATCGCTTATCTTTTTAGCGAGCATGCGGCTATCTACCCTATCACCCCTTCTTCTCCTATGGCGGAGAACATTGACGAATGGGCAGCCCACGGCAAAAAGAATCTTTGGGGCGAGACTGTAAAGGTTACCGAGATGCAGAGCGAGGCCGGTGCTTCCGGTACAGTTCACGGTTCCCTTCAGGCAGGTGTACTTACTACCACCTACACTGCATCACAGGGTCTCCTTCTTATGATTCCTAATATGTACAAGATTGCCGGCGAGATGCTGCCCGGCGTATTCCACGTATCAGCACGCGCCCTTGCAAGCCACGCCCTCTCCATCTTCGGAGACCATCAGGACGTAATGGCCTGCCGTCAGACCGGCTTCGCCCTCCTTGCTTCAGGTTCCGTACAGGAAGCTCACGACCTTGCAGCCGTAGCTCACCTTTCGGCAATCAAGAGCAGCCTGCCTTTCCTCCACTTCTTTGACGGTTTCCGTACTTCACACGAAATCCAGAAGATTGAGGCTCTTGACGAGGATGATCTTCGCAAGATGGTAAGCACAAAGGCTCTGGAGAACTTCCGCCAGAGAGCTCTTTCACCTGACGCTCCCGTTACCAGGGGTACTGCCCAGAACGGCGACGTTTACTTCCAGGCTGTAGAGAGCAGGAACCAGTACTACGAGGCCATCCCTGACATCGTAGCACGTTATATGGGAGAAATCAGTGAGGTTACCGGTCGCGAGTACCGTCCTTTCACATACTACGGAGCAAAAGACGCAGAGAACATCATAGTTGCAATGGGTTCGGTTACCGAGACCATCCGCGAAACTATCGACTATCTGGCAAAAGAAGGCCGCAAGGTTGGTCTCATCACCTGCCACCTCTACAGGCCTTTCTCAGAGAAATACTTCCTCAAAGTGCTTCCTAAGAG
>JBGVAW010000036.1:0-3717 GCA_045224955.1 Candidatus Cryptobacteroides sp.
TTCAGGTAAAACCGAAGAACTCATCAGAAGGCTAAAAAGAGCGCAGTTCGCAAAGCAGAAAATAGAGATATTCAAGCCCACGGTAGATACTCGTTACTCGGACCTTGACGTAGTGTCACACGACCTTCACTCTATCCCTTGTACCCCTATCAAAGACCCCGCAAAAATGCTGGAAGTATCGGCCGACGTAAAGGTTGTGGGCATAGACGAGGCTCAGTTCTTTGATAATACCCTGATTGATGTGGCTCAGAAACTTGCAAACAGGGGAGTGCGCGTAATCGTGGCCGGCCTTGACACCGACTATCTTGGCAAACCCTTCGGCCCCATACCCGGGCTTATGGCCATTGCAGAAGATGTACAGAAAGTTCACGCTATCTGCGTAAAATGCGGCAACCTGGCCAACCACTCTCACCGCCTTTCCGCCAGCAAGCAGCTTGTGGTCCTGGGAGAGAAAGACGTTTACGAGCCCCTGTGCCGTGATTGCTTCAACAAAGCCCGCGCAGAAGAATCTTCTGCAGACCGTCCTTAATTCCATGCCCTTGAAACACTCATCGTCAATGTTTTTGCCGGCCTGTTTGAAATGATTTTTGGCAAAGGATAAGTAACTGTTGAACCGGATCGCATCAGGGAAGGTCATTGGCCCTACCACTTGATAAAGAAAAATCCTTAAACTGTTCACTGGAAACAATTTAAGGATTTTTTTGTGTCTGGATGAAAGGACTTGAACCTTCGACCTCCTGGTCCCTAACCAGGTGCGCTACCAACTGCGCCACATCCAGATTAAAAACCGCCCGGGCAAGCCAGACGGGATGTTTGGTACTGGGTAGGAGAATCGAACTCCTATTGCGAGATTGAGAATCTCGAGTACTAACCGTTATACGAACCCAGCATTTTGTTTGGGAATGCAAAGATAGCTAAATTTTCTTTCACTGCAAATTTTTTAAAAGATTTATTCATTATTTGAAAGTTTAATTTGATTTCAAATAATATAGAGTTATTTTTGAGGAGAAATATAACAAATTATATAAGCATATGACACTCATTAAGTCCATCTCTGGAATCAGAGGAACAATTGGCGGAAATCCCGGCAACGCCCTAACCCCGGTAGATATTGTAAAATTTGTTTATGCTTACTCGGCAAGGCTCAAGACAGCCGCGCCAAAGGCCGGAAGATATAAAGTAGTGGTAGGACGCGATGCAAGACTGTCCGGCCTCATGGTAGAAAACCTTGTATGCGGAACCCTGATTGCCTGCGGCATCGACGTAGTAAAGGCAGGATTGGCATCCACTCCTACAACTGAACTGGCAGTCCGTTTTTCCGGGGCCGATGGCGGCATTATCCTCACCGCATCGCACAATCCCCGTCAGTGGAACGCGCTCAAACTCCTTAATTCAGAGGGCGAATTCCTCACGGCCGCTCAGGGCGAGGCTATCCTGGAACTTGCAGAAAGGGACGATTTTGAGTTTGCCCAGGTAGATGAACTTGGAAAGATAACAGAGCACGATTTTACACAGGAACATATACAGAGTATCCTGGACCTTGAGGCAGTAAATACGGAAGCTGTACGCAAGGCCGGCTTCAAAGTAGTAGTAGATGCGGTTAACTCGGTAGGTGGTGTCATAATGCCCGCAATGCTTGAAGCCCTTGGCGTAGAAGTGGTTAAAATCAACTGCGAACCTACGGGAGACTTTGCCCACAACCCCGAACCCCTTCCCGCAAACCTTATTGAGCTAAGGGAAGCCGTAGTCAGGGAAAAGGCAGACCTTGGAGTATCGGTAGATCCCGATGTGGACCGTCTGGCCTTCATCAGCGAAAACGGAGAGCCCTTCGTAGAGGAATACACGCTTGTCAGCGTAGCAGACTATCTGTTCCGCAGGGCCAAGAAAATATCGGAAGAAAAGGGAATCTCCCTGGAAGAGGCTACAGCTCCTTACAAACCTGTCGCCTGCTCCAACCTTTCTTCTTCAAGAGCCCTCAGGGACGTAGTTGAATCTTACGGCGGCAAATACCTAAGCTCTGCAGTAGGAGAAGTTAACGTAACCACCCTTATGCACAGTTGCGGCGCCCTTATCGGCGGCGAGGGCAACGGAGGCGTAATCTATCCCGCAAGCCACTGCGGCCGCGACGCTATGACCGGCGTAGCCCTCTTCCTAAGCGGCCTGGCAGAAAGAGGTATGAAGGTATCGGAACTCAAGAAGACCCTTCCTCCTTACTTCATTGCCAAGAATAAGATTGAACTCTCTGACAAAGCGCTCATAGACAAGATTTTAAGCGAGCTCAAGAAGATTTACGCCAACGAGAACATAAATGACATAGACGGCGTTAAAATCAGCTTCGAGTCCAAGAAGCAGTGGGTTCACCTCAGGAAGTCCAACACTGAGCCCATCATCCGAATTTATGCAGAGGCCCCCACCCTGCAGGATGCGGAAGCCCTGGCCGGCGAGGTAATAGACGTGGCAAAAAAGATTATAGGAGAATAGAAAAGTAACCATCGGCCCAAAAGAATATGTTTTCATTCAGGACCACTCCGCTGGAGGATCAGACCGATAAAGCCCTGCTGCACGGCCAGGTGGCCTGCTTCTGTACGCAGAACTGCTGGGACACCTTCCGCGGACGCTATATGTATCAGCTCTTTGCAGAGAGAGGAAATCTAAAGGAAGTATTCAAGCCCAGGTCCTCCGAACTGACCCCGGGTACCAACCATATAGAATTGGAAAGTACTGATCAGCTCCAGGGCCTGTCGGCTGTTGTGGTGGAGATTCAGGATGTCGGAAGCCGATATTTCAATTTTACAAAGGATGTATTCAGGCTTATGTCGATGCTTTCCTCTATGGGCGATGATGCTCCGGCCCTGTATGTTGCAGACCATATCAACCCGGCAGGGCGCTTTGTAGAGGGCTCCATCGCCCAGGAAGACAACCGCGAGGACTTTACCCCAAAGATTGCCCACCGTCACGGACTAACCCTGGGAGAACTTTGCATCCTTTATTATAATGAGATTGGTGCCAGATTCCCGCTGCACATAATATCGGCCCAGGCCAGTGCGTCCACAACGCATCTTCTTCCCTGGACCATAGCCCCGGCCTCTGATATCCCGGGGATGTTCACCAGCCTTATGTACAGCGGCGGCGGTCTTTGGAACAACACTTCCATAACCCCGGCAATCGGCACCTCCCGTCCTTATGAATATATAGGAGCGCCGTTCATCAAACCCACTATGGAAAATCTGCCGGTACCGGAGGGCGTGCTTATGCGCAACTGCACCTTTACGCCGGCTGCAGGCAGGTACGAGGGACAGCAGTGCTTCGGCTATCAGATTATGCTCCTGCCCGGATACGAGTATCATTCCCTGCTTCATACCTTGCAGCTTATGAAGTACTTCGCCGGCAGGTATTCCCAGTTCGAGATTTATCCCGATTGTTACCGAAAACTGTCCGATCCCGTTATGGCAGAATACATTAGCGGAGACTTGTCGACTGATGACCTGCGGGAGCATATAAAAACAGAGGAGCAAAAGTGGATAAGGAAGGCCAAGAGGTTCTGCCTCTACGACGATCAACCTATAAGGATGAAGTAGAAAAAGAACCAAAAAAGTTTGTTTTACCGGAACAAATGCCTATATTTGCAGGCTCAAAAACAGAAACTATAGTAAATCTTAAATATTTAAGTAAAAATGAAGAAAGGAATTCATCCCGAAACCTACCGTCTTGTAGCTT
>JBGVAW010000037.1:0-4091 GCA_045224955.1 Candidatus Cryptobacteroides sp.
GATCATAGATACGCAGTACTGCGTTTCTGTCTCTGCGGCATCGTAGAAGTTAAGGAAGAACTTTGTGGTGGTGAGCAGTTCCCCGGAAAACCTTTCTGCCATAGCGCGGGCTTTCTCGGGGGCTTCTGCCTTGTAGTAGAGTTCTATAAGGTTAAGAACATGAATGTCGTTTCCTGGAAGGCCGATGCTTATGGATTCCAGCGGGTATATGCTTTCCGGAACACTTTCCTGGCATTTATCCAGGACTGCGAGGGCTCTTTCCTTGTCTCCTTTTGCAAGAAGGGCTTCAGCCGTCTTTGCAAATACGTCTCTCTGAGGTATGGTCCCAAGGAAGGTGATGAGGTTCTGGTAATCTACAAAGTAGTCTGTCCTCTTGAGGGCATCCCACTTATAGACGTTCATCATCTTGTCGTAAAGGGCGTCCAGATCCGTAGTGCCCACTCCCTTGGAAGAAGAGATTGTATTGGCAAAAGGAACAAGGTGGGCAGAGAAACCATCGTACATAAGATATTTCTTTAGGCCTATGTTGATGTCTCCTCCCTGGCTAAGAAGGTTGAGCGGCCTGTCCCACTGGTAAGTGGACAGGAAGTCCAGCATAAAGATTTCCTTCTTGGAAAGGGTCTCCTTGTCCTTTGGCATCTCCAGAATTATGTAGTCCTGAATCCTGTCCTGGAACTGAGGGCTTACTATTCCGTATTTTATTACGTTCTCTTTGTTTACGGGGATTGCTATCTTCCTGGAGCAGATGTAATCTACCTTGCGCTTGTCGGTGAGGGTCAGTTTAGCCTCGGGATGACGGAACACCATCATTACGTCGTCTATTGACAGGACGGCGTTACGGGTATCGTAGATATACACGAAGTCGTTGGTACCGTAGAGGTACTGCTCCTGGGGAACAAGCAGGTCAAGGGGCTTGGAAGTGTTGCAGGCATATTTCATCTGGCCTATGTACCAGTCTGTATCCAGCAGCGAGGTGTTGCAAATCCTTACATCCTGGCGGATTTCTTCTACTTCCTGGGCGTACCAGAGAGGGAAGGTATCGTTGTCTCCGTGGGTTATCAGAAGACCTTGCTCGCCTACCGAGTTAAGGTAGTTCCAGGCCAGCTCTACAGCAGTGCTGCGGTTGCTGCGGTCGTGGTCGTCCCAGTTCTGGGCTGCCATAATCGCAGGAACGAAGAGACAGAGAACAGAAGCTGCGGCCCCTGCTGCAACCTCCTGTTTCCTGAGCAGTTTCCTAACTCCCTCGAAGATAGCCTGTACAGCAAAGCCAATCCACATTGCAAACATATAGAATGAGCCGGCGTAGGCGTAATCTCTTTCTCTTACCTGATAAGGAGGTTGGTTAAGGAAGACTACTATGGCGATTCCGGTCATTATGAACATAAGGAATACCAGCCAGGAGCCGCGACGGTCTCTTGCAAACTGGAAGAAAAGGCCTATGAGTCCCAGAAGCAGAGGGAGCATATAGTAGTGGTTCTTGGCCTTATTGTGGGCAAGGATGTCGGGGGCAGCGCTCTGGTCTCCAAGACGGGCTTTGTCAATGAAGGGAATTCCGCTTTCCCAGTTGCCGTAGAATATGTTTCCGGGCACGGGAGAATGAACATCGTTCTGCCTTCCGGCAAAGTTCCACATAAAGTATCGCCAATACATCCAGTTACACTGGTAATCCAGGAAGTAGGCCATATTGTCTACGAACGTTGGCTTTTTATACCTTGAGCCCCTGACGGGAATTCCGCGGTCCTGGGTATAGTAGTGATAAAAATCTTCATATCTGCCGTCGCCGGAACTGCTCCACATCCTGGGGAAGAGCATCTTGCCTTCTGCCTTGTAGTCTGCCTCCATAGGGGCATCTACCCTTAGGTATTTGCCGTTTACCAGAGCCCAGTACTTGGTAACTTTTATGTCGTAAGGAGCGTCATAGTACTGTCCTATCAACAGGGGCGCGCTGCCGTATTGCTCGCGGGAGAGATACCTTACCAGAGAGTATGCATTGTCCGGCTGGTTCTCATTGGTAGGAGGCATTACGCTGGAACGGATTATCACTATGCTGAATACGCTGAAGCCTATCAGAACGCAGGTAAAGCAGAGAGTTATGGTGTTAAGCAGTACCCTGCCGTACTTGTAACTGTAAAACAGAAGTACAAAGCAAGCGGCCAGAAGCACAATGATAATGAAGGCTGCGCCAAAGTTTACGGGAAGGCCGAATGTGTTGGCGAAGATCATATCTACAAATGCCGCAACTTTAGGCATATAGGGTATGAGCACAAAGTTGACGATGCCCAAAATAATCATCGACAACGCAAAAATCTTAATCAGCTGCCAGGTAGTGTAAATCCCGTCTTCTTTCTTCTTGTAGCAGTACATAAAGACGATGGCGGGGATGGCAAGGAGGTTTAGAAGATGAACTCCTATGCTAAGACCCATCAGGAAGGAAATCAGTACAATCCAGCGGTTGGCTCCGGGCCTGTCGGCCTGCTCGTACCACTTGGTCATCGCCCAGAATACCAGTGCAGTAAAAAGCGATGACATTGCGTAAACCTCGCCTTCTACGGCAGAGAACCAGAAGGTATCGGAGAAACAGTAAGCCAGCGCTCCCACTGCTCCGGCGCCCATTATGGATATGGCCGCACCGCTGGAGTAACCTCCGTCACTGTCTTTTTTTGCAAGTCTTTTAGCGAAGAAGACTATGGTAAGATAAAGCAGGAAGATAGTAAGGGCAGAGCAGAGCGCGCTCATTATGTTCACTGCAACAGCTGCGCCTTCGCCTCCGGTAAACATCGTAAAAAATCTGGCTATCAGCTGAAAAACGGGGTTTCCCGGGGGATGACCCACTTCCAGTTTGTACGATGATGCTATGAATTCTCCGCAATCCCAGAAGGAAGCAGAGGGTTCTATTGTCGATATGTAAGTGAATGAGGCTATTGCAAGAACTGCCAGCGAAACAACCCTATTCCAAAACTTGAACTTCTTATTATTCATAATCAGCCTTTCGCTAATAATTATCAAACAACAAATATACTACAAGTATTGCCATTCTTGCAAAAAAAATGACATTTGGATAATAATTGTTAACTTTGGCTATGAAAAAATAATCCTGACGTGAAACACCTTCTTCTCATAATGATTGCTTTATCCCTGTCGTTGCCGGCAGCCGCCCAGGAAAATGTTATGGAAACATCTTTCCCCGAGGAAAATGTATGGCATCCGACTTTTATGGGACAGGATAAGAATGCCTTCTCTAAATGGGTAAAAGAGCATCAGCGCTATCCCGAAAAGGCAAAGAAAGAGGGGGTCACAGGACGTGTGGTCGCTAGTTTCGTTATTGATGAGAAGGGAAGAATGAAGGATGTCCAAATTGTAAAAGGGGTGCATCCTTTACTGGATAAAGAGACATTGAGAGTCATCAAGTCTGCACCCAAAAAATGGACACCCGGCACAAAAGACGGCAAGCCCTTCGCATTCAAGTACTATCTGACTGTTATTTGGCCGGTTCCCATTTGCAGCGTACCGGAGAAACGATAGCGCCATCTTTTTTCAATTCGGCAAACGCTTTGTCAACCTCCTTACGGTCAATACCTGTAATTTCTGCAATTTTACCAGCATTTACGGGTGCACCGAACTCACGCATGGCCTGTAAAACTTTTTCTTTCATAATCTTATGGTTGATAATGTTATCCGTTAAACCCGATATACGGTAGTAGGACAAAGATAATCAAACCAGATAAAGAAAACAACAGCCCACAGCTCCTATTAGGAGTGGCACCAAAAAAGCATCGCGCTTGCGATGCTTTTTTGTGTGCCTCGGGCGGGACTAAATGCACAGGTGGCTATTGTGGAGTAACAGGTGACTATTTGGACTACCTAAACTTTTGAGCTATAATTGGTTAGGTTTTGTCTGAACACCTTCACCATAGCCCCCGGAAAATGTGGTCAAATGTGGTCAACTTTAGAAATCGTGGTCAAATGTGGTCGAAAATCAGTACCTTTGAGAGTTAGATAAATCGGAAATTTGCGGAGGATAATTATGAATTTATCAATAAGAGAATGGAGAATCAGTGATAAAGCTGGTTTGGCAAAAAGTCTTAATAATC
>JBGVAW010000038.1:0-8302 GCA_045224955.1 Candidatus Cryptobacteroides sp.
TTTCATAAGTTCCCTGGTCTGTTCGGAGGCGCTTGCAAGAGGCAGCCTTACGGCATCTTCCATAATTCCAAGCAGGTTGAGCGCAGCCTTTGCCGGGATAGGGTTAGACTCTGCAAAACAAGCCTTGAACAAGGGGAACAACCTGTGATGCAGGACGCGGGCCTCTTCCAGTGAGCCTCTTAGCATTGCATCTACCATTGACGATACTTCCAGAGGAGCAATGTTTGAAGCCACGGAGATTACTCCGTGCGCTCCGGTAGCCATAAAGGCCAGGGTCATATCGTCATCTCCGCTAAGGACGGTAAAATCCTTGGGAGCACGCCTTAAAATCTCGCTCACCTGGGCATAGTTGCCAGATGCCTCCTTGATACCCCTGATATTGGGAACATCCTCTGCAAGGCGAATCACAGTGTCCGGCAGCATATTTGCCCCGGTGCGGGATGGTACGTTGTAAATTATTACGGGAAGTTCCGTGTTGGAGGCTACGGCCTTGAAATACTCGTACTGTCCTTTCTGGGTCGGTTTATTATAATAAGGAACCACTGTGAGCAGGGCGTCGGGGCGCATAGGCTCAAAGAAGCGGATGTTTTCCAGAGTGCCTTCCAGACTGTTGGAGCCCACTCCAGGCATAATCGGCAAAGAGCCTGCATTCTCCTTGACCAAGGTAAAAATCTGCTTTTTCTCCTCCTTTGTAAGGGTGGGAGTCTCACCTGTAGTAGCCAGGGGAACCAGGAAATGTACTCCATTTGATACCTGCCTTTCAACCATACGGGCATAGGCATCATAATCTACCTTACCATCTTTGGCAAAGGGGGTTACAAGGGCGGTTCCGCAGCCTTTAAGAACAAGCGTTTCCATATTATAAAATCAAATCTTTAAATTCATATATGCCTTCCAGGCCCTCCGTCATAAGTGCGGCGGCCACTGCGCCCTGAGCGAAGCCCTCGCGGGAGAAGGCCTCGTGGGTGAAGGTAATTTTATCCACGTCGGACAGGAACTCGGCAGTGTGGATTCCGGGCACCTCCCCTATCCTCCGGGAGCCAATCTGGGGCTTCTCTCCAAGCGCGGCTTCTATGATGGCCCCCACGCTTTTTGCCGTGCCGCTGGGGGCGTCAAGTTTATGTATGTGATGAACTTCTTCTACCCTGGGGGTGTATCCGTGACCTTTAAGCACAGTGCAAGCCCTTTCTACCGCGGCAAAAAAGGCATTTACCCCTATCGAGAAATTAGAGGCCCATATCAGGGTTGTGCCAGCGGCGCGGAAGGCGGCAAAGACTTCTTCCTTAATGTCGTACCAGCCTGTGGTTCCAACTACCACGGCCTTAAACTTGGAGGCCAGCACCGGATAATTGGCTCTGAAAGCCTCCGGGGTAGTAAAGTCTATGCACACGGCGTCCTTTGCAATCTCGGGATCTACAGAGCAGACGTCTTCCGTTGCAAAAAGAGGCTTTAGATTGCGCTTGAGCATTGCAGCCTCTACGCAGTGGCCCATTTTCCCGTAGCCGCTAATTATAATGTTCATAACAGTAATCGAATATCTTTATGTAATTTTCTATAGCCGTATCGATATCTTCCCTGAGGATGAACTCGTCGTCCCTGTGGGCCGTAGCGATGGAACCCGGGCCGCAAATAATTTTATGGCTGAAGTTGCCAAGGTGCGGAGCGTCGCTTCCGAAAGCCGCGGGGGCCGACGGGAAGCCCGGAAGGGTCAGATACATAGCGGGGGAATCGCCTCCCCTTTCTTCCAGTTCAAGGGTATCGGAGGCCTGAGCCCTCATCCAGGCAACTACGGCCTGGTCCGATTCAAACGTAGTACGGAAGTAAATCCTGCAGGTAAGAAGGGGGCTAAGGACGTTCTGGGCATTGTCGCTGTGCAGCATACCCACGTTCCAGGTAGTGTTTCCAAGGACGGGATCTTCCGGGAAGCCTGCCGTCTTGAGTCTTTGCATAAAGTCCGTGAACAGTTCCACGGCGCTTAATCCCCTTTCCGGATAACCGGAATGGAACGGACGGCCCTTGAACGTGAGGCCGTAGGACTTTGTCCCCTTGGTGGCGCTGACCATCTTGTTTTCCGTAGGCTCTCCTACTACCAGGACCGGAGCCTTGAAAGGTTGTTTGGCAAAGGCCTTGGCGCCCCAGGAACCGGTTTCTTCTCCGCTCAGGAGAAGCAGGCCGAAGCCGGTCTTACCCTCTGCGGCAAGACGGGTGCAAGCCTGGTACATAGAATAGACCTGTCCCTTGGCGTCGCAGCTGCCGCGTCCGTTGACTCTGTCCTGCAGAAAAACAGGAGGGATGTAAGGAGGAACCGTATCGATATGCGTGCAGAATACCACCTTTGGCTCTCCCCAGCTAAGAAGGAGATTCAGGGTTCCGTCCCCGACCTCCATATTCCGGACCGATGGAGCCTGGAGATTAGCGGCAAGCCACTCCGCCAGTTCCCTCTCCCTGCCGGAGGTGGAATCGAAAGACAGTATTTTCTTGAACAGTTCCATTACATCAGTATGTTTTTAATGATGCCGGTTGCAGCCAGCCGCACTCCTTCTCCGGCACCCTTTATTACAAGCGGGGCGGAATACTCGCTGCTTACCACTATCACGTTCTCTGTGCCGTTAATCCAGAAAAAAGGACTCTCCGGAGTAAAATCCTGCATCTTTATCTGAGCCTTGAAGCCAAGTCCGGAAGAAGGGTCCTTGCGCAGAGAAGCCACAAAGCGCTGGCACTTCCCGGCCGCGGCCAAAGCCTTTTCTTTCTGGGCGAACAAGGGCTCATACTCCTCCAGACGGGAATAGAATTCCTCCAGAGGACAGTCAAAGAACTCGGGACCCAGCAAGGGAGAAATCTCCACATCCTCCTCTTCCAGGGCCACTCCGGCCTCGCGGGAGAGGATGAGAAGTTTACGGAGAACGTCGCGTCCGCCAAGGTCCGTACGCGGATCAGGTTCGGTAAGCCCCTCGCTCTGGGCACAGCGCAGAAGCTGGGCCAAGGTCTTTCCCTGAGCTCCTCCGTGGCCTGTGATGATGTAATTCAGAGTGCAGGAAACCACTGCCTCTATGGACTCTATGCCGTCGCTGCAATTAGCGTCGCTGGCGATGGACTCCAGGATCGGCAGGGAGTTACCCACGGTAGTATCGTACCTGAAAAATACCCCGTTCTGCCTTGCCTCTCTCTTAAGCGAAGCATACTGAACGTATGGCAGGGCAAGGGAACGACGGTTCGATGTCACAATGTTTATTCCCCTGCGGAACAAATCTTTGTATCTGGTATGCAGGTTGTGGTCGTCTGTACAATCCACGAACACGGCACCTCTGGGTGCGCAGGCAATTACAGCATCTACGAAAGCACCTCCCGAGGCACTGTCTCCACTCTCAAGGACAGAGGCTGCCTTAACAGGTTCTATGCCGGCAAGGTCAATGGCGAACCTCTTGCTGTTGGCAAGGCCTGCCAGCCTTATTGCATGGCCGCTGCGCTCTGCGATGCGGTCTTTATTCTGGCCCAGAAGACGGACAAGTTCGCTCCCGACCGCCCCGAATCCCGCCACGAACACAGGTATGGTGGTAACGGAACGTACCTCGAAGAATTCACGGTGAATGGCCGCAACTGCCGCCTGCTCAATGGTGGGCCTGACTCTTATGAAAAACTCGTCACCTTCTCCTTCCACCCCGCCAAGAGGCTGCACACCGGCATCGGCAAGGGCAGAGAGAATTCTCCTGCAGGCCGCCTCCCTGTCAGGGATGGACTCGCCCACAAGGCAGACTGCCACGTCGCCGGAATCTCCGGCTTTCTGGCTGGTAACGCCCATCCAGGCTCCGCGGCCTTCCGCAAGGCGCCCGCTTACGATGGTGCCGGGAAGAGAAGGGTCGAACGTATTTTTTATACTGAAGGCAATTCCGGCCTCCATTGCCGGCTTAACCGTAAGGGGATACAAAACCTTTGCGCCGTTTGCGGCAAGAGAAAGGGCGGCCTTGTAAGAAATATCCGGAATTGTAACCGCACCGGGAACAACCTTTGGATTGGCTGTCATTATTCCCGGAACATCGGTCCAGATTTCAAGTGCAGAGGCCTTGGACCCGGCAGCATAAATGGCGGCGCTGTAGTCTGAGCCTCCGCGGCCAAGCGTAGTAACGGAGCCGTCTTCCTTAGAAGCGATAAAGCCCGGAGCCACGAACAGTTTAACCGCCGGGGAACCATCGACAACCGCCTTTATGTTTGCGTAAGTTGTCTTTTCATCCACTGCTCCGTCTCTGGTAAGTATAAGTTTCCTGGAATCTATCCATTCAACAGGCACTTCCTCGAAGAAAAACTTTCTGGCAATAATGTATGTAGAGAAAAGTTCCCCGAAGCTCACGCATTCCTGTCCGGGAACTGCGGCAAGTTCATTGAACAAAGCCTGCAGGCCCTCGCCCACCTCGCTCCTTTCAGAGCCCGTGAAGAGCCTCTTTACTATCTTCATATGACGGTCTTTAAGGGCCTCTGTCCTGGCTGCCTTCAAGACCTTGTCCTCCTCTTTTCCTATCTCCAGGAGAGCATCTGTACATCCGCTTATGGCAGAGCAGACCAGAATTACACGGTCTGTCTCCAATGCCTTGGAAACAATGTCCAGGACAAGGGAAATGCGCGTGGCATCTGCTACGGAACTGCCTCCGAACTTAAGGACTTTCATCTGATGCTAATTTCTTTTTATGTTGGCGCCAAGGGCGTTAAGACGGGACTCGATATCCTCGTATCCCCTGTCTATCTGCTCTATGTTCTCTATTACCGATGTGCCCTTTGCAGACATAGCGGCAAGCAGCATAGCAATACCGGCGCGGATATCCGGGGAGGTCATTCTGCCGGCCTTAAGTGTAACCTTGTGGTCGTGGCCTATGACAACGGCACGGTGAGGATCGCACAAAATAATCTGGGCGCCCATATCTATCAGTTTGTCCACGAAGAACAGACGGCTCTCGAACATCTTCTGATGAATGAGCACGCTGCCCTTGCACTGGGTGGCCACAACCAGCATTACGCTAAGAAGGTCCGGGGTAAGACCGGGCCAGGGAGCGTCGGCTATGGTCATAATGGAACCGTCTATAAAGGATTCAATCTCGTAACTCTCCTGTGAAGGGATGTAAATATCGTCCCCGCGCTGCTCCAGCTTCACTCCAAGACGGCGGAAGCATTCCGGAATCATACTCAGATTTTCCCAGGACACGTCTTTTATTGTGAGTTCGCTCCGGGTAATGGCGGCCATACCTATGAAGGAGCCGACCTCTATCATATCCGGGAGTATGCGGTGCTCCGCTCCGTGAAGGGCCTTTACGCCGTTAATCGTAAGAAGATTTGAGCCGATGCCGCTGATGGAAGCGCCCATAGACACAAGAAGGCGGCAAAGCTGCTGTACGTAAGGTTCGCAGGCCGCATTGTAAATGGTGGTAGTGCCCTCTGTGAGGCAGGCGGCCATTACTATGTTTGCGGTACCGGTAACCGAGGCCTCGTCCAGGAGCATATAACAGCCCTTCATAGAACGGCCCTCGCTAAGGGAATAAGCCCTTTTCTCCGGATCATATACGCACTTTGCGCCAAGACGCACGAAACCATCGATATGGGTATCCACCCTGCGGCGGCCAATTTTATCGCCTCCCGGCTTGGGGAAGAAAGCGGCGCCGAAGCGGGCCAGAAGCGGGCCCACAACCATAACCGAACCGCGCAGACGGGCGCACTTGGAGACAAACTCGGAGCTCTGGACGTAAGAGACATCGATATTGTCCGCCTTAAAAGCGTATTCCCCCTTTGCGTTGTGCTGGACCTTTACCCCCATATCGGCCAAAAGTTCCACAAGATTCTTTATATCCAGAATCTCGGGCACATTGGTGATGGTTACCTGCTCTGACGTAAGAAGCACTGCGCTTATTACCTCAAGGGCCTCGTTCTTGGCGCCCTGAGGCCGTATTTCGCCGCTAAGCGTGCGGCCGCCCTCTATAGTAAATGAACTCATCTTATTAAACGTGTTCCACCTCCGGATGAAGAAGGATTCCAAAATTCTCCTTCACCCTTTCGGTTATAAGTTTTTCCAAATCAAGCACATCGCGGGGAGAGGCTTCCCCGCTGGCATTAACAATCACAAGAGGCTGATTCTCATATACCGAGGCGCCTCCGACCATAAATCCCTTGAAGCCGCACTGGTCTATGAGCCAGGCTGCGGACATCTTTACCCGTCCGTCCGGCAGTTCAAAGCCGGGAGCCTGCACGGCAGAGGTAAGGTTTCTGTAAAAATCGCCCTCCACAACCGGGTTCTTGAAGAAACTTCCTGCACTTCCAAGCACCTGAGGGTCCGGCAGTTTCTGCCTTCTGATTTGTGAAACCACATCCCTCACCTGAACGGGAGAAAACAGTTCCACGCCCTGCAGCGCCTCCTTTACGCCCTTGTACTCAAGATGCGGCCTGGCAACGCGGGAAAGGCGGAATAGGACGCTGGTAACTATGTATCGTCCCTTGTTCTCCTGCTTCTTGAACAGGGAATCCCTGTACCCGTATTCACACTCTGCACAGGAGAATTTCACCTTCTTTCTTTCCTTAAGGTCAAAGCAAACCACGCCGGAAATAATATCCTTCACCTCAACCCCGTAAGCTCCGATATTCTGCACTGCAGCGGCACCGACT
Organism: Candidatus Cryptobacteroides sp.; assembly: GCA_045224955.1. GTDB lineage: Bacteria > Bacteroidota > Bacteroidia > Bacteroidales > UBA932 > Cryptobacteroides. The sequence continues at coordinate 6,640 of JBGVAW010000038.1, forward strand.
TCTCCGGGAATCAGCGAAAGGTTTTCCGCTCCCCAAAGGCCGTGACGGCAAGTCTCCTCCACGAACCTGTCGAATACCACCCCGGAGCCCACCATTACAGACACCTGGTCCAGTCCAAGGTCTATGTACTTGATAAAGTCGATGTTGGAATGCAGCACGGTGCCGGGGAAATCTCCCGTGAAAAGCAGGTTGCTTCCGGAGCCTATGTGAAGCAGGGGTTTGGGCAGGGCGTCGAAGTCCAGGGAAACAAGTTCCTCTGCAGAGTCGTACTGGACATAACGCGCACAGCGCACCTTCATTCTGAAGGTGTTATGGCTTGTTAAATCGTAGTTTTCCCTTAGAAACATCGGCTCCAATACCCTTTATAAAATCAGTCAAAGGTACTGAAAAATTCCGATAATTACAAGATTTCAGGCCAGCCAGCCTTTTTCCAAAAGAAGTTGTGCAATCTGAACGGCATTGGTGGCCGCGCCCTTTCTGATATTGTCCGATACGCACCAGAAGTTAAGTGCGTTCGGAGCGGAAGCGTCCCTGCGGATTCGGCCCACGAAAACATCGTCCTTGTCATAGGCAAAAACCGGCATCGGATAGGTATTGGTGGCGGGATCGTCCATTATCACCACACCCGGCATTCCGGCCATCAGGGCCTTGGCCTCTTCAAGGTCGTAAGGCTGGCAAAACTCCACGTTCACGCTCTCCGAATGGCCCCCGGTGACAGGCACCCTGACCGTAGTGGCGCTGACGGCAATGGAAGCATCGCCCAAAATTTTTCGGGTCTCGTTTATCATCTTGGCCTCTTCCTTGGTATTGCCATCGGGCAGGAAGGAATCGATGTGAGGGATTACGTTAAGGTCTATCCTGTGGGGGAATTTGCCGCCCTCCCCTCCGCTGCGCTCTGCCATCAGCTGCTCTATGCCCCTCTGGCCGGCCCCCGATACGCTCTGATAGGTAGAAACCACTATCCTTTTGATTTTAAAGGCCTTATGCAGCGGAGCCAGAGGCAGAACCATTTGAATGGTAGAGCAATTTGGATTGGCGATTATATGATTGTTTATGCCGATGGCGCCGGGATTGATTTCCGGAACCACAAGGGGGATGTCCGGGGACATCCTCCAGTAGGAAGAATTATCCACCACATAGCAGCCCACCTCTGCAAAACGGGGAGCCAGTTGGGCCGATACAGCCCCTCCGGCACTGAAAATGGCAAGGGAAGGCTTGCGGGAAATGGCCTCGTCGGCAGAGAGCACCGTCCACTCGCGGCCATTGAAAGACACCTTCTTGCCTATGGAACGCTCCGAGGCTACGGGAAGCAGTTCATCCACGGGAAAATGTCTCTCTTCAAGGACCTTAAGCATCTTTGAGCCCACCAGTCCGGTGGCACCTACTACGGCAACAATCATATCGTAAACTTTTAAATCAAACAAATATAAGCATATTTTAACAAATGGCTAAAAAAATTATACGTATATTTGCGGTTAAATATGCAAGAAAAATGAATATTTCTGACGGAAAAACCAGAGGTCTTATATCGCTTATACCCATAGTAACGCTTGTCGCAATGCTGGCGTTCAATATAAATATCTTTGGCAGCGATGCCATCCTGGGAGCAAGCCAGGTAGCCCTTCTCACCTGCGCAGGCCTGTGCGTCTGGCTTAGTATGTGG
>JBGVAW010000039.1:0-7746 GCA_045224955.1 Candidatus Cryptobacteroides sp.
GTCCAGAAGTCCTTCGTCCACTATGGCAATGGTGTAAGTCATAGGCTTTCCCTTGCTCTCCGATATTCCAATGGTGAACTCTTCTTCCGGATGGATCGATTCCGCCATTGAAATTACAGGAGTAAGCACGGAGCCGGGATTGTTAACCTTCACCGGCTGAACTCCGTACAGCCTTATGGGAAGGTCGTTCCCGGTATTGCCGTGAGGCTGAACCAGAGTGACGTGTACGTAGAAGTTAGGCGCCATGTCCTCTGTAATTTTTATCTTGTGAACGGTGTCGTACTTGCCGCTCACACTAATCCACTTGCTGGAAATCACCTTGCTGCCGTTCTCAAGGCTTATAAGGGCGTTTCCGCTGCCGGCTGTCTCGGGAATGAAAACAGAGGCGGTCTCTCCAATCTCATACTCTGTCTTGTCTGTAGAGAAGGTAAGCATCGTAAGAGCGTCGGGGTCTTTCCTGGAGGCTCTTCCAAGATAGTCCGGCCAGTCTATAACCACCGTAGTTCCGGTTGCGTGCCCGCTTTCCAGGTCTTTTACCAGAACAAGGTATCTGCCCCAGTCCGGATATTCTATCTTTAGGCCGATGGTGTCGTTACCGGTGGATGTAAGATTTCCGGATTTAATAAGATTGGATGAGGAAGAGTTAACATAGGAATCCAGGTCTTCTGCGCGGCTCTCCCACCACCAGCTCCATTTAAGCTTGTAAATCTTGTATTCCAGCCGGCGTCCCTTGACTTTTTTACCGTTCTTGTCAACCGTTACGATATCAAAAATATGGTCTTTGCCGGTCTCCAGCCAGTTATTCTTAGAGGTGGGCGCCTTAATTCCGACATAGGAACTGTATGGGGAAAGAGGCATTGAAACGCCCACAAGGCTCTCGTCTCCGCCGCCTTCCACAACGCTGAAGAGAATGTAGGCATTAAGCATACCGGGGGCGCCGGAAGCCTCCGGCATTGTTACCGATACGCTGGCCTGTCCGGCGTTGTCCAATTTTGTGTCAAGAAGGGTGACGCTCTCGCTCTCCAGTGTTTTAAGAGGGTCTTTAAAGATATAGCCGTCGTAGCCCTTAAAGAAGCTGCCGGCATTTGTAAGGCTCATTACCGCATTTGCCTTAAGTCCGGCTGCGGGCGGGCCTGTAAGCCAGTTTGAAGAAATGTTTATCCTCTCATTAGCCCCGGCGGTAAGAATATCGCTCTGGAAGTTGGCGTTTATCTTAAGGCGGTTAGGCTTAACTGTCTCTACCCTTACGCTCTTGTTGAATACGCTGCCTCCAACCTTGAACTGGGCATTCCAGAAGCCTGTAGGATCGTCTTCTTCCGTGGGTACGTCAAAGCGATAGAAACCGTCTTTTCCGTTTGTGTTTACGATTTTTGAATAGAACTGCCCCTCCGGATTGTAGAGTTCAAGGGTGACAGGGTGTTCCTTTGGAAGAGCCTTGCCTTTATCCTGGAGCAGCATCACAAGGTGCAGGGTGTCTCCCGGGCGCCATACTCCGCGCTCTCCGTAAATAAAGGCCTTGAGACCCTTTTTAAGAGTGCTGCCGCCAACGTCAAAGCGGCTGGTAGATTTAACGTCGGAGTCCTTAACGGACAAATAACTTGTGCTGCCGCCATTGGTGGCCACAACTACGAAGGGTACTCCGCTCACGCTTATCTCCGTAAGCCCGGAAGCATCGGTCTTGCCAGACCCTATTTTCTGAAGCTGGAAGTTATATACGTCGATGTTTGCTCCGGCCGATGGCGCAGAGGTTGAAAGGCTTGCCGCAGCCACCCAAAGTTTCCCGGTCTGGGACTGCTTTGCGATAAGGCCGATATCGGAGGCCAGCAGGTTTACTGAAGGGAAGCGGCTGTTAACAAGATAGTACGACGGCTTCTCGGGGTTGTCCCTGTCTTCCCAATTATATTCGTTCCAGTTGGTCTCGTCCCAGTAGTAGGGATTGGGGATGTCCCATACTGCAAGTTCCCCTTCGGTGGGGCCTTCCTTCGGCAAAATGTTTAGCTTGGCGTTCTCCAAACCAAGATTTCCGTACAGGGAATACTCTTTCTTGAAGGAAAGCCTTACCCTGTAAATTGCACCGGGTTCCTTCTTTATCAACCCGGAAAGATTGATACTGAAGTCCTGCCATTTCCTAAGGTTTATACCAGGTTCGGTATCGAGCATAACGGTCTTGTAGAATACAAGCCTTCCGCTTCTCCTCAGATTTTCATCTCCGTCAAGTTTGTTGTCCTGCAGGAAGGAGAGTACGTTGCTCTGGTAGATTTTAATAATCCTTACATCTACGGCCTTGAGATTAACTGCGCTGAAAGGCAGTATTACATTGCCGGCATCAGGCACTATATTGCCGTCTATGCCAATTTTTACGGCCGGGTGGGCCGATGAACCCTTGATAGGAAGCTGTACGTCCTCTCCCAGGGCAACCCCGTGAATGCTCTTCACGTTACCATCGACCTCCAGTATAATAGAGTCATCGTAAAAATTCTCGTAATAGACCTTTAATATATTTCCCTGTTGGTTTAGCCTGTTCTTGCCTGCCCATCTCACTCTTACAAGGCCGGCTGGAACCGATGACAGGGGCTGGCTGAACACTACTTTAATATAGGGCTTGCCCTCGTTGTCTTCCAGGGTTGCATCCATAATCTTGAACTCTCCCGTACCGGGGATGCTGACTTCTACCTTTTCAGGTACCTTGTAGCCATTCCCGGTTTTTGTAACAAGGGCAACGGTTTTATCCTCCTTGTTCCTGGTGACACCGGATATTTTAAAGGAGTATTTAAGATCCGATATTTTGTCGATGGTGCCGTTTATCCCGTCTGCCGATATCTCCAGCATAGGGTCTCCCGGGGCGCTGATGTCTATTGTTCCTGAAATCTGGGCAAGTTTGTAGTTGCCTGTGGGTATGTTTATCTGACCGACAGTTACATACACTTCTTTTTCGGGTATATAGAAACTGAAGGTAAACTTATCTATGGATTTTTCATTGAGCCCCGCCGCCTTTGCAATATCAAAGTGGCAGTCGTATTTAACTCCCGGCTGGATGCTGGCCGCATCAGGCATAAACTCTACTGCGTTGTTTCCGGTTATCCTTTGGGTTCCGGACAACTTGGGAGAGAAGGAAAACAGCTGGACTTCCGGGCCGGATACTATGTTTCCCTGCAGGAATACCCTGATAGGCTTGCCTTCCGGCAAAACGCCTCCGGTAAATCCGCTTATATACTGGGAATAGGAGATGTCCGGTGTCTTTGTTTCGCTTCCGCGCCCGCAGGCAATTGCTGCGAGAACGACAAATGTCAATGATAAAAGTTTCCCTGTCAGTTTCATATTCTGTTGCTTTATCTTAGTTTGTTAAGATACAAAAATAGGAAATCCTTTTCAATCTAAAAAGGAAATTGCGTACATTTGCCTTGAGGCCGCCGGCTTGCTTATGTATGCCAATTTGTCAGTATTTTACCGATGGCACACCTATTGGATTAAGCTGATACGGCTATTGACCGATAATAATAAACTAAAAAAACATAATTATGATTAAACCATTGGCAGACAGAGTGGTCATCGAGCCCAAAGAGGCAGAGACCAAGACAGCATCGGGCCTTTACATTCCCGATACGGCAAAAGAGAAACCCCAGCAGGGTGTTGTAGTTGCGGCAGGTCCTGGCAAGAAGGATGAGCCTATGGAGGTTAAGGTGGGTGATGTTGTCCTTTACGGAAAATATTCAGGCACCGAGGTAACCGTAGATGAAAAGAAGTATCTCATCGTCCGTCAGTCTGACATTCTTGCAATCCTTTAATTCAGAAAAATTATGGCAAAAGAAATAAAATTCAATGTTGACGTTCGCTCCAAGATGAAAGAGGGAGCAGACGCTCTTGCAGATGCAGTAAAGGTAACGCTTGGACCTAAGGGCCGCAATGTCGTTATCGACAAGAAGTTTGGTGCTCCTCAGGTAACCAAGGACGGAGTAACCGTTGCCAAAGAGGTAGAACTAGAAGACCGCTTTGCCAATATGGGAGCCCAGATGGTAAAGGAAGTCGCTTCCAAGACAAACGAGCAGGCCGGTGACGGCACCACCACCGCTACCGTTCTTGCACAGGCCATCATTAATGTTGGTATCAAGAACGTTACCGCAGGCGCAAATCCGCTTGACCTTAAGCGCGGTATAGACAAGGCTGTCGCAGCTGTAGTAGGCGAGCTCAAGGCACAGAGCCAGGCTGTAGGCGACGACTACAGCAAGATAGAGCAGGTTGGAACCGTATCTGCCAACAATGATTCTTACATTGGCAAACTCATCGCCGATGCAATGTCAAAGGTTAAGAAAGACGGCGTAATCACCGTAGAAGAGGCCAAGGGCACCGATACAGAAGTAAAGGTTGTAGAGGGTATGCAGTTCGACCGTGGTTACATCAGCCCTTACTTTATGACCAACGGAGACAAGATGGAGGCTGTCCTGGATGATACCTACATCCTTCTCACAGATAAGAAAATCTCCAGTATGGAAGACCTTATGCCGGTTCTGGAGCCCGTTGCACGTGAGGGAAGGTCTCTGCTTATCATTGCAGAGGATGTTGATGGTCAGGCTCTTACCACATTGGTAGTAAACCGTCTGCGCGGAGCCCTCAAGGTGGCTGCCGTAAAGGCTCCCGGCTTTGGCGACCGCCGCAAAGAAATGCTCCAGGATATCGCAATCCTTACCGGCGCTACCGTAATTAGCGAGGAGCGCGGTTTCACCCTTGCAAACGCAAATCTCCAGATGCTTGGCCGTGCAGAAAAGGTCACCATCAACAAGGAAAATACAACTATCGTGGGCGGTGCAGGCGACAAGGATGCCATTCTTGACCGTGCCAACCTTATCCGTCAGCAGATTTCCACTACTACTTCCGATTATGACCGTGAGAAACTCCAGGAGCGTCTCGGCAAGCTTGCAGGCGGCGTAGCAGTCCTTTATGTAGGCGCTACCACAGAGGTAGAGATGAAGGAGAAGAAAGACCGCGTAGAGGATGCGCTCAACGCTACCCGTGCAGCCGTAGAGGAAGGTTACCTTCCCGGTGGCGGCGTGGCTTACATCCGTGCGGCAGAGGTTCTCAAGAATCTTAAGGGAGAGAACGAAGACGAGACTACTGGTATTCGCATCATTGCCCGTGCAATAGAGGAACCTCTCCGTCAGATTGCCCTCAATGCAGGCGTAGACGGCAGCGTAATAGTTCAGAAGATTCGCGAGGGCAAGAAGGACTTTGGATACAACGCCCGTACCGACGAATATGTAAATATGTTCGAGGCCGGTGTTATCGATCCTACCAAGGTTGCCCGCGTTGCTCTTGAGAATGCAGCTTCAGTCGCAGGTATGTTCCTTACCACTGAATGTGGCATAGTTGATATACCCGAGCCCGCACCCGCAGCACCTGCTATGCCTGGCGGCGGAATGATGTAAAACAGCATTTTAATATCTTAAGAGGCTCCCGATAGTTTTATGGCTTTCGGGGGCTTTTTTTGATAAAAATACATTATTTTTGCGCCCGAAAAACAAGTAATAGATTGTTATGAAGACAGTTGTAAAAGATTTATTCTTCTTTTTTGCACCCAGATTTACCGCTCTGGCCCTTGTGCTGGGTTTTATCGTACGTATCGTCCTTATTCTTCATCCTGTAACTACGGTTGACTGGCCGTTTGCGGACTGGATGAAAATTATTTTCCTGGGCTTTCTGAACGATGTTTTCTTTAGCGCAATAGCCCTTGTTCCGGCCTTCCTGATCTATTCATTCTTCACTGACTTCTTTTATAAAAAACCGGCCGGCCACATAGTCCTGGGGCTTCTGGCTGCTCTCACTGTATATGTTTTTTGTTTCAATGACATAACCGACGAGTACGGCGGACCTATGCCCAGAATAATGAAGGCAGTCCTTAGCGTCATACTTATATGCTATGGAATAAAGTTTTTTGTTCCACGCATCCGTCCGGCCTGGCACAGGGTATCCATATATATACTAATGATGCTCTATGTCTCTTTGTCGGTAACAATCGCTTTCAGCGAGGTGGTCTTCTGGGAAGAATTCGGGGTAAGGTTCAACTTTATCGCCGTAGATTACCTTATATATACTAACGAGGTCGTGGGCAACATAATGGAATCATATCCCATAGTGCCTATGTTCCTTGGCGTATTCACAGTGTCAGGGCTTATTTGCTCTCTTATGGTAAAAGGCCGCGACATATCCAAGAGCGGAGTGGGAAGCGTCAAGACCTGGCTGATAAATCTTTGCTGCCTGACAGCGGCCTGCATCTTAAGTTACTTCTGGCTGCACAACGATTACCGTAACTGGGGCAGTGCCAACCAGTTTGCTACACAGATTCATCAGAACGGTTGCTGGGATTTTCTTGAGGCCTTTGCATCCAACGAGCTGGATTACAAGCAATTCTATGCAACTATCCCGGACGATGAAGCCAGGAACCTTCAACTGGAGATGTGCCATATGAACGAAGAGGGAGTAGCCGCCATACGCGACTCTCAGGCGCCACTTCGTAAAAACATAGTCCTTATAACCGTAGAGAGCCTAAGTTCCGGCTTCCTCACCAGATTCGGCCAGGAGGCCGACATTACCCCCAACCTGGACTCCCTGTGCAAAAGCGGTCTTGTCTTTGATAACTTGTTCGCAACCGGAAACAGGACAGTCCGCGGCCTGGAGGCAGTTACCCTTTGCCTTCCTCCGTCTGCGGGGGCCAGCCTTATAAAGAGGCCGGACGACCTTGAGTTTAACTCTACCGGCGCTCTGCTGGAAGGAATGGGGTACTCGTCGGTATTCATTTATGGCGGCGACAGTTATTTTGACAATATGGGCGCCTTCTTTAGAAAGTGCGGCTACGACATATGGGATAAGAATATGTACGATGAGTCTGCCATATCCTTTTCTAATATATGGGGTACGGCCGATGAAGACTCGTACCGCGAAGCTATCGGCCTTCTGGACAAGGCCTGGGATGCCGGGGAACCGCTGTTCGCACATATAATGACAATATCGAACCATAGACCTTATACCTATCCCGAGGGCCGTATCGAATACGACGGAAACCCTATGAGCCGTAAGGCGGCCGTAAAATACACGGACTGGGCAATCGGCAAGTTTATATCCGACGCTTCTGCCAGGCCTTGGTTTGGCGAAACTGTATTTGTCATAATGGCGGATCACTGCGCATCGTCGGCCGGAAAGAACTCCGTGCCGCTGGATGGATATCACATCCCGGCCGTAATCTACGCCCCCGGATTTATAGAACCCTCCGTCGTAGATAAGGTATGTTCCCAGATAGACATTATGCCAACCTTATTCTCCCTGTTGCACTTTTCCTACGATTCCAGGTTCTACGGCTCCGACGTATTGTCCCCCGATTTCAGGGAAAGGGCATTTATGGCGACATATCAGGATTTAGGGTTTTATGCCGATGGTGTCCTTACCGTTCTTTCTCCCGTATGCAGCGTAAGGCAGTTTGAAGTTACCCGCAGCCTTGACGGAAGCTTCGTTGAAACCCTTTTGGGAGAGACCGAGCCGATAACCCTAAAAAAGGCCCAGGCTTTTTACCAGACGGTAAACGAAATGTATTAAAAATGTAACTCTTTCAAATGGGGCAGATTACATCGTTTTACAGCGTTTGAAGGCCGATTTTGACTGAAATATTTTTTGAAAAAAAGTCAAAAAAAATTTGGTAGTTTAAAAAAAGGTAGTACCTTTGCAATCCCGCTTGAAAAAATAGCGGGATTTTTTACGAAG
>JBGVAW010000040.1:0-13271 GCA_045224955.1 Candidatus Cryptobacteroides sp.
TCAACGCCGTGGTGTTCGCCGGAGAAAAAGGCTCCGTGATGGCCTCCAGAAGCAAGATGTTCAGGGGAACCAACGTGACTATGATTCCTGCGGGGCAGGGAAGCGACTATATTTTTGAAATATCGTCCGCCCTGGAAAGGGGAGAGACTGTAAGCATTGCGGCAGACAGGGTTAACGGAACTCCCAGAACCGTAACCTGCGAATTTTTAGGCTCCCCCGCCAAGTTCCCCGCAGGGCCGTTCAGCGTAGCGGCGATGCGCTCCCTGGACGTCATTTATGTAAGCGTACTTAAGACAAGTATAAGGAAATACAAGGTTAGCGTGGCGCCTCTGTCCTACGACAAAGAGGCTCCGAGAGCCAGGCAGGTAGAGCAACTCTGCCGCGCCTATGCCGCCCGCCTTCAGGAAGAGGTAAGGCAGAACCCTTGCCAATGGTATAACTATTTTGATTTTTGGGCCGATGGAAATTGATTGGACTCTTTATAACAGGGAAATGCTCTCCGGGATAGATCTGCACACGCTTCTGCCCCAGCAAGAGCCGTTTTTTATGGTAGATAAGCTTGTGGCTGTAAGCCCCACGGGAGCGGTCACCGAAACCATCGTCCAGAAATCAAATATATTTGTGGAGGAAGGCCGTCTCCAGGCCCCCGGAGTATTGGAGAATATGGCCCAGACACAGGCCGCCCGCCTTGGATTCCTGAACAAATACATACTTCACAAAGACATTCAGACCGGAGTCATCGGGGCCATAAAGAAGGCAGAATTTGCAAGGCTGCCCGCTATTGGGGAAACCCTCACTACAGAGGTAGAAATCGTCGGCGAGGCCTTCGGGATGCTACTGTCAGAGGTTAAGTCGTTCACGGAGAGGGGCCTTGTAGCCACCGCAGAAATGAAAATAGCCGTAAAAGATTAGGTTATGGAACTCAGAGCATCAAAAGAATTCAAGATAAGATTCAGCGAGGTTGACTCGATGGGCGTAGTATGGCACGGCTCCTATCCCCTTTACTTCGAGGATGCCCGCGAGGCCTTTGGCGCACAGTACGGCCTTGGGTATATGGATATATTCGGAGCCGGATTTTTTGCCCCGCTCGTAGAGCTTAACTTCCAGTACAAGAAACCCTTGCGCTACGGAATGGAGCCGCGTGTAGATATAATATACCGCCCCTGCGACGCCGCCAAGATAATTTTTGACTACGAGATTCACGACACGGTGGACGAATCCATAATAGCCACCGGCCGCTCCGTCCAGGTTTTTATGGACAGGGACTACAACCTTGTATGGGACAATCCCAAGTTCTATCTTGATTGGAAAAAAGCCAACGGACTCATTTAGAAGTAATGATTTACCGCCTTTCAGACAATATCATCTCCCCCCTGGGAACGACGACCTCCCAAAATCTGGAGGCCCTGACCCTTGGGCGTACGGCTTTGGGCCGATGCAACCCCTGGGGGCTGCCTTCCGCCGTAACCGCAGCCGTTTTGGGAGACTTTGCCTGCGAGGAAGGACTTTCGCGCCTTGAATCAATGGCGGTTTCATCCGCATCCAAGGCAATACAGGAGGCAAACATCAACCCTTCCTCCCCCGATGTGGTATTGATTTTCTCCTCCGTCAAGGGAAATATCAATAATTTACGGGTCGATGGTGACTTTTCTTCCGATTATCTGGGCGCAAGCGCCCTTCGTATAGCAAAGGCCTTAGGCGTTACCACCCTGCCCCTTACCGTATGCAATGCCTGCATATCGGGAGTATCGGCCATTATACTGGCCTCGCGTCTTTTGGAGTCCGGAACCTACTCCCGCGCAATTGTCGTTGGAGCCGACGAGCTGGGCCCTTTCATAGTGTCCGGATTTGACTCCATAGGTTCTATGTCGCAGGAAGAATGCAGGCCGTTCGACTCTATGCGCACCGGGCTCAATCTTGGAGAGGCTGCGGCTACCATAATCTTTTCCAAGGAAGAACCTGCAGGAGGCCCTGCCTGGGGCGTTAGGCGCGGCGCGGTAAGAAACGATGCCAGCGGTACCGTGGCTCCCGCCCGCGATGCGGCCGGCTTAAGAAGAGCCATCCTGGCTGCTACCAAAAGAGTAAGGGTAAAGAGTCTTAGGACTGTAAACGCCCACGGCACCGCCACCCTTTTCAACGACCAGATGGAATCTGTGGCCTTTGCAAAAACCGGCCTCGGTTCCATACCCGTTACCAGTCTGAAGGGCTACTTTGGCCACACTATGGGGGCTGCCGGGCTTATCGGCACCATCGTCACAATGGCCTCGCTTTCAGAGGGCTATATCTTGCCTGTGAGAGGCTACAGGGAAAGGGGCGTGTCCGGCCGCATAAGTATATGTACGGAAAAGACACCATCGACCCCGGGCTCATTCCTCAAGGTTATTTCCGGCTTCGGAGGTTGCAACGCGGCTGTGGTTATGAGCCGCAGGAAGAGTAACGGCGACTTCTTGCCCACGCTCAACCTAAAAAAGGGAGCAAGCGTAAGGATATCGCCACAAGGACTTTGGATAAATGACCGGAGGTTGCCCGTGGAAGGCAGCGGCACTCAGATGCTTACAGATATATTCCACAGGTATTGCACCCCTAACCAGAGGTTCTTCAAGATGGATATGCTTTGCCGCCTGGGTTACCTGGCGGCCGAACTTCTGATGAAGGAAACCGGCACTATCGGCCCTGATAATAATACGGGGGTTATCTTCTTCAACAGGAGTTCGTCAATCGATACCGACAGGAAGTATCTTGCAAAGATGCCCTCCCCGTCGCTCTTTGTCTATACGCTGCCAAATATAGTGACAGGAGAAATTGCCATCCGCCACGGCTTCGGGGGAGAGACTTCCTTCTATGTGCTGCCGCAGCGGGACGATGCTGTCATAGATTCCGTGGTAAGGGCTTCTTTCCTTGATGACGGGCTTTGGACGGCTATATGCGGCTGGGTAGATTGGGAGAGCCCGGAGAACTTCCTGGCTGATATTTATTTAGTAGAAAATCAAAAGAATATAAATATGGAAGAACTTATTTTAGAACTTAAGCAAGAGATTATCGGGGCTTTGAATCTTGAGGGAATGAAGCCGGAAGAGATAGATACCGACGCTCCGCTTTTCGGCTCCGGTCTTGGTCTTGATTCCATAGATGCTTTGGAACTTATAGTTCTTATGGAAAAGAAGTACGGCGTTAAGCTGGCTAATCCTGCAGAAGGCAAGGCAGTGTTCAAGAACGTGCGTACAATGGCAGAATACATCTCTGCGCATAAGAAATGAGAATAGCTGTCACAGGAGAGGGTATTATTTCCGCGATAGGGCACGACAAACAGTCTGTGCTCAGTTCTCTCCGTGACAAAAAAACCGGAATAGCTCCGGCAGAATTCCTTGCCACTTCCCGCAGGAACTTGCCTATAGGCGAGGTTAAATTCTCCAATTCACAGTTAAAGGAAACCCTTGGCCTGGAAGAGGACAGGCCTTTGAGCCGCACCATTCTTATGGGAGCCTATGCCGCCAGGCAGGCCCTTGCCGATGCTGCCCTTGCCCCTGAGGCCCTTGCGGGCAAAAGAGTTGTCCTTGTGAGCGGCACTACTGTGGGCGGAATGGATATGACGGAAAAGAACTACGTCCCTTCCGGCCCCGTAAGCCCGGACTATGCCAAATGTCTTGAGTATCATGACTGCGGCGGATGTACTGCGGCCATTGCCTCTCTTTGCGGCGGGGTGTTTACAGACTGGACCACTATTTCTACAGCCTGCTCTTCCGCCGCCAATGCTATGATGCTGGGTGCGGACCTTCTTAAGGCCGGCCTTGCAGATATTGTGGTTTGCGGAGGCAGCGAGGCTATGTCCCTTTTCCACCTTAACGGCTTCGCCTCCCTTATGATTCTGGATTCCGGGATGTGCAGGCCGTTCGATGCCTCACGCGCCGGGCTCAATCTGGGGGAAGGCGCCGCCTTTGTGGTGATGGAGCCGGAAACCTCTGCCTTGCGGAGGGGTGCAACTGTACACGCCTACCTTGCCGGATATGGAAATGCCTGCGACGCTTTTCATCAGACAGCATCGTCCCCGGACGGAGAGGGTGCCTACCTTGCAATGAAGGAGGCCCTGGAGATGGCCGGAGCGGAGCCTTCGCAGATAGACTATGTAAATGCCCACGGCACTGGTACGGAGAATAATGATTATTCCGAGACTCAGGCACTCAAGCGGCTTTTCGGGAATAACGTACCGCCTTTTTCCAGCACAAAATCCTTTACCGGACACACTACCAGCGCTTCGGGATCAATAGAGGCTGTTATCTGCCTTCTTGCAATGCGGGAGGGCTTTATTCCCGCTAACCTTGGATTTACCAATGTGATGGAAGGCGGATTGGCTCCGTCCACGGATAGCCGCAAGGCAGTACTTGATACCGTGCTTTGCAATTCCTTCGGCTTTGGAGGCAACGATTCTGCCCTGGTCTTTTCTCTTTATCCCGGGAAGGAGCAGGAAGAATTCTCCCCGGCGCAGGGAAGGGAACTTTCCCGCTGCGAACTTTCTCAGGGGGATGATCTGAGTGCCGTGAGCAACTGGGTAAACCCCGTGGAAAGCCGCAGGATGGGCACCTTGCTCAAGGCTTCCATAATAACTTCAATGACGGCCCTTCAGGAAGCATCGGTCCAAAAACCGGATGCCATCATAACCGGAACCTCGCTTGGATGCCTGGAGAATAGCATACATCTTCTTGACCAGCTGGTTCTGGATGGAGAGGACTCGCTAAAACCCTCCTGGTTCATACAAAGTACACATAATACCATTGGCAGCAACATCGCCATAAAGCTTGGCTGCAATGGTGCAAACATAACAATTTCGCAGAGGGAGCGCTCCTTGGAGTGGGCCTTGCTTTATGCGCGGCTTCTGCTTGGAAGCGGACGTGCCAACACCGTTCTTGTTGGTTGCCACGACGAGACCACTGCCCGTTACCGCCAGGCAATGGGGACCTCTCTTCCGGAGCTCCACTGCATTTCAATCTTACTGGGAAAATGATACTGGAAGATTACTTATACCGCGTAGATTCGCACTCGGAGGCAGGTTATCTGCTTTCCTTGATTGCCGATTGTCCCATTTATGCCGCCCATTTCCCCGGAACGCCCATTACCCCGGGAGTGTGCATTGTGCAGATAGTCAAAGAACTGGCAGAAAAGAACCTGCGCCGCCAGTTTACAATAAAGGAGGCGCGTAACGTAAAGTTCCTGGCCCTGCTTACCCCGGAGTGCAAGCCGGTGGTTTCATTCGGCAAAATGGAAAAGTCGGTGGAAGGCTATTCCATCCACGCCAAGGTGGCCGATTCTGCAGATGGAGACACTGTTTACGCCAATGTTTCCTTGCTCCTTAAAAACAAGGAAAAGGAGGCCTGGGATGTTTGCAGGGAAAGGATGAAGGCTCGCAAGGCCTGCGTCATTATCCCGGTATATAACTGCGAATCCACCATAGGAAGAATAATAAGGGGCGTGCAGACTTATTGCGAAGATATCATAGTGGTTAACGACGGCAGCAAGGACGATACCGCCGCTGTTCTGGAAAAATATGACTCGAAGGTAACGGTTGTAACACATCGCAAGAATAAGGGCAAGGGCGCGGCTCTGAAGTCCGGCTTCAAGACAGCCAAGGCTCTTGGCTTTGCCTATGCGGTTACTATAGACGGAGACGGCCAGCATAACCCGGAAGACATCACCGTCCTTGTCCAGCAGAGCATTGCCTACCCTGACGATATCATTATGGGCGTGCGCAAGAAGTCTAACCGTCAGAAGACCTCCAGCCGTTTTGCAAACGCTTTTGCAAACTTCTGGTTCACCCTTTATACCCAGTATTTCCTGCAGGACACCCAGTCCGGATACCGGCTTTATCCCCTGCGCCGTCTCCCTCTTTGGGCTATGACTTCCAGGTACGAGGCGGAACTCTCCCTCCTTGTCCTCAGCGCCTGGAAATGGGTCAGGTTCGAGGAGGTAAACGTGAGTGTTCACTATCACAGAAAAAGTGAGCAGCGCAGCAACTTCAAGCCCCTCAGGGACTTTGGCAGAATATCCATTCTTAATACCCTGCTTTTCCCCCTGGCCATACTCGTTGGCCTTCCCAGCAGGGCCCTTCGCGTGATATACGCCTGGTTCAGGACCATTTATACGCTCATCGCCTTCCTGCTTTTCAGTAAACTGGTAATAATGCCGTACACCTGGTTTAAGGGCAGGAACCAGCAGGCCATCCACGGTTTCATTTACAAGGTGGCCAGGTTCGTAATGACAAAACACGGGATTCCCGGAGTTAAGTTCTCTTCCAGCGTAGCTCCTGAGACAGACTTCGACAAACCGGCGCTGTATATCTGTAACCATCAGTCCGCCTTGGACCTTGTAAGTGTCCTTACCCTGACACCTAATCTAATCTTCCTTTCAAACAACAGGGTCCTGAATAATCATTTCTACGGACGTATGATTCGCAAGGCAGGTTATCTTAATTCTTCCACGCCTTACCAGGAGTTGGTTCTGAAGGTCCGCGATGCGATAAAGAAGGGTTACAGCCTGGTTATTTTCCCGGAGGGCACCCGTTCAGAGACAGACAAGATAGAAAGGTTCCACCGCGGAGCTTTCCAGATTGCCCGCGCCCTGGACCTGGCTGTGGTCCCCATAGTGCTGTACGGTCCCGGGAAGGTCTTCCCCAAGAGAGCGGTTTATCTAAGGAGAGGCTTTATTCACGTTGAGGTGCTTCCCGGTCACACCGCAGAGGAGATGAATAGCTTCGGTTCTCCTTTGGACCTGGCTTCCCATATGAGAAAATTGCATCAGAAAGAATACAACAGTATTGCAGACAAGGTAGATTCCGAGCGAAATAAATGACAAAGGTTGTAATCATAGGCAGCGGCCTTGGCGGCCTTTCCTGCGGGGCGATACTTTCCCGAAACGGGATGGATGTCACCGTGCTGGAGCAAGGCGCCGTTGCCGGCGGATGCCTTCAGTGCTTTCTGAGGGGCGGAGTTAAGTTCGAGTCCGGAATGCACTACGTCGGCAGCGCTTTGCCGGGGCAGCCTCTGGACAGGATACTGAGGTATCTTGGGGTCCGCGACAGCGTGGAGTTTTCCCAGCTGGACCCTTCCGGTTACGATGTCATTTATCTCGGAGGCAAAAGCTACAGGTTTGCCAACGGAAAGGATGCTTTTGTGGCGGCTCTGGCCAAGGATTTCCCCAATAACGCGGCAGAGATAGAGGCTTATTACAATCTTGTAGAAAAGGTCTCTGAGGCTTCTGCAATGCAGACTCTGGACTTTTGCTCCTCCGATATAGCCCTTACAATGGAGTATCAGTCAAGGGCTGTGGGGCCCGTGATATCTTCAATTGTAAGCAATCCTCTGCTTGCCGGAGTTCTGGCCGGAGAAAATCCACTTTACGCTGGCATAGAAGACAAGACTCCCTTTGCAGGCCACGCCTTTATCACCACCTTCTACAACCGCAGCGCGCATAGGTTCGTAGGCGGAAGCGACACCCTGGTAAAGGCCCTTGTAGATAAAATTCAGTCTTCCGGCGGCCGGGTACTTACCGGCCACAAGGTAACTTCCATCGTTTGCAGTGATTCCAAGGCCGATGGTGTCCTTACCTCCGGCGGAGAATTTTACCCGGCAGATCTTGTAATTTCCGATGCTCATCCCGCCCGTACCGTTGAGCTTCTGGACACCAAACTCATACGTCCGGCCTACAAAGAGCGCATCCGGACTATGCCCCAGACCGTTGGCGCATTCTCAGTATATGTAAAGTTTAAGGAAGGAGCCCTTCCTTATATGAACCATAACGAGTTTATTTTCGATTCCGCAACCCCTTGGGGCTGCGAGAATTACACCCGGTCTTCCTGGCCGGAAGGTCTTATATATATGCATACCTGCCACGAGAAGTCTCCCGTCTTTGCCCGCTGCGGAGTCATTATTTCCTATATGCGGATGGAGGACCTGAAGCAGTGGGAGAACACAACCGTGGGCAAGCGCGGACCGGCTTACGAGGAGTTCAAGAAAGCATCGGCCCAAAAAATCCTGGCCTTTATGGAAAAATATCATCCCGGGTTCCAATCGGTGGTAGAGGATTATTGGACATCCTCGCCCCTTACCTACAGGGACTACACAGGTACGCAGAGCGGCTCTATGTACGGAATAGAGCATAGCGTCTCCTCCGGGCCCGGCGGGCGGCTTACGCACAGGACAAGGGTGCCGAATCTTCTTCTGACCGGGCAGAATATTAATTCTCACGGTATAATGGGCGTTCTGGTGGGGGCCTTCCTTACCTGTGGCGAGGTTCTTGGCCCCGATACCATTCCTGAACAGATAAAAAAGGCCGGAATATGAGCAGCGTTACCATAATTGGAGGCGGCGTAGGCGGTCTTTTTACCGGAGCCATTCTTGCAAAAGAGGGCTGGAAGGTTACCGTGCTGGAGAAAAATGCCACGGTAGGCGGAGGCCTTCAGTCTTTCCGCCGCTTCGGAGAGGTCTTCGACACCGGAATGCACATAGTGGGCGGAATGAATCCCGGCGGCAACATCTACCGTCTTTGCCAGTATCTTGGAATAGCCGGCAAGGCGGCGGTACGTCAGTTGGATGCCTCCTGCACAGACCGTATCTGGTTTGCAGAGGACGGAGCCTGCTACGAGATTGCCTCCGGACGCGAGGGCTTCGTCAACTCCCTGGCCCGTTATTTCCCTACTCAGCGGGATGCCCTGAGGCAATACGTCCAGGCCCTTGAGAGGCTGGCCGGAGAGGTGGACCTTTTTAACCTTCGCCCATCCGCGTCCTTATTCCCGGCCCACAGCGACGAGTTTTTTATGCCGGCCGATGCCTTCATCGCCAAGTACCTTAGCGACAGGCGTCTGCGAAGCGTGGTGGCCTATATGAACCCGTTCTACGGCGGAAGGCCGGGGGTCACTCCAGCTTACGTCCACGCCATAATAAGCTGGCTCTACATTATGGGAGCCTCCAGGTTCGAAGGGGGCAGCGGCTCTTTTGCCAATCTTCTGGCCGATGTCATCACCTCCTGCGGAGGTGTGGTGTCAAAGGGCGATGCGGTCTCTGAGATACTAATGGAGGGCAAGGAGATATCGGAGGTAGCGACAGCCTCCGGGAAGCATTACAAGTCAGATTATTATATTTCGGCCATACACCCCTGCACGCTGCTTGAGCTCTTGCCGCCCACGGCCTTTACCAAGGCCTACAGGGACAGAATCAACGGCCTGCCCAATGCCTATTCCGCCTTCCTTCTCTACCTAAAATTAAAGGATGGAACCTTCCCCTATATCGATAGTTCCGAGTATTATATGACCCGGTACGATGATGTCTGGAATTTCTCCCGGGAAGACAAGCCCTGGCCTATGGGCTTCCTGTTTATGACCCCGCCGGAGGTTAATCAGGGCCCCTGCAGTAAAAAGGTTCTGGTTACGGCGCCGATGCTTTATTCCAGCGTGGCCAAGTGGGAAGACACCACCACAGGCCGCCGCGGGCCTCAGTACGAGTCCTTCAAGCAGGACTGCGCCGCTTCCCTTATGGCTATGATAGAGAAGATTCACCCCGGAATATCAGACCTCGTAGAGGGAGTCAACACCTCTACTCCTCTGACTATCAGAGACTATTACGGAGTAAAGGAAGGAAGCATCTGCGGCTTCAGCAAAGACTGCAACAACATACTTCAATCCCAGCTGCCCGTAGTGACAAAGATTTTCAACCTGCTTCTCACGGGGCAGAACAACAACCTTCACGGCTTCTGCGGCACGGCCCTCACGGCCATCTCTACCGCCGAAGCCCTTACGGGACACAACTCAATCGTAACTAAACTTTAGTCCTGAGCGTAAAGCGAAATTATGTTCAGGATTACTTCCGATGCCTTTTGGATGCTCTCCAGAGGCACGAACTCCATCTTGCCGTGGAAGTTAAGACCGCCTGCAAAGATATTGGGGCAGGGAAGGCCCTTGAAGCTTAGATTGGCACCATCGGTCCCCCCTCGGATAGGCTGAACCTTTGGTTTGATGCCTGCCATTTCAATGGCTTTGATGGCTTTCTCTACCACGTGGAAGTGGGGCTCAACCTGCTCGCGCATATTGTAATACTGGTCCTTCAGGACAAGAGTTACAGTGCCGTCTCCATACTTCTCGTTTATAAAGTCGCAGGTCTTGGAGATAAGGTCCTTCTTCCTTTCGAACTTTGCCTTGTCGTGGTCGCGGATGATGTAGGCGATATCGGCATTTTCTACGCTGCCGTTAAAGGCAATGATATGGAAGAAGCCCTCGTAACCCTCTGTGTATTCCGGTCTCTGCTCTACCGGCAGAAGAGAATTAAGTTCCGATGCTATCAGGATTGCATTCCTCATTTTGCCCTTGGCGCTTCCGGGATGAACATTTCTACCCTGGATATGGATTTTGGCCGATGCTGCATTGAAGTTTTCATATTCCAGCTCTCCAATCTCGCCTCCGTCCATAGTGTAGGCAAAATCGGCCCCGAAGCGCTTTACGTCAAACTTAACCACGCCGCGGCCAATCTCCTCGTCGGGGGTGAACCCTATCTTGATGGGGCCGTGCCTGAACTCCGGATGCTCCACAATGTACTGCGCGGCGTTCATAATCTCTGCAACGCCGGCCTTGTCGTCGGCGCCCAGAAGGGAGGTGCCGTCGGTAGTTATAAGGGTCTGACCCTTGTAGTGCAGCATCTCCGGGAAGTCCGCAGGCTTAAGGAAGAGGCCGGGAACGCCCTTGAGGGCTATATCGCCCCCGTCGTAATCCTTTATGATCTGGGGCTTTACATCCTTTCCCGATGCGTCCGGGGCAGTATCGACGTGGGCGATAAAACCGATGGCCGGGGTTTTCTTGTCTATGTTGGAGGGGATGCTCGCCATAACGTAACCATATTCGTCAAGGGTTACTTCCACTCCAAGGGCCTGAAGTTCGTCACGCAAAAGTCTTAGAAGATCCCACTCCTTTGCTGCCGAGGGCTGGCTCTCCGAATCTTCGTCGGACATTGTATCAATAGCGACATAGCGCAGAAATCTGTCAAGTATATTTTCCATATTACAGCTTTTTAACCTTCATAGAAGAAACAATCATATAAACAATAAGGCCTGCAAACGGGATAATGGCCAGAGGCTCGCCAAGTTTGGCGCTCCAGTTGTCAAAGAACGTAACCACTTCCGGAACATTGTTAAGCAGGAATAGCCTTACGTTAGCAAATTTGAGAATCACGCTCAGAACTCCGAACAGAGCGCCGCCCGCGATAAATCCGGAAGCAATGAGAGTTCCCTTGTCCATACGTTCGCTGTTGACAGCGGAATCCTTGCTTCTGGTGCTCACCAGCCAGGCAATGCCGCCACCTACAAGGAGGGGGAGGTTCAGGTCCAGAGGAATGAACATACCAAGGGCGAAGGGCAGGGCCGGAATCTTAAGAGAAGTAAGAATCAGGGCCAGTACCGCACCGATGCCGTAAAGCATCCACGGGGCGCCGCCACCGCTCATAAGAGGCCCTATAAGCGCTGCCATAGCGTTGGCCTGAGGCGCCACAAGTGCCTTTTCTCCGGTAAATCCGTAAACCTGGTTAAGAATGAGCATTACGGCGCAGACCGTTACTGCCGATACTGCAACGCCAAGGAATTTCCAGGTTTCCTGCTTGCGGGGAGTAGAGCCAATCCAGTAGCCTATTTTAAGGTCTGTGATGAACGAGCCTGCAACGGAAAGGGCCGTGCAGACAACTCCTCCTATAATCAGGGCCGCTGCCATACCGGCATTGCCCTTGAGGCCAACGGCTATAAGGATTACCGATGCTATTATAAGGGTCATCAGCGTCATTCCGCTAACGGGGTTGGAGCCCACAATGGCTATGGCGTTTGCTGCCACCGTAGTAAAGAGGAAGGAAATAATTCCGGCAATAAGAAGGCCTACGACAGCCTGCCAAACATTCTCTACAACTCCGCCAAGGGCAAAGAAGGCAAAAATGGCAAGCAGGGCGATTGCTATGCCAAAGACAATGTTTTTCATTGGCATATCCTCGTCGGTGCGCACTGCTTTCTCCGTTGCTCCCTTGCCACCCTTGAACTCGCTTACGGCAAGGCCAAGCGCAGACTTTATGACTCCGAAGGACTTTACTATTCCAATTACACCGGCCGTTGCTATACCTCCAATGCCGATAGGTCTGGCGTATGCGCTGAAGAGATCTTCCGGGGCCAGCGCGGCGGCCTGAGCCTCCGGCAGCACGAAACCGATCAGCGGAATAATGAAGAACCATACCAGGAAGGAACCGCAGCAAATAATAAGCGCATATTTAAGGCCGATGATAAAACCAAGGCCAAGCACGGCCGCGCTCGTATTCAGTTTAACCAGAATCTTAGCCTTGTCTGCCAGGGCGGCTCCAAAATCTACCACGCGGGAGGTAAGGGTCTCGCTCCAAAGTCCTATGCTGGAAGAGATAAAGTCGTAAAGACCTCCGATCAATCCGCTCAGAATCAGAATTTTGGCTCCCTTTCCGCCGCCCTCGCCGTTAACCAGCACCTGGGTTGTAGCCGTGGCCTCCGGGAAGGGATATTTGCCGTGCATTTCCTTAACGAAGTACTTGCGGAAAGGAATCAGGAAGAGGATTCCCAGCACACCGCCAAGCAGCGAGGAAAGCACCATCTGGGTAAAGTTTATGTCCAGGCCCAGAATATATATTGCCGGGAGAGTAAAGATGGCTCCAGCCACTACGGAACCCGAGCAACCGCCTATAGACTGTATAATTACGTTCTGGCTAAGGCTGTCCACCTTTCTTAGCGCTGCGGTGAGTCCCACTCCTATGATTGCAATAGGTATGGCGGCCTCGAATACCTGTCCTACCTTAAGTCCAAGATAGGCAGCCGCAGCAGAGAAAAGAATTACCATAAATACTCCTGTAAGCACGGAGTACGGGGTGATTTCTGCGTAATTCTTTAGGGGAGAAAGTATTGGCTTGTATTCTTCTCCAGGTTTCAGTTCGCGCTGCGCGTTCTCCGGCAGCTTCACATTCTTCTCATCCATAGCATCTTTGTTTTAAAGTCCAAACTTACTAAAAACAATTGTAAAAAACATTAAAAATTTCTATCTTGTGAGGACTATCAGACACTAAACAAATCAATTATGAATAATTATCCCAAAATAGGAATAAGGCCCACGATAGACGGACGCCAGGGCGGTGTCCGCGAGTCCTTGGAAGAAAAGACAATGGCTCTTGCCAAAGCCGTCGCGGAACTGATCTCCTCCAATCTGCGAAACGGCGACGGTTCGCCCGTAGAATGTGTCATTGCAG
>JBGVAW010000041.1:0-4042 GCA_045224955.1 Candidatus Cryptobacteroides sp.
CATTCTGCTTCGCCCTCAGTATACCAGCGAAGACAGGCAGAAGGCTTTCACCACCCTGGACAGCCTTAAGACAGAAATCAAGAACGAGGCCGTTACCTTCTCTCTTGCCGCAAAGTTCTATTCCCAGGACGTAGCAACCCGTACAAACGGCGGCCAGATGGCAGACCTTTACACCGGCAGCTCCTATTTTGAGATTGACCAGCTTAAACCGGCCGACTATGCCGCCATCAAGAACCTTAAGGAAGGTGAGATTTCCGCTCCGTTCGAGTCCGTAGACAACGAGGGGCAGGGTAACACAATCTATAAGATAATCCGCATAGATAAGATGATACCCGCCCACACGGCCACCTTCGAGAACGATTACGACGCTCTTGTGGACGGAGTTCAGGAGATGAAGGCTATGAAGGCAATCAATGATTTCGTAGAGGCCAAGATTAAGGAAACCTATATTTACATAGACCCTATTTTCCGCGAGTGCGAGTTCTCCCGCGCTGCGTGGAGCGAGGCTGCAGCCAGAAGTCAGGAATAACGAACAATGAGGAGGTTTCTTCCAATCCTTGCCGCAATTTTTCTGCTGTGCTTTCCTCTGAAGGCGCAGCAGAGAGAGCAGAGTGACTCTCTGGTCAGGCTGCTCAGCGCCAGGAAGATGGAGCAGGTAGAAAAGGACGGACAGAACTACCGAAAGGTAACAGGCCCTGCCCGTTTCTTGCATAACAATACCTATCTTATCTGCGACACGGCGTTCTGGAATATGAACACCTCCATCATCGAATGCATCAATAACGTAAGCATCATCCAGGAAGAAACCCGTCTTACCAGCGACAAACTCACCTATCTTATAGATGACGATCTGGCCCAGTTCCGCGGCTCGCTTGTCCAGTTGGAAGACAAGGACGGCAACCTCCTTAGGACAAGGCATCTGGACTACAACACCAAGGACAGTGTGGCTGTCTTTGCCGGCGGCGGTTCTATGCGCGACAAAGACGGGCAGATAATAGAGAGTTTCCGCGGCAGGTACGACTCCAAGGAAAAACTCTTCACGTTCACCACCGACGTAAATATGTTCACGGACTCCATTTTCGTGAAGACCACGTCGCTGGACTATTACGGGGACACCGGAATGGCCTACTTCGGCGAGAATACCGATGCCTGGAAGGAAGACAATATGCTCTCTGCCAACTCCGGTTGGTACGACAGGGCCAAGGAACAGTTCTTCTTCAGGCGGAACGTGCACGGAATGAACAAAACCCAGGAAGCCTGGAGCGATTCCCTGTTCTTTAACCGCCTCACCGGCGAGGTTGAATTGCTTGGCCGGGCCCAGGTATCCGACACCTCCCGCAACTCCCATTCGATGGCCGGCCGGATGTTGTATATAGACTCCGTGGCCACCCTCAAGATGATGCGGGACCCCGTAGTTATAGGAATAACAAGGGAGGAGAAGGCCGATACTGTCTATGCCAGGGCCGATACTCTCATTTACTTCACCCGCCCTATGTGCGATATTACCGATGGGCAGCTGAAGGTATCCAAGAAGAGAATAGAGGATATCGATTCCGACCCTGTGGCCGAGTATCGCAGAAAGGCAGCGGAGGCTGCCGCAAAAGCGGCCGAGGAGGCCAGGAAAAATGACCCTAATGCTCCGCCTGTAATCGGCGGCCCCAAAGGGGCGCTAAATGGCTCAGCTCCCGGACGTAACCTTAATGACTCCGGAAGTCCGGAAGTGGCAGATGCCACTAATCCATCGGCAGCAAATGCCACTAATCCATCGGTGGCAGATACTACGAAAGTATCGGCAATCGATACAACAAAGGTGTCGGGGATTGATACAACTATGGTATCAGGGATCGATACTACGAAAGTATCGGCCATAGACACTACAAAAACATCGGGGGTTGACTCCACTATGGTGTCGGCCGTGGATACTACAAAGGTTGCTGCGGTTGGCCCTGCTCCGGATTCTACCAAGGTTGGCTTCCTTAGGGGAATACGTAATTTCAAGCTTTTCAAGAGCGATTTGCAGATTATCTGCGACTCGCTGGAATACACAGATTTGGATTCGCTTATAAGGCTGTACAAGAACCCGGTGGTTTGGAACGATCCTAAGCGACAGTATGCATCGGACAGCCTTTTCGCCCGCATCAGGGGTGGAAATCTGGAAAAGGCAAGCCTTATGTCCAATGCCTTCGTGGTGGTAAGGGAAGACAGTCTTTGCTACGACCAGATTCGAAGCACGGAAATGATGGCTTACTTCGATTCCGTGGGGGTTATAAGGCGATTCGATGCTCTTGGCGATGCCGACGCAGTCTTCTACATTCAGGAGGACAGTACATACGCCACCGTGAATCTTAGCAAGTCCAAGATGCTCAGCGCTTTGTTCAACGAGGGCGAGATAGACCAGGTTTTTTATTTCGATGATGCCAAGAGCGATGCCTACCCTGTAGCGCAGATTAAGTCGGATCTCAGGATACTCAAGGGCTTCAACTGGCAGCCGTCTAACCGCCCGTCGGGGAAAGAGGATATTACTAAATTTACGCTAAGGGAGACTGAAAGGGATGAGTATGCCTCCCATCCCAAGGCTAAGTTCAAGAATACCGATATCTATTTCCCTGGTTATATGCAGGATGTCTATGCCGGCATAGAGGCGGCGCGTCTGGAAAGGGAACGCCGGGCAAGGGAGCGTCAGGAAGAGAAAGAGAGGATTGCCGCCGGGGACACTCTTGGCGTGAAGGATTCTTTGTCTGTGGCTGCGGATTCTCTGTCAGTCTCTGCGAGCGGTGTTTCTGAGGGTCTGCTTAATATATCGGAAGCTTTGCCTGAGACCGGAGCCGATTCCCTGAAGGCCGGCGCAGATCCTGTCAAGCCTGCGGAAACTCCCGTCAATCCTGTTGCGGATTCCCTGTCAACCGCTGCGGATACGTTAAAGGCTGCGCCTGTTCTTACGGAAAAAGACAAGAAGGCTCTCGAGAAGGAGCGAAAGGCTCTTGAAAGGGAAGAAAAACGCAAGGCCAAGGAGGCTGCGGCCCTTGCCAAGGCCGCTGCAAGAGAGGCCGAGTGGGCCCGTCTGGATAGCCTGGATGCCGTAAAGGCAGCTAAGAAGGCAGAGCGCAAGGCAGAAAAACTGCGCAAGAAGAAGATTAAAATTCTGGAAAGAATGCGCCGCGAGCAGGAGCGCGAAAACGCCATTCTGCAAAAGTACGTGAACTACTATCGTAAGAAGAAGGCTGCCGAGGACGCAAAAAAAGCGGCTGCCCTGGCAAAGCAAGCTTTGAAGGCAGCCGAATCTGTCAATCAGGAATAATCCTTACAAAAGTTTTTTCCGAAGACTGTCAATCATATCGCGCGTCATCGAATCAAGGTCGAATGACGGGCACCATCCCCATTCTTCGCGGGCGCAGCTGTCGTCCATCTTGTCCGGCCAGGAGTTGGCTATGGCCTGGCGTACGGGATCAGCCTCATACCTCATCTTGAATCCGGGAATGTATTCGCAAATCTTGTTGTAGATGATTTCCGGATCAAAGCTCATAGACGCTACGTTGAAGGCGTTGCGGTGAACGAGCTTGGAGGGATCGGCATTCATAATGTCGATTGCTGCCTTGAGTGCGTCGGGCATATACATCATATCCATATATGTGCCTTTGGCAATAGGGCAGACAAATTCCTCTCCCTTGACTGCTGCGTAGTAAATCTCCACTGCATAGTCGGTTGTGCCGCCGCCAGGGAGCGTTACGTTGGAAATGAGTCCCGGGAAGCGCACGGAGCGGGTGTCGGTGCCGTATTTATGGAAGTAATAGTCGCTGAGAAGTTCAGTGGCCACCTTGGTTACTCCGTACATTGAGCGAGGCCTCTGGATGGTGTCCTGAGGGGTGTTTACGCGGGGAGTTTCCGGGCCGAAGGAGCCGATGCTGCTTGGAGTGAAAACTGCGCAGCCCTTTTCTCTTGCTACCTCCAGGATATTGATAAGGCCGTTCATCTGGATGTCCCAGGCCAGCAGAGGTTTGCTCTCTGCAACTGCCGACAGCAGGGCAGCCAGGTTATAGATAGT
>JBGVAW010000042.1:0-24764 GCA_045224955.1 Candidatus Cryptobacteroides sp.
GCAGAGCAGGCGAGTTTCTACGAGAGGGCGGTGTACTATGCTTCTTTTGATGTTCAGAGGCAACTTATTGCAGGGAAAAGAGACGACTACTCTTTCCCTCCTGTGTATTTTATCGGAGTGATGAACTTCTCTATGCACAAGGATTCGGACGAGGTGCTGTTCAGGTATTTACTTAAGAGGGATTGTCGTGATGAGGTTATGACTGAGAGCCTTCAATTTGTGTTTCTGGAGTTACCTAATTTTAAGAAGGCAGTCACTGAAGATACTCCATTGATTGAGAAGATATGCTATGCTTTTATGAATATGAAGCTCTTTAATGAGCGGCCCAAGGAACTCTATGAAGAATTCTTTAAACTCTTGTTTAATTCTGCAGAAATCAGTAAGTTTGCTCCGGAGAAACATCGTAAATACTTGGATGCTATGATGACGGAACGTGATTTAAATAATGTTAAGGCTTTTGAGCGCAACAAGGGCCGCGAGGAAGGTATCGCCGCCGGCCGTGCAGAAGGCGAAGCAAAAGGCCGCGAAGAAGGCCGCAATGAACGCGCATTGGAAATAGCCAAAGCGTTTTTGGAAAATGGTGTAAACATTGATATCATCGCTGCCTCCACAGGCCTTACCAAAGAAGAAATACAAGCGCTATAAAAGCGTTAAATATTACAAAGAAGGTGTATTCTATAAGAGATACGCCTTCTTTTGTCATTAACAGTCTTTCTGCGATTTATATTTATTATGTAGTCGATTTCGAATGTTGGTTATTGGCCCAACTCTTTGGCTCATCAAAAATGAAAAATCCCCGGTTGACCGGGGATAATATTCGATTTAGTACGTAAACGAGGAGCCGCCCAGGAACTCGCGAAGCATTGAGGTAGGCGGAATTTCGCGGTCCGATACGGGAGTGAAGTAGTGAATGAACTTCAGCAGGCGGTGAGCCTCGCTGTACTCCGGACAATTCTTGGGAACGCTGGCCAGGATGGGCTCGGCGTGGTTACGTAGCACCGCAAACTCTATCAGATAAGCAGAATTGAACATAACGTCTGCGTTCTCCTGGAACGGATAAATCCACTTCTCCTCTGCCGCGCAAACCATAGGCCACTGGCTTATGGACTCGCGGGCAGTAAAGGCACCCTTATTATAATCGCGCACGATACGCCTAAGCAGACGGTTGTCGCTTGTAGGAATCCAGTTATGATAATCCAGAGCCGTGCTGGTAAGCGTATTTATGAAAATCTTAAACTTGGAAGACGACGGAATACCGTTGGTAAGCGCAGGATTAAGAGCGTGGATTCCCTCTACAAGAAGAATACTGCCCTCTTTAAGCTTAAGAGTCTTTCCGTTGTACTCCCGCAGACCCGTAACAAAGTTATACTCAGGCACCGAAACTTCCTCGCCGGCAAGAACCTTAAGAAGATCCCTCTGCATCATATCGTGATCTACGGTGTCGAAGTTATCAAAATCATAGCTGCCGTCAGGGAAGCGCGGGGTATCCTCACGATTAACAAAATAATCATCGGTAGAAACAGAAAGAGGACGCAAACCGCAGGCCTTAAGCTGAATGCTGAGCCTCTTGCAAACAGTAGTCTTTCCACTGCTGGAAGGCCCCGTAATCAGCACAATTCTCACGGGATTTTCGCTGCGATAACGCCTGTTAATCTCCTCTGCAATCTGGATAATCTTCTTCTCCTGCAAAGCCTCGGCCACCTGGATAAGCTCGCTGGCCTGGCCCTCGCGAAGCGCCATATTCACATCACCCACGGTATTCAGCCGCATAATGATATTCCAGCGCAGATTCTCGTTGAACATCTCGAAGGTCTTGGGCTGATCTGCAAAAGGAGCTAGCTCGCCGGGATTCTCCCTGTCCGGAAGCCTGAGTAAGAAGCCGGTTTTATAAGGTTGAACCCCCCAGACTTTCAGATATCCGGTCGATGGTACAAGTCTTCCGTAATAATAATCGGGAGTATCGCCCAGCTTATAATAATCTGTATAAACCTCCTCGTTTGTCTCCAGAAGTTTTACTTTATCCATATACCCGCTGTCGCGGAAAATCTTGAGCGCCTTGGCAGTCTGGACATCGTACCTGTGGAAAGGCATATCCTCCTGCACAATTTCCCTCATACGGGCCTGAATAAGGTCCATCTCCTGAGGCTGCAGCGGCACATTGTTCTCTTTGTACAAATGGAAGAAATATCCACCCGAAATAGGATACTCCATATAAAGCTCGCAGGAAGGGAAAATATCAACCGCAGCCTTATAGAGCAAAAAACACAAAGAGCGGCTATACACACGACGGCCACTCTCTTCCTTTATGCTTACAAACTCTATGTCTTTGCTCTTGTAAACCTTGAACTTAAGACCCTGGGACACATTGTTCACCTTGGCAGATACGATGGGCCAAGGCTGATCGAACTCGAAGTCACCTAACATCTGAAGCAGCGAGGTCCCCTCCGGATATTTCTTGGAGGTACCTGTGTTTTTGCAGAAAATCTGTAGCATAAAGGGTGGATTTTTGAAAGCGCAAAAATAAACAAATTGTACAAATATTCAAAACGGTTTCTTATATTTGCAGGACGACACGAAAAACACTTATTTTACCTATATAACACTATGTCAGAAAATAAATTTAGAGTCGAATCCGACCTTCTGGGCGAACTTCAGGTTCCCGCTGACGCATACTACGGCGTCCAGACCCAAAGAGCCATAAACAATTACAAAATCTCCAACTCCAAGATGAGCGACTACCCCGATTACGTCGTAGCCATCGCTTACGTAAAGTGGGCAGCTGCCGCTGCAAACGGAGAATTGGACGTTTTTGACAAGAAGATTGCCGATGCTATCTGCGAGGCTTCCAAGGACGTAGTCAACGGCAAGTGCCTGGACCAGTTCCCGGTTGATATGATGCAGGGAGGAGCAGGAACATCCGTTAATATGAACGCCAACGAGGTTATCGCCAACATAGCTTTGGAGAAACTCGGACACGCAAAAGGGGAGTACCAGTTCTGCTGGCCCAACGACCACGTAAACTGCGGACAGTCCACCAACGACGCCTACCCCACAGCAATCAAACTTGGCGTAATCCGTATGAACAAAAAACTCATCGCCAGCCTTAAGGAGCTTGTAAAGGCCTTCCGCGCAAAGGGCGACGAGTTCAAGAACATAATAAAGATGGGACGCACCCAGCTTCAGGATGCCGTTCCTATGACAGCAGGCCAGGAGTTCTATGCCTTTGCAAACACCCTTGAGGACGAGATTGCAAACATAGAGCACAACCTCGCTTATATGTACGAGATCAATATGGGCGGTACCGCAATCGGTACAGGCCTCAATGCAGTTCCCGGCTTCGTAGAACTTTGCGCAAAACGCCTTGCAGAGCTTACAGGCGAGCCTTTCCGCCCTGCACGTGACCTTGTGGCAGCAACCCCCGACACAGGAGACTACGTAGCATACCACGGCGCCCTCAAGCACCTTGCTGTGAAACTCTCCAAGGTTTGCAACGACCTCAGGCTTATGGCTTCCGGTCCCCGCTGCGGCCTTCACGAGATTAACCTCCCTCCTATGGCACCCGGTTCATCCATTATGCCCGGTAAGGTAAATCCCGTTATCCCCGAGGTAACCAACCAGGTTTGCTTCAAGGTTATAGGTAACGATACCGCAGTAGCCTTTGCCGCAGAGGCCGGCCAGCTTCAGCTTAACGTTATGGAGCCCGTTATTATGCAGTGTATGGTAGAATCCATCACCTGGCTTGCAAACGCAATGGACACCCTGCGCGTTAAGTGCGTAGAAGGCATCACCATCAACGCAGAGCACTGCGACGAGATGGTAAAGAACAGCATCGGTATTGTAACAGCCCTTAACCCTTACATCGGTTACAAGACCAGCACCAAGGTTGCCAAGGAGGCCCTTGAGACCGGCAGGAGCGTTTACGACATCGTGCTTGAAAAAGGCATTATGACAAAGGAGAAACTGGATGCAGCCCTTGACCCCGCTGCAATGACAGAATCTCACGAGTATATTAAATAAGTATCGATGGAGACCGTATGGGACCCTCTGCGTAAGAAAAACGTTGCCTTAACCCCCGAAGAGGGGGTAAGGCAATGGTTTATAGAGGTGCTCCACAAAGAATACGGCTATCCATATCACTTGATGCAGAGCGAGGTCTCCTTTACCTTTGGAGAACAGATGTTCACCATAGCCGGAGGAGCCAGGCAAAAGGTTTACAGGGCAGACATAGTGGTTTACGACCGCGATGCAAAGCCCTTTATGATTGTAGAGTGCAAGCGGCCACAGGTGCCCATCACGCGGGAAACAGCCCATCAGGCGGCAAGATACAACCTTGTCCTAAACGTCAGCTGGCTGGTCCTTACAAACGGAGGCAAGACGCTGGCCTTCCGCCGGGAAGGAGACAAATTTGTGCCGTCGGCAAAGTTACCATCGGCCTTGAATAATGAAAAAAATGATGTTTAATTAAACCATAGTACTATGAAAAAAACATTTGTAATTCTTGCAACACTTGCATTTTCTGTAATGGCATTTGCCCAGACAGAAGAGAACAAAGTAGAGGTAAATTCATTTTTTGAGAAATATTATTCTTTGGCCAAGGGCGATGATGCCGTAGAGGCAGAGAAACCCGCTTCTCCCTGGAGCCTCCCTGTAATCGACGGATTAGGTCTAGGTTGGGGCGGCGCCTACGACAAGGCTCCCGGTGTAAGACCTTCCGCTATTTTCCTTGGCGATCTTTACGTTAAGAACGTAGTGGGCGTCAAGTACACTTCTCCCAGCAAGGACTTCGTGGCATCCATAGGTCTAAGCTACGACAGAAAATGCATCCGTACCAACGGCAACAACGTTTGGGACAAGGAAGGAGACTATCTTTTCATCAACCCTATCCCCGAGGGCTCGGTAAAGCACTCCCGCCTTTACATCCACTCCGTAACAATGCCCCTTCTCTTCACCATCAACGTAAATAAGAAACACGAGGGCATCACCTTCGGTCCCGAGCTTATATATAATATAAGTGCAGAATCGGCCACAAAGGTAATAGCACCCGACGGATCAACCATCAAATACGACCAGGGTGGTTACAAGCCCAACAAGGTTCAGTTCGGTGTTTATGTCAGCACAGACCTTTTATTTGGCCTGCCCCTCTTCTTCCGTTGGCAGCCCGGCAGATTGTTCGATGCTGACAAGGGTCCCAAGATGGGCTTCTATTCATTCGGTATAATGCTTTAATCTGCCATCGCATCGCAGATGACTGATATCGCGAAGATTGACAATCCTTATCTCGGCCATCCGGTTTTCCATCTGGTAAACCGGGTGGCGGAGTCTTGTGGGGTAAGGGCCTTTGTGATAGGAGGCTTTGTAAGAGACTGTTTCCTGGGCAGGATAGACCCCGGAAAACAGGACAAGACTTCCTATGACATAGACATCGTAGTAGAGGGCAGCGGGATTGATTTCGCCAACGAGGTGGCCTCCAGGATAGAAAAAGAGACCGGCCGCCCGTGCACCGTGGCAAGTTACCGCAACTTTGGCACGGCTATGCTGCATTACCGCGGCACAGAGATAGAGTTCGTGGGCGCGCGCAAGGAGTCTTACAACCGCAATTCCAGAAAGCCAATCGTAGAAAACGGAAGTCTGGAGGACGACCAGAAACGAAGGGACTTTACCATCAACGCAATGGCCTTCAGCCTCAATAAAGAGGATTTCGGGGCCTTGGTCGATCCTTTCGGAGGCATAGCAGATTTGTCTGCCGGGGTGATACGTACCCCGTTGGAGCCGGACGTTACCTTCAGCGACGACCCTCTGCGAATGCTAAGGGCGGTGCGTTTCGTGTCCAAACTCAGCACTCCGGATCACGCCTTTACAATCAGCCCCGAATGCTTCCAGTCCATCTGCAGGATGAAGGACAGAATGCAGATTCTGTCGGCAGAAAGAATAGCAGAAGAACTAAACAAGATACTGCTTACTCCCAAGCCCTCGGTGGGCCTGCGTCTTCTGGACCAGACCGGGCTTCTGGAGTACGTGCTCCCGGCCCTGGCACGCCTTAAGGGCGTAGAAACCGTGGACGGCCGCGGGCACAAAGACAACTTCTCGCACACGGTTCAGGTAGTGGACCACGTTGCAGAAGCCACCGCCGGCGGGGCGCCTGAAGACAGGGTGCTCTGGCTGCGCTGGGCCGCCCTTCTTCACGACATAGGCAAGCCCTCCAGCAAAAGATGGGACGCATCTCTGGGCTGGACCTTCCACGGTCACGAGGTGATAGGCGCCCGTATGGTGCCCGGGATTTTCCAGGCACTTAAGATGCCCCTGAACGAGAAAATGAAGTACGTGCAGAAGCTGGTAGGCCTCCATCACAGGCCAATAGCCCTTGTGGACGAGGAAGTTACTGACTCTGCCATACGCCGCCTTCTCTTTGACGCCGGGGACGATATAAACGACCTTATGCTCCTTTGCGGGGCCGATATCACCTCCAAGAACCCTGTTAAGGTGGCCGGAATAAAGAGCAACTTCGAGCTGGTAAAAAAGAAACTGGTGGAAGTTGAGGAAAAAGACGCCATCCGCAACTGGAAAAACCCCATCACCGGAGAGTATATTATGGAACTCTTCGGGATTGGCCCTTGCAACACCATAGGCGCGCTAAAGGAGGCCGTAAAAGAGGCAGTGCTGGACGGCGTAATAGGCAATGACTTTGCGCAGGCCGATGCCTTTATGCGCGAGAAGGCCCGCGAGATGGGCCTGGAGCCCGTAAAAAAGGATTAGGGAACCATCGGCCCGAAACCGGGAACCATCAATCCCAAAAACCATCATCCCGACAGGGAACAATCGACCCAATGGACTATATAAAAAAATACCTTGTATATATAAGGACCGTACGGCGGTATTCTCCCCGCACGGCAGAGATTTACGAGGATATTTTGGGCCGATACTGCCAGTTTTGCAACCTGCCGCCGGAGCAGATAACCAAGGCTATGACGGTGGGGGACATCAGGGACTATCAGGTCCACCTTAGCCTGGAAAAGAAACTAAGCGCCAAGACAAGCGCCCAGCATATGTCCGTGCTCAGCGGGTTCGCGGCCTTTCTCATCAGGGAAGGAGCGCTGGATTCCAACCCCGTGAGCCTTGTGGGAAGACCTAAAATCCCCAAGCGTCTGCCCTCATTTTACAGGGAATCCTCTATGCAGGAGTACTTTGAAATGACGGACTGGAAGGCCGACACCACGCTTAGCCACAAGGACTCCCTGCACCGCCTTGTGATTTCTCT
Source organism: Candidatus Cryptobacteroides sp. (assembly GCA_045224955.1). GTDB lineage: Bacteria > Bacteroidota > Bacteroidia > Bacteroidales > UBA932 > Cryptobacteroides. The sequence goes on from JBGVAW010000042.1 coordinate 7,256, forward strand.
TCTTTACAGCACAGGCATCCGCCGCAGCGAACTTATAAGCCTGAAAATAGGTTCGGTAGATTTTTCCCGCAACGTTCTTCACGTAAGGGGCAAGGGAAATAAAATGAGAGAAATTCCAATTATTTCTTCGTTATCAAAAGAAATTTTACTATATTTACAAGCAACTGAGAGCCTGTTGGGCCGTGAGCGTACTCCGGAAGAGCCCCTGCTGGTGACGGAAAAGGGCAAACCTCTTTATCCCGTAGCCGTAGAAAGGATAGTAGGCGAGGAACTGGCGCTGGTCCCCGGCATAGCGGGACGCAAGTCCCCCCACGTGCTTAGGCACACCATTGCCACGGAGCTTCTGGAAAAGGGAGCGGACCTTAACTCCATAAAGGAACTGTTAGGTCACTCCTCGCTGGCAGCAACCCAGGTGTACACGCACAACTCTATAGGCAAACTCAAGAATGTTTATAATAACGCCCATCCCCGGGCAAAAAGAGGAGGTAAAAATGGAGATTAAAGTACAAACCTTGAAGTTCGACGCCGATCAGAAACTTCTTGACTACGTAGAAAAGAAAGTAGGCAAACTTGAGCGTTTCGACGACAACATCACCAGCGTAGACGTTGTACTTTCCCTGATGGAAAGGCCGGACAACAAGTCTGTAAAGCTACAGGTGAATGTCCCCAGCGACACACTGGTTGTAGAAAGGAATGCCAAAACCTTCGAAGAGGCTGTAACCGATGCAGCCGACGCAATGAAAGAACGGCTCACCCGCAACAAAGAAAAAAGATACGAATAAATAGTTCAGGGGCACCCGCGAGGGTGCCTTTTTTTGAACATCCCCCATCCTCTTTTCTGATTTATTGATTATATTTGTACGATTATGGCCAAAGGTCCCGCATACCTTGAAACTGCTGCCCAGTGCAGCAAAATCATCTCTGACGTGCGCAGCGGCAGCTTCAGCCCCGTCTATCTGCTGATGGGGGAGGAACCTTACTATCCGGACCTGGCCTGCCAGGCCATTATAGACGCCGCGCTCGCCCCCGAAGAGGGAGACTTCAACCAGACCATATTCTACGGACTTGATACCGACGCGGACACCGTGGCTTCGGAGGCCCGCTGCTATCCTATGATGGCGGAGCGCCGGCTGGTGGTGCTCAAGGAGGCCCAGAGTATGAAAACCCTGGAGAACCTGGCCACCTACTGTGAGGAGCCCTCGGAATCTACCGTTCTGGTAATACTTCTCAGAGGAGCCAGGGCAGACAAGCGCAAGGCCCTTTACAAGACAGTTAGCAAGTGCGGAGAAGTTATGGACTCCCAGGCCCTGAGAGACTACGAGGTGGGCTCCTGGATAGGGGATTACTACCGCTCCAGAGGCCTTCAGATATCCCCGGACGCCGCAGCCCTGCTTGGAGAATCGGCCGGAACAGACCTCGGCAAGATAGTGCTGGAGACAGACAAGATGCTCAAGAGCCTGCCGGAGGGCACCGTAAAAATATCGGCAGAGGACATAGAGCGCAACGTGGGCATATCCAGACAGTTCAACATATTTGAACTGACCAAGGCTCTGTCGGCCAAAAATAAAGAGAGGGCCCTCTACATAGCCTCCCGCCTTGGCAGCGATGCCAAATTTGCAATGCCAATGGCAACCAACGCCCTCTTTGGCCATTTCTACAGGATACTCACTCTTGAAGCCAGGATGATGAGAGGCCCGGTCTCCACCCAGGAGAAGGCCGCCATCCTTGGGGTGAACCCCTACTTCCTAAGGGAGTACGATACCGCCGTGGCAAATTACCCCACCATCAAGACAATGCGGGTGCTTGCCCTAATTGAAGAATACGATTACATCGGAAAGGGCGGAGGCGCCCCGGATTCCGATGGCCGCGAGATATTATTGGAACTGACATCCAAGATTTTGAATATTTGATTTTTGGTCGATAGTGACCGTAGCGTTATGATAATCGAAACTCAAGAAATTAGTAAATCCTTCGGGCCCAAGGTAGCCTTGGACAAGGTAAGCCTGTCTGTGCCGGAAGGTAAGATTTTTGGTCTGCTGGGGCCCAACGGAGCCGGAAAGACCACACTGATCAGAATTATAAACCGTATAACCATCCCCACCAGCGGTAAAGTCCTCTTCAAAGGTGTTCCCATCACCCAGGAGGACGTTATGCGTATAGGCTATCTCCCGGAGGAGCGCGGCCTTTACCGCAAGATGCAGGTGGGAGACCAGGCCCTTTACCTGGCCCGCCTTAAGGGAATGTCCCGCGCGGACGCGATGAAGGCCCTGCGCGAGTGGTTCGAGCGCTTCGAAATCCAGGACTGGTGGAAGAAGAAGGTAGAGGAACTCTCCAAGGGAATGGCACAGAAAGTTCAGTTCATAACCACCGTAGTGCATAAGCCGGAACTTATGATACTGGACGAGCCCTTCTCCGGCTTCGACCCTGTAAACGCCAACCTCATCCGCCAGGAGATACTTCGCCTCAAGGCAGAAGGCTCATCCATAATACTTTCTACCCACAATATGGAATCGGTAGAGGAACTTTGCGACTCCATCGCCCTTGTAAACAAATCCCGCCTTGTGGTTGCCGGAGAAACAGACGCCATCCGTCGCAGCTACGGAGACAACAAGGCCGTTCTGGAATATACCACCCCGGACGGGGAGTGCCACTCCAAGACCATAACAGGCAACGGCAACGAAGCCCTTAAGGAAATCATCGACCTTGGCTATACCGTACGTTCCTACAAAGAGGTCATCCCCAGGATGAACGATATTTTTATTAAACTTGTAACCGGCTAAAGATATGAACCTTAGAATTATAGGTACCGTAATAGCGCGCGAATACACCACTAAGGTACGCAAGAAATCCTTCCTTCTTACATCGTTGCTGGTTCCGGTTGTGCTGGCCGTGGGCCTTATAATAATGATATCGCTGATGTCTGACATCGGTGTACGCTCGCAGCAGGTGGCAGTAGTGGACCGCAGCGGTTTTGTAATGCCCTACCTTGTGAACGACGGAGCAAACGAGTTCACGGATTATTCTTACCAGGGCGCAGACTCTGTAAAGAACAACCTGGGAGCCATAGGAATGGACGTGCTCCTGGTAATATCGGAGCCGGACCAGACCGGAGCGGTTACCGCCCAGGCCTATTCCCACAACCCGCTTAACGTAGATTTTTCAACGGCCGTAAACTCCTACATCAACAAGGCCGTAGAAGAGCGCCGCATAGCCTCCCATACAGAAATCAAGGACCTCGGCGGCATAATACAGAGCATAAAAAGCAACGTAAGCATTACCGAATACCTTCTGGACGAGTCCGGCAACGAGAGCCTCTCCGAGTCCGGAATCTATATGATGATATCGATGGTGATGGGAGTATTCATCTTCCTGTTCATCACGATGTTCGGCGGAATGGTAATGTCCAGCGTGATAGAAGAAAAGACCTCCCGCGTGGTAGAGGTGCTTATTTCTTCCGTCAAGGCCACCGAACTTATGTTCGGCAAGATAATAGGCGTAGCCCTGGTGGCCTTTACCCAGTTCCTCCTCTGGATAGGCCTTACCATAGTAATCCTCATCATCGGTTCCAACTTCTTTGGTGTTAATCTTGGGGCCGGGGCCGATACTGCCTCGATGATGGGAATGGCCACTATGGACGCACAGGCCCTCCCTCAGGGCGATATGGCCGTGCTGATGTCCACCATCGTCAAAATTCCCTGGGGCACGATGATCGCCTCCTTCGGAATCTACTTCATCCTTGGATACCTGCTGTACTCCTCTATGTTCGCAGCCATCGGCTCTGCCGTAGAAAGCGAGTCCGACACTCAGCAGCTCCAGCTCCCCCTCACCATCCCCCTTATGATAGGATATATGATAGTATTGTTCGCATTCAAGAATCCGGACAGTCCCGTTGTAGTCTGGGGGTCGATGATTCCGTTTACCTCGCCTATAGTTATGCTGGCAAGAATACCTTACGGCGTACCTGCCGGGGAACTTATTCTGTCCATAGCCATTCTCTTCCTTGCCTTCGTGCTGCTCTCCTGGGTATCGGCCAAAATATACAGGGTGGGCATACTTATGTTCGGGAAGAAATCTACTTATGCAGACCTTTGGAATTGGATTAAACAAAAATAATCACCTTTAATAATATGAGACGTTTACTAATTTTCGCTCTTAGCGCCGCAGTGCTTTCTTCTTGCTGTGGCGGTGGTTCTTTCACCTGGAAAAGAACAGTTATGGACGGCAGCCGCACCGGAGTACAGGCTTGCTCTGCAAGCGATGTTCCCCAGAAACTGGGTGTGGTCGATGATTCTTTGTACGTAGCCCCCAACGGCCGCGAATTTGCCAACAATACCTCTACTTATGCCGCTGCAAAGGCCCTTCTGGCTGTGCAGGATAAGATGGCAGACCTTAAGACCGTCATTGGTTATTCTCCCCGCGCAATGGTAAGGACCTCTCCCGAAAGCGAGATAGGAGACTGGTTCATAGACCACCTTATGGTGGCAACAGAGGAGAAGGCTCACCGCAAGGTTCACTTTGGTATTACCAACTTCGGCGGCATTCGCGTAGATATGCCGGAAGGCGAGGTGCTTAAGGACGACATCGTATCAATGTTCCCCTTCAAGAACTACCTCTGCTACCTTGAGCTTTACGGCCGCGACATCCGCGCCCTTCTTGAGCAGCTGGCAGCCACCAGATGGCAAGCAGTAGGAGGCGCCCGCTGCGTAGTAAAGGACGGCAAGCTTGTTTCTGCAGAAATTGACGGCGCCCCCATCGACGACAACCGCGTTTACGGAGTTGCCACCATCTCCTTCCTTCTTAACGGCGGCGACGGAATCTCCGTAGCACGCAACGCCAAGAAACTTGTTGAATTCAAGGATGTTATGATTATAGACGTTATGCTCCCTTATGTAAAACAGCTTACCGCAGAGGGCAAGAACGTAGAATACAGCAAGGATGGCCGAATCCAGATAATAAACTCTGAAAACAACAATTAATGGAGGATATCAATATGAAAAAGCTTTTGACTCTTGTCGTAGTAGTTGCCGCCGCCTGTGTTGTACTTTGCAGCGGCCCCAAACATCACCTTGTAATACTCCATCTTAACGATACCCATTCTCACTTCGAGCCCGTACGCAGCGGCCAGGACGTCGGTCTTGGCGGCATTATAGAAAGGGCTGCCTATCTGGACAGCGTGCGCAAGGCAGAGGGCCCGGAGAATGTGCTCCTTCTTCACGCCGGCGACTTCAGCCAGGGAACTCCTTACTTCTCTGAACTCAACGGAGACCTTGAGATAGAAGGCATCAACGCCCTTGGTTACGATGTTGTAACCCTTGGCAACCACGAGTTTGACAACGGCCCCGAGCAGCTTTACCAGCGCCTCTCCAAGCTCAACTGCCCCGTGGTCTGCGCCAACTACGACTTCTCTACCTTCGACCTTGCCAAGGTGATTAAGCCCTATGTAATCCTTAACAAGGCCGGCCTGAAGATTGGCGTATTCGGCCTGCTTACAGACATTCTTAAGGTTGTGGACAGGAGCGTATCTGAGCGTCTTCCTAAACTTGACGATATTGAAGTAGCCCAGAAGTGGGCAGACTACCTTAAGAAAGAGGAGAAATGCGACCTTGTAATAGCCCTCACCCACATTGGCTTTAACGAGGACGAAGGCCCCTTCAACGATAACTTCCTGGCCTCCAACACCCGCAACATAGACCTTATCGTAGGTGGCCACTCCCATACCTTCCTGGAGAAGATGGAGGGCGCAAAGAACCTGGACGGCAAGAATGTTCCAATAGTACAGGATGGCTGCTGGGGTCTGTACTTCGGCCGTATCGACTATAAAAAATAAATCCTATGAAACGTATACTTAGCATAGCCGCTTTTCTGTTCTGCACCCTTGCCTGGGCCCAAAACAACCCCGTGGCAGCACCCGAGGCAACAGTTGTAAAGGGCAATGCCAGATTTACGGTTCTGACGGACAGGCTCATCCGTATGGAATGGGCCGCCGACGGCCAGTTTCAGGATAACGCCACCCTGGCAATAGTGAACCGCAACCTTCCCGTGCCCGCCTTTAAGACAAATGACAAGAACGGCATCCTGGAGATTAAGACAGCAAAGGTTACCCTGCGCTACACCGGGAACGAGAAGTTCTCTGCCGACAACCTTAAGGCAACCTTCCGCCTAAACGGAAAGACCGTAACCTGGACTCCCGGGGCCGATGCTTCCGCAAACCTTATGGGTACTGCCCGTACCCTGGACGGCTGCGAGGGCCCTCATCACATCAACTATACAGACCCTATGGAGCAGGGCTTGGTTTCCCGCGACGGCTGGGCAGTGGTAGATGAGAGCAAGCGCCACATCCTTGTGCCCAACGACAGCGACTGGGGCTCCTGGGTGGCAGCAAGGCCCGCGCAGGACGTGCAGGACCTTTACCTCTTTGCCTACGGGCACGACTACAAGGCCGCCCTTGCAGACTTTACCAAGGTGGCAGGCCGCATTCCTCTGCCGCCCAAATACGTCTTTGGTTACTGGTGGAGCCGCTACTGGGCATACACAGATAAAGAGTTCATAGAACTGGCCGAGGGCTTCCGCAGCCGTAAGCTGCCCATAGACGTTATGATTATAGATATGGACTGGCACGAGACCTGGATTAACACAGCCCTTCGCAATAACCGCGACGAGATGGGAGAAGGCGTGGGCTGGACAGGCTACACCTGGAACCAGGACCTTATCTCCGACCCTCCGGGCCTTCTGCAGGATATGCACAGGATGCACCTTAAGACTGCTCTTAACCTGCATCCGGCATCCGGCATCCTGGCCAAGGAAAAGGTCTATCCCGCCTTTGTAAAGGATTATCTTTCAAGGACAGACGATTACGACGGCCCCAAGGACTATATCTTCCAGGGAGGAGAGAAATTAAAGAACGGAGAAGTCGCACGCGCAGGCTATCACGCCGGAGTACCCTTCCGTATTGACCAGCAGGCCTGGGCCGATGCTTACTTTAACTCCGTCATTCATCCCCTTGAGGAAATGGGCGTAGATTTCTGGTGGCTGGACTGGCAGCAGTGGAAAGAAAGCCGCTATGTTCCCGGCCTAAGCAATACCTTCTGGCTAAATCATACCTTCTTTAACGACAAGGTACGCCGCAGTGCCACCCTGCCCATAGAAGAGGCCCCCAGGCCTATGATTTATCACCGCTGGGGAGGCCTGGGAAGCCATCGCTACCAGCTTGGCTTCTCCGGCGACACCCAGATTAAGTGGGAGGTGCTGGGCTATCTGCCTTACTTTACGGCTACAGCATCCAACGTGCTCTACGGCTATTGGGGCCACGACCTTGGCGGCCACTGGCTGCCTGACAACCCGCCCACTGAGCCGGAACTCTTTACCCGCTGGTTGCAGTACGGAGTATTCTCTCCCATATTCAAGACTCACAGCACAAGTTCCAGCAACCTGGAGCGCCGCATCTGGGCTTTCCCAGACCACTATCAGTATATGAAAGAGGCCCTGGAACTGCGTTATGCCCTGTCTCCTTACATCTACGATATGGCCCGCAAGGCCTACGAGACAGGCGTATCCCTCTGCCGCCCGCTTTACTATGAGTACCCCGAGGAGGAAAAGGCCTACACCTGGAAGGAAGAGTATTTCTTTGGAGACAATATCCTGGCCGCCACCATCTGCCAGCCTATGGACAAGGCCACCGGCCTTACCGACAGGTCTGTATGGCTCCCTGCCGGGACCGATTGGTACGATATGGCTCACCACAAGCTGCTTAGCGGCGGTACCATCCGTGACCTCAAATACACCATCGGAGAGAACGCCTGGTTTGTAAAGGCCGGTGCCATCATCCCTATGGCAGCCGAGGGCATTCAGAACCTTCAGGAAGCATCGGACATCCTAAGGATATACATTGCCCCGGGAAAGGGCAAGAGCACTTATACCCACTACGAGGATGACGGGGAGACCCAGGCCTACAGCCGTGACTTTGCCACCACCCTCATAAGCAAGAACGCCACAGGCGCCGGAGTATCCGTAGAGATTAAGGCGCGCGAGGGCTCTTACAAGGGTATGCTTCCCGGCCGCAAGCTTAGCCTTATCCTTGGCGGGCTTTCCCGCTGCCCCAAGGTGGAGCTTGAGGGCGCAACCGTTACCTACGACCCCGCTACACGTGAGGCCGTGGTAGACCTCCCTGCCGGCGACGCTGCGCAGGCACTTAAAGTTTACATTAAGTACTAATTTATGAACGAATATACTATAGACCTGGACGTTATCCTGAGGAAGAAATTCCCCAGGATACCCCGGTTTATGGTATCCTGGTGCAAGAAGATTATCCACCAGGACTTTCTTAACGGGTTTTTTGAGAAAGGCTATCGCGGGACAGAGTTCGCCCGCGAGTGCCTAAATTACCTGGGAGTTAACCTGGAGGTAGAGGGCCTGGAGAAGATAGACCCGCAGGGCCGCTACACCTTTGCCTGCAACCATCCCCTTGGCGGAATAGACGCCATTGCCCTTGTGAAGGTAATGGGGGAACTGTTCGACGGCAACTGCAAATTCCCGGTTAACGATTTTCTTATGAACATCAAGGGCCTGAGCGATATGTTCATTCCCGTGAACAAGGTGGGCGGGCAGAGCCGCCAGCTTGCGGGCCTGATGGACGAGGCCTTTGCCTCCCCGGCGCAGATAGGCACCTTCCCGGCAGGGAAGTGCTCCCGCAAAATAGACGGGAAAATCCAGGATGTGGCGTGGGGCAAGTCCTTCATTACAAAGAGCGTGCTGTACGGCCGCTATGTGGTGCCCTGCAGGTTCATAGGACAGAACTCAAAGCGGTTTTACAGGGTTGACAGGCTGGGCAAACTCATAGGGGTAAACCTGGCGATGGCTCTGCTGCCGGACGAGCTTTACAAGGCTCAGGGGAGCACCCTTAAGATGATAATAGGGGAGCCTGTTCCCTGCGATTATTTTGACTCGTCCCGCCGTCCCATAGAGTGGGCTGCGGAAGTAAGAAAAATGTGCTATTCCCTTGGGGAAAAGTAGTGTTTTATGAAAGAGATAATAGATCCAGTATCCAAAGAATTGCTCAAGGCCGAGCTTACTCCCGAGAGACTGCTCAGGAAGACAAACCGCGCCGGAAATGAGATTTACATCATAACTGCCGCGGAGGCGCCTAACGTAATGCGGGAGATAGGCCGCCTCAGGGAGATTGCCTTCCGCACCGGCGGAGGCGGCACGGGCGAGGAACTGGATGTGGACAAGTTCGATATGGACCCTGCCTACGGGTATCATCAGCTTGTGCTGTGGAGCCCGGAAGACCAGGAGATTGTGGGCGGATACCGCTATGTGCCCACGGCCCAGGCCGTATTCAACAGCGAAGGCCAGCCCATCATCACATCGTCCCATATGTTCACCTTCTCCAAGAAGTTCATCAAGCACTACCTGCCCCACGCCATAGAACTGGGCCGCTCCTTTGTCTCTGTAGAATATCAGGGCTCCCGCTTTGGCACAAAGAGCATCTATGCCCTGGACAATCTCTTCGAGGGCCTTGGAGCCCTTACCGTGCTCTATCCCGGAATAAAGTATTTCTTTGGCAAGATGACCATCTACCCGGACTACCCGCGCGAGGCTCTGGACAAGATTATGGTCTTCCTGCGCAAGTACTTCCCGGACCATCAGCACCTTGCCAAGGTGGCTCTTCCCGTAAAGCCCCTCCATCCGGCCAAGTACAGGCCTCTTTTCAAGGGCAAGTCCTACAAGGAGGGCTACCGCATCCTTAACGCGGAGATTAGGGCTATGGGCCTTAACATCCCTCCGCTCGTAAACTCCTATATGAACCTGTCGCCCACGATGAAGTACCTGGGCACGGGTATAAACGACGAGTTTGCCGATGTTTACGATTCCGGTATCCTTGTGTCTTTTGACGATCTTTACCCGGAAAAGCACCAGCGTTACATAGAGACCTTCCGCGCCGGCTGGAAGATGCTTAAGAGCCATTTCCGCAGCAAGAAACAGTAACGATGTCGGCGTTTGCAGTAGTTCTTACGGTGCTGGGTTACCTGGCCCTTATGTTCACCGTGTCCCTGCTTTCTTCAAGGGACGCCAGCAACAGCAATTTCTTTAGCGGAGGCCGCAGTTCCAACTGGCTTGTGGTGGCCTTTGCAATGATAGGCTCCGTAATGTCCGGGGTTACCTTCGTGTCCGTGCCCGGAATGGTGGCGGTCAGCAACTTTGGCTACCTTCAGATGTGCCTTGGCTTTATAGCCGGCTACCTTGTGATTGCCTACGTGCTGGTGCCGCTTTACTTCAGGCTTAACGTGGTTTCTATCTACGAGTACCTGGACAACCGCTTTGGCGCCACCTCTCACAAGACCGGAGCCTGGGTGTTTTTCATCTCCAAAATCCTTGGCTCGGCAGTGAGGCTCTTTATTGTATGCCTTAGCCTGCAACTCCTTGTCTTTGACACCGTTGGCCTTCCCTTTGCGCTTAACGTACTGATATCCATACTCATAGTCTATGCCTACACGATGAGGGGCGGGGTAAAGTCCGTTATCTGGACCGATACGCTCAGGACTCTTTGTATGATTCTGGCCGTGGTTCTGTCCATAGTATTCATAGCCGGGAGTATGGGGATTAATATTGTCGATGCTGTCCGTGACAGTTCTATGTCCCGCATCTTCCACTTTGACGATGCCAATTCTACCAATTACTTCTGGAAGCAGTTTCTGGGCGGTCTCTTTACGGTGATTGCGACTACGGGCCTGGACCAGGATATGATGCAGAGGACTCTCAGCTGCAAGAATGCCCGCGAAAGCCAGAAAAACCTTGTCGTGAGCATATTTATGCAAGTAGCGGTAATCTTCCTCTTCCTGTGCCTGGGCGTCCTTATGTACGCCTTTGCCGGGGCCAACGGCATAACCCAGACAGGCGACAAACTCTTCCCCGCCGTAGCCACGGGCGGCCATCTTCCTCCGGTTGTAGGGGTACTCTTCATAGTGGGCCTTGTGGCCTCTGCCTATGGGGCCGGCGGCAGCGCGCTTACATCGCTCACTACAAGCTTTACCGTTGACATTATCGGCATAAAAGATAAATCAGAAAATCAGGTAAAGGCAATACGGAGCAGGGTGCACATAGTTATGGCCGTGCTTATGGGCCTTGTGATCATTGTCTTCAACGCTCTTAATTCCGACAGTGCCATTACCGCCGTCTATCGTATAGCGTCCTATACCTACGGTCCGCTGCTTGGGCTTTTTACCTTTGGCATTCTTACCAAAAAGAAAGTCCACGACAGGTGGGTACCTGCCGTGGCTCTTCTTGCGCCCGCCATCTGCCTTGTTCTGGACCTTAATTCCCAGAGTTGGTTCGGCGGTTATAAAATTGGTTTCGAGCTGCTACTTCTAAATGCTGCCCTAACCATAGGAATGCTTTCTCTTCTTATAAAGAAGGAGCGTAGCTGAGCGCTATAGGCTCTGCTTTAAGATTCTTGGGCAGGGTAACGGTTACCTTGCCGTTTTTCATCTTAGGAGTAAGGCGTGCGCCTGTGTTAAGAAGGGTTACCTTTCCCTTGGGAAGTGCGCCCTCCCAGCTGAGCTCGGCGGGAACGGCCTCGTCGTCTTCAAGGGCGTAGATGGCATAGTTTGTCTTGCCATCCTTGGAGGCTGTAACCCAGAGTTTGTCTGCGGGGTGATAGTTCTCTGTAATAACGGTGCTGTAAATAGCGGCGCCGCAGCGGCCCAGCCACTCGCCGATCTGCTCCAGAATCACTACCTGCTTCTCTTCTACAAGACCCTGTGCGTTAGGACCTACGCCAAGCACAAGGCAGCCGCCCTTGGCAACTATTTCTGCCAGGATGCCGATAACCTTGCGAGCGCTCTTGTAGGGGGCGTTGGGAACCCAGCCCCAGTCGTTGCTGTGGGTAAGGCAGCTCTCCCAGGGATGATTTATCTGCCTGTCCGGTATCATACGCTCGGGGGTCTGATAGTTCTCGTTGGGGCCCTCGATGGTGCGGTCAACGGATATCATTCCGGGATAAAGGGCGCGGGCCTTTTCAAGCACGCTTTCTATGCCCACCTGGCTGCCGGTAATCCAGCCGCCGTCCAGCCAGAGAATGTCAATCTGGCCGTAGCGGCCTCCGGTAATCTCGTTAAGCTGGTTCTGGGTGAACTCTACATAGGAGTTCCACCAATCCGGGTGATTCTTTATGTTGTAGTTGGGTCTGCGGTTAGGTGTGGCATAGTAAGGATTCCAGAAACCCTGGTGATGCCAGTCAGGCTTTGAGAAGTAGGCTCCAATCATAAAGTCCTTGTCGCGGAAGGCCTGGAACACGTGCTTTGCCACGTCCTTCTTGGGGTTGCGGGCAAAGGGACCCTTTGCAATGGAGAAGTCTGTGTACTCGGTATCGTACATACAGAAACCGTCGTGATGCTTGGTGGTGAAAATCACGTATTTCATTCCGGCCTTGCTGGCAGCATCGGCCCACTGTGAAGGGTCAAATGCATAGGGGTTGAATACCTTGGAAAGGTCCCAATACCACTGCTTGTAGCCTTCATAGGTAGTGCCGCGGGGGCGGGTAATCCATTCCTCGTTGCAGATAGACCAGGACTCCACTATGCCGGGCACTGCGTAGAGGCCCCAGTGAATGAGGGCTCCGAACTTAAGATCCTGCCAGTCGGCAAGCTTTGCAAGTACCTGAGGGTCTGTAGGCCACTGGTAACCATCGGCCTGTTCTACGATGTCGCTGTCCTGGGCGCGGGCGCTTGATACTGCAAGCGCCAGTGCCAGAGAAACCATCGACATAAATTTTATAAATTTCATATCGGGTAGGTAAAATTTAGTTTACTACAAGTTCTGCAAATATATCCTCGGTTGTGCCGTCGCTGTAGGTAAGCACTGCCTTTACAGTGTGGGTGCCGGCCGTAAGGGTTACAGATGTGCCGTTCTTGGCAGTGCCGTCAAAGTACCACTGGGTAGAAACGGGGGCCTTGCCATCCACTACGTTAAGTTTTAACTGGAAGATGTCTCCGGCTGTGTATCCGGTGCTTGCCTTGGGGTTGCGGATGCTGTTGAAGCCCATCGTTGCAAGGCTTATCTCGCCGGAACCATCCTCGTCTTTAAGAGAGATGTTTACTTCTTTGATAAGCTCAAAGCTGATGGTGGTTGTGTAAACCTTGTAGTCCTGCTTGTAAGCCTTCAGGGTGAAGCTGCTTGTATAATCGTCCTCGTCCAGGACAATGGAGAATGTACCGTCTTCAAGGGTTGTGGTGCTGTAACGGTCTGCGGCGCTGGGAGCCACCACGGAAGAACCGCTCTCTGTCTTCTCCAGAAGCACAGAAACTCCAGCAAGAGGAACAGAGTGAGAGTCGGTTACCTTACCGTAAACGCGGCGGTTGGATGTAAAGGCAACATTGGCGGTAACGTGTCCGTTCTCGTAGGCGATATTGGTGAACTGGAAGGAGGTAGTGTTTCCGCTCCAGGCCTCCGGGATAAAGGTTTTCTTGTTGCCGTAGGGGAACATCATATGAGCATTGTCGCTGTAGTTATCTGCGGCCACTACATAGTAGCAAGGGTGATTTGCGTAGGCGTTTATCTTGTTGGTGTTCCACATTTTGGCTGCCGTAGTGTTGTCGTGGCAGATATTGTTGGACTGGTCCAGGTGATAAACTACCATACCTGTGGGCAGATACTTGTCCCAGCCCTGTCCGTTGCGGCACTCATAAACGAAGACCTCGTCCTTAACGTCGGTAGTGGTGTAGTAGGCTACGTTCTGGGAAAGCGGCTCGATGGTGATGTCTCCGGGGGTGGAAATCTTGGTGGGGAAGTCTGTCCAGCCAAGCATATTACGCTCTACCAATGTGAAGTTGGACGGCGTACGTCCGCTGTTAAGGTAAGGCCCGGAGCACATTGTAGTAAAGTAAAACATATCAAGTGCCTCTCCGTTCTCTTCGTAGTCTGTATCGTAGAAGTCCGGAAGACCTATTACGTGACCGAACTCGTGGCAGAATGTACCAATACCGGCCATATTGGTGCCGTTGGAGCCTCGGTACTCGGAGGTACAAGCGTAGCTGCTGAGCTTCTTGTCGTCGAAGGTGTATTGCTGATAGTAATAGAAACTCCAGGCGTGGGGCCAGATTGTGTTTACTCCGCCGCCTTCGGCCTGATTGTGCCCGGCATAGTAGAAGAATATCTGATCTATGTAGCCGTCGTTGTCGTTATCGTAGTCTGCAAAGTTTACCTCGTTGTCTATCTTGGTTACAGCCTCCCAGAAAGCCTCGTCGGGATGCATATCGTGGGTGTTGCCCTGCTGCTCTCCGTAGTAAGACCAGCTCTTGGAAACCTTAACCGGGCCGTAAACATCGAATGAAGGCTGGAACTTATCGGAAGACTGGTCCTTATAGAAGTCTTTGGCAGAGCCTGTTCCTCCGTTTGCGCTGTAGCCGCTCTGGTTAAGCATATTGGAGAAAGCTGTCTTAGGGCTGTTTACGGTAAAGGAAAGGTCAGAGAACTCCACAAGGATTACAAGGAATTTCTTGGTTCCCATACCAAGGGCACTTTGCCTGGCTTCTGCGTAAAGCTGCTCTGCATGCGCGCGCCTTGAAAGGGCTGCCGCAGAGGGCCTTATTGCTGCTTCGCTGTTGGAAACGGGGCGGCAGAAGCCGTCTTTTCCTATTTCTACCACCTGACCGTTGCAGGTAATCCAGTTGTGGAACTCGTCTCCGTGATTCACGAGAGTAACTACGCTGCCGTCCGGCTGGGTATATTTATAAGGGGTCTTGGGAGCTATGACTGCACCGGCATAAACGCAGGCGAGAAGGAGCAGACCAAATATAATCGCTAACTTTTTCATAATCTTCTACTTTTTGAGGATAAATCCAAGGTCGTTATCTGAAGAAAGCCACAACTCGTCGTCGGTTACCTTCACAACATACATTACATAGTTGGTGCTCAGTGCAAGAGTGAGTTTATCCATAACGGAAACTCCGGCAATGAAGCTGTCGCCCTCGGACAGTTCCTTAGGCACGCCGGTAATCTCTATCACCTTGGAACCCAGAGGATCAAGGAATCTGTAAGTATCGGTCAAAAGGCCTCTGTGTACGGAAAGCTGGTCCTTGCCGGGACTGTACTCGAAGCCTGTGTCGCCAAGATTCACAACTCCGGGGATGGTCTGGCTGATGATGGCGTTGTATGCGCCCTGCCTTACAAGCACGGGCTCGCTTATCTCGTCCAGTTCAAAGTAAACATAGGCCTGCCTTCCGATGGAAGTAGGGTTAGCCTCTGCGTGCAGACGTACGGTCTTTTTGTTAAGGGCCTTAACCTCCGTAAGGGTGAGCCAGGTGGCCTCATCCTCTATGCGAACGTTGAAATCTACGTTTGTATGAGTGTCGATGGCGATATCGGCCTCTTCATAATTTGTCCAGGTCTGATCTACATCCACGATGATGGCATTTTTCTGAACCTGAACTACGGGGATGGTGAAATTCTCCGAGCCGATGGTGACCTTTAGCGACGATGTCCTTGAGCCTACGTTTACGTTAGGGTCATGCGGGGTGATGGTCATTCTGGATAAACCTGCAGGGCCGCTGACGGGGTCTATTGTGTACCAGTCTGCGTTGTCTGCGATGCTGGCGGTCCAGGCGTTCTTGGTTGTGAAGTCAAGATACTGCTCTGCAACTCCCACAAGGTTCACCTGAGTGGTGCTGATGATGGAAGTAATGCCGCGCTGGTTAACATTGAAAGATTTTGTCTGGTTGCCGGCCTTAACGGTAAGAACGTCTGTTCTCAGGGCGTCTTCCGGGTTAAGGGACAGTTTCACGGTTATGGTTCCGGTCTGGTCTCCGTTATCTACCTGGGAAGTTACCTTTGCCCAGGAGCCTGTTCCAAGGGTGGCGTTCCATTTAACGTCGCAAAGCACGGTGATGTTGAAAGACTGGCTCTCGGCAGTATAGGAACCGAGGCCTCCGGAAATTGCGAATACTGTAGGATCTTTAACTTTGGAGTTGCCGCCTCCGCCTCCTCCGCCGTTTTCTTCTTTTCCTCCGCAAGAATAGAGCATCGCTGCGCTTACCGCCAGTGCTGCCAGTTTGAAAATAATTCTCATATCGTTACAAAATTTTATTTCCTGACTTTTAACAATTTGCCTTAAAAAGGTGAACTTACAAATTTAACATTTTGTTTTTTAATTGCAAACTTGTGCTATCTTTGCAAACCAAATACACTAAACTATGAATACAGAAGCTACAAGATGCCTTTTGTGCAAGAATGCACGTTGCAGTGCAGCCTGCCCCGTTCACACAGATGTTCCTCAGGCAATGAAACTTTACCGTGAGGGTCAGATTAAGGAAGCTGCAGAGCTGCTTTTCAAGAATAATCCTTTTAGCGCAATTACCTGCCAGGTATGCGACTGGGCCCTGTTCTGCTATGGGCACTGCATACTTAACGCCAAGAAGGTGCCCGTTAAGTGGTACGAGGTTGAGAAAGAGGTTTCTATGCCTTATCTTCTCTCAGAGGCCAAGGTTACTCCCGGTGCGCCCGTAGGTAAGAGCGTTGCAGTTGTCGGCGCCGGTCCTGCCGGAATCGCTTCTGCTATCTGGCTTAGGGAGAAGGGCGTTGCAGTTGATCTGTACGATGTATTTCCCCGCGTGGGCGGTGTTCTCCGCTACGGTATTCCTGATTTCCGTCTGGACAAGAAGTATGTTGATGCTTACGAGCGTATTCTTAACGAGATTGACGTTAAGTTCCACGGCTCAGTGGCTCTTGGCAAAGACATTACCTTGAAGGAGCTCAAGGAAGGTCACGATGCTGTTCTTGTTGCAGCAGGTGCCTGGGTGGCTAAGCAGATGTGGATTCCCGGCGAGGATAATCCCCGCGTTATTCATGCGCTTGAGTATCTTAAGGAGCCCGAGGAGTTCAAGCTTTCAGGTAAGGTTATCGTAGTAGGCGGCGGTAATGTGGCTATGGATGCCTGCCGTACTGCTGTGCGCAGTGGCTGCGACACTACTGTTGTTTACCGTAAGACTTTCGAGAATATGCCGGCTAACAAGCTGGAGGTTAAGGAGGCCCAGGAGGATGGTGTTAAGTTCGATGTATTCAGTGTTCCGGTTGAGGTTAAGACCGATGGTGACAGGACTTATGCCGTTGTTCGCAAGTGTGAGAATTATACTCGTGAGGATGGTTCTTTGGCTACTCGTATTCTTGAGGGTACGGATTATGAGATGGATTTCGATTATATGATTGTGGCTGTGAGCGAGGGTGTGGATAAGTCTTTGGTCGATGGTGTTGTGCCGGAGGGTTCTAGTCTTGAGGGTTGTGGTATTTTTACTGCCGGTGATTATGCTTATGGTCCTAAGACTGTTGTTGAGGCTGTTCAGTCTGCCAAAGACACCGTCGCAAAAGTAATTTCTTACTTACAATAATACTCCCTCATCCCGGGCTTGACCCGGGATCTTTTTTTGTAATTCTTAATAAATATGACCAGTAGGTTTTTGGGGTCTGTCGCTTCGCGACCCTATCCGGGTGAATGCCCCCAAAAACCTACCGGTCACATACA
>JBGVAW010000043.1:0-9487 GCA_045224955.1 Candidatus Cryptobacteroides sp.
CTCGGAAAGGGCTGCCGTAGCCTTTTCCAGGGCTTTTTCCAGTTCTCCCCTCTCCTTAAACGCGGTAAGCACCTCGTCCATAAGGGAAACTCCCCTGTTATGGCTCATAATCTGGGCCATATAACCGAACTTTATTCCCTTGGGCTTATCAACTGAACCGGAAGTAGGAGTGGCAAGGCCGCATATTATTTTGAGAAGTGTCGTCTTACCCGCACCGTTCTTACCCGCAAGGCCTATCTTTTCACCCTCGGTAATATGAAAACTTATATTGTCGAAAAGGACCTCTCCGCCAAAAGAAACATTTAAAGAATTAATTGAAATCATACCTTCTTTGGTTCTTTAGCACAAACAAATACACTTAACTCATACAGAAGGTATAACGGCGCTGCAGCAATGAACATCGACATAGGATCGGCCGGTGTTATTATGGCCGATACTACCAATACGGCCACTATTGCGTGGCGGCGATACTTACGCAACATTCCCCTGTTCACCACCCCCAGTTTTGACAATACCGCCAAGACTGCCGGGAACTCGAATACCAGCCCGAAGAGCAGAACCAGCGACGTCATCATCGATATATAAGACTGGAGAGAAAAGGTATTCACGACGGTATCGCTGATGGAATAGCTCTGGAAGAAAGTCAGGGTTACGGGGAACACAAAGATGTAGCCTGTGGCCACACCTATGTAAAAGAGAAGCGAGGCAAAGGAGAATGCCTTCTTAACGGCTGACTTTTCATTCTGGTATAGGGCCGGAGCCACGAAGCGCCAGATCTCGTATATGATATAGGGAAAGGCCAGGGTGAGGCCAAGCACAAACGATATCTTTACGTGTGTAAAGAATTGTGCTGATATATCAAGATTTACAAGTATTAAGCTAAAGGAAGTCTTTAACCATTTATAGACAAAAAAACTTGAGTCTGCAGGGGCGAATACTATATAGTCGAACACCCAGGATTTAAGGCAGAAGAGGACAACGGAACAAAGAAGCACCGCTACAACAATGCGTACCAGTGCTCCCCTCAGGACGTCAAGATGGTCCCAGAAACTCATTTCTGCACCATCGGACACAGTCTAGTCCTCCTTAGTTTCGGGCTTATCCAGGTCTTTCTTAGTCTTTTCAACTTCGCCTTCGACCTCGTTCATTCCCTTCTTGAAGCTTTTAACGCCCTTTCCAAGGCCTTCCATCAGTTCGGGAATTTTCTTGCCTCCAAAAAGAAGAAGTATGACTGCCAGCACTATGGCAATCTCCCAAAAACCAATGCTCCAAGCTAATATAGTTTTCATAATGTGAAGATATAAATGTTTCTTAAATCAAATCAGGCATCCTTTTCTACGCCTTGCTGAATGATATCCCTGAGTATTTCCGGGCATCTTGCAGGGCGGCCTGTCTCCTTGTTAAGGAACCCAAGTACAACCAGGCCTTCAGCACAGAGCACACCGTCCTGGTTATAGACTGCCTGCTCTACCTCCAGCTTGGCCATAGGAGTTTTATTGATTCTTGCCACAGCCTTAACGGTATCCCCCATCCTTGCGGGAAACTTGTAATGGCATTCAACCTTTACTACGGGAATGGTTACTCCATCCTCTTCGCATTTCTGGATTGGATAACCAAGGCTTTCCATCATTACATTCCTGGCACACTCAAAGTAGCGTACATAGTTGGAATGATGTACAACCCCCATCTGGTCAGTCTCGTAATATCTTACGGGAAATTCTGTCTCAAAAACCATCAAAATACCCCCTTAACAAAAATGTTACTATATATAACTTTTATGTTTTATTTATTGTTTTTCAACTGATTGATTTGGCTTATATAACTCTCTATTTTAGATAGAGAATCGGCCTCCTTTTTACGCTCCGCAGCAACTACATTTTCTGGTGCGTGGGCCACGAAATTCTGGTTGGAAAGCTTCTTTCTTACAGAATCCAGGAAGTTCTGCTGGTATTGAAGTAAAGCTTCAAGTTTTGCTATTTCTTCCTCTGCGTTAACTAGACCGGAAAGTATAATCATCATCTCAGTTGTACCAACTATGAAGCCGGCTCCGGACAAACCCTCGAAGTCATTCTTGAACTCTATATCGCTTACGTTCGCGAGTTTTGTGATGACAGGAAGAAGTTCTGCGGAGAACTCCCCTTTTATCTTAAGTTCAAGAGCGGTCTTGGGAGAAATGTTCTTCTGCTGACGGATGCTTCTGATATTTGCCGCAGCGTCCTTTGCTTTCTCGAACTCATCTATGAAGGCCTTATCGTAAGCCTGGGCCTTGGGAGTGCTCTCGTACATAATTGTACTGCCCTCGGGCCTTGTTTCCATTGCCTGCCACAATTCCTCTGTAATGAAAGGCATAACAGGATGGATGAGTTTAAGAAGAGAACAGAAGAAATCAGTGGTGCTCTTGTAGGTAGCCTCGTCAATTGCCTGACCGAAGGCAGGTTTAACCAGTTCCAGATACCAGGCGCAATAGTCGTCCCAGAAGAACTTGTACAGAGTCATCAGGGCGTCTGAAATCCTGTATTTTGAATAATGATCCTCTACAACCTCTATTACCTGTGACAGTTTATTGGCAAACCACTTGACTGCTACTTGGTTAACATCGCTCTGTTTAAGTGACGCATCAACCGTCCAGCCCTGAATAAGCCTGTAGGAGTTCCATATTTTGTTGCAGAAATTACGTCCCTGCTCAATCTGAGACTCGTCGTAGAATATATCGTTTCCTGCAGAGGAGCAGAGCAGCATACCAATTCGCACAGCGTCTGCTCCGTACTTATCTATAAGAACCAGAGGGTCCGGAGAGTTGCCAAGACTCTTGGACATCTTGCGTCCCAGTTTGTCCCTGACAAGACCTGTAAGGTAAACATTGCTGAAAGGCTGCTTGCCCATAAACTCCCCTCCTGCCATAATCATCCTGGCCACCCAGAAGAAAAGAATGTCAGGAGCAGTTACGAGGTCGTTTGTAGGATAGTAGTAAGCCAGATCCGCATTGGGCTCCCTGTCAGGATTTCCGGGCTTCTTGGGGTCGAATACCGATATAGGCCACAGCCAGGAGCTGAACCAGGTATCAAGTACGTCCTGATCCCTCTTAAGGTCCTCTGCCTTAAGGTCCGGAACCAACTTGCGGGCCTCTTCAAGGGCCTTTTCAGGTGTAGCTTCAACGATTATCCTTCCGTCAGGGAGATAATAGGCAGGGATTTGCTGACCCCACCAGAGATGACGGCTGATACACCAGTCTCTTACATTCTCCAGCCAATGACGATAGGTATTGAAGTATTTGTCAGGGATAAGCGTAGTGCGTCCGCTTTCTACGGTCTCCAGGGCAGCCTTTGCAAGATCTCCCATCTTGAGGAACCACTCTACGGAAAGACGAGGCTCAATAACGGCATCGCTCTTCTCTGAATAGCCGACGGGAGAAACGTAATCCTCTACCTTAAGCAGATTGCCGCTTTCTTCCAGCATCTTTACAATCTTCTTCCTGGCCACGAAGCGGTCTTCGCCCACAAGAATCTGTGCCTGGGCGTTAAGATGTCCGTGCTCGTCCAGAATATCTACGATGGGCAGTTTGTGGCGCTGGCCAATCTCGTAATCGTGAATATCGTGGGCCGGTGTAACCTTAAGGCAGCCGGTACCGAAGTCCATCTCTACGTAACTGTCTTCGATAACAGGGATTTCCCTGTCGATAAGAGGAATAAGCACCTTCTTGCCCTTGAGCCAGTGATGTCTCTCGTCTTCCGGATTTACACAAATGGCAGCATCGGCCATAATGGTCTCGGGTCTGGTAGTTGCGATGACCAGATATTTATCCGTAGGCTTGCCGCTTGCGTCAGATATAAAGTACTTGATATGATAGAGATGACTCTTTGTCTCCTTGTGTATTACCTCGTCGTCGCTTACTGCCGTGGCGCGGTCCGGATCCCAGTTTACCATACGCAGACCCTTATAGATAAGGCCTTTCTTGTAGAAATAAACGAAGGTATTGATAACCGCCTCTGTAAGTTCGGGCTCCATAGTGAAGCGGGTACGGTCCCAGTCGCAGGAAGCACCCAGTTTACGGAGCTGTTTAAGTATGATTCCGCCATACTTTTCCTTCCACTGCCAAGCATACTCAAGGAACTGCTCGCGGGTCAGGTCACTTTTCTTAATACCCTGTTCCTCAAGCATTTTAACCACCTTGTTTTCTGTGGCGATAGATGCGTGGTCCGTTCCGGGAACCCAGCAGGCATTGCGTCCGTCCATCCTGGCCTTACGCACAAGCACGTCGTTAAGCGTGTTGTTGAGCACGTGTCCCATATGAAGGATACCGGTCACATTGGGCGGAGGTATCACCACAGTATAAGGAACCCTGCTGTCGGGCTCTGAATGAAAGAATTTATTTTTTAGCCAATACTCGTACCACTTATCCTCTACCGCTGAAGGGGCGTATTTTACATCAAGTTCCATATCAAGTTTAGTTTATATGAACTACAAAAATACAAAATTATTTGTTAGTTTTGCACTCTGTAATTACTAATTGAAACAATCAAGTTATGGATCAGAATAACAATCCCAATCAGAAATCCCAATTAAGCATAGACATAAGCAAAGACATTGCTAAGGGCGAATACTCAAATCTGGCCATTATCACCCACTCCCGCAACGAGTTCATAATGGACTTTGCCTCTCTCCTCCCCGGTTTCCCCAAGGCAGAGGTGCTGGAGCGCATCATTATGGTTCCTGAACACGCAAAAAGGCTTCTGAATGCGCTGCAGGACAATATCGTCAAGTACGAGAGCAGTTTTGGAATTATCGATGTAGATGGTGTCAACAGGGAGCAGCGTGGTGGCAACACCTTCAATCTCGGCGACTTCGGCCCCTTCGGCGGCGGCAAGCAGTCATAGCCCGATATGACTGATCTCAAGGATATAAAGGCTTTCGCCTTTGATATAGACGGCGTATTTACGAACGGCGGCATTCTTTGCGACCTTAACGGCGAACTCTACCGCACCTTCGACGCCAAGGACGGCTTTGCCGTCAGGATGGCATTTATGAACGGATATCCTATGGCGATAGTTACGGGAGCCCGTTCCCAGACTATCATAGAGCGGTTCAAAACCAACGGAATAGGCAAGGAGAACATATTTCTGGGCTCTCGCGACAAAGTATCGGACCTCCATAAATTCTGCGCCGCCCACGGCATCGAGCCAAAGGACGTACTATATGTAGGAGACGATCTGCCGGACCTTCCCATTTTCAATATCTGCGGTGTATCCGTATGCCCCTGCGATGCCGTACAGGAGGTTTTGGACGCAGCGGACATAGTTTCTACCAAGCCGGGTGGCAAAGGCTGCATAAGGGAGATTCTGGAGCGTGTAATGAAGCTCCAGGGCCGATGGACCTTTGATGTACAACAATACAAAAAGGATTTTTAGGACCGATGGTTTCTGATAAAACTCTAATCCTTTGCAGTAATTCCCCAAGGCGTCGCGAACTTCTGAACGGCCTTGGGATTGATTTTATAGTAGATACAGGGAGCAACTTCGACGAAAGCATCACCCCGGAAAACATAGCTCCGGAGGAGCTTCCACAAATACTTGCCAAAGGCAAGTCCCTTGGTTTTCACCGGCCTTTGGCAGAGGATGAAATACTTCTTACTGCGGATACCCTTGTCATCTGTGACGGGCGTATAATGGGAAAGCCCAAGAATGAAGATGAGGCCCGCGAGATGCTTAGGTTCCTGTCCGGCAAAACACACAAGGTAGTATCGGCCCTGTGCCTAAGGACAACAGCCAGCATCAAGGAAGCGTCCGATACCGCCCTTGTAACCTTCAAGGAACTGTCAGAAGAAGAAATCTCCTATTATATAGATAGGTATAAGCCCTTCGACAAGGCCGGGGCATACGGAATCCAGGAATGGATCGGCTATATCGGCATTCCCGGGATAAACGGCTCTTTCTACACTGTTATGGGCCTCCCTATCCATCTGGTTTATCAACTGCTTAAATAAAGCAAGAAAGCCGGCTCAATTAAGAGTCGGCTTTCTTTATAGAATACTTAACTTAGTCGATTATACGAGTAAGAGTAAAGTCAAGAGGAACAATATCCCAAGAGTTAACAACGTAAGCTCCACCAGCGGTAACAGAGTAGAACTGTGCCCTGATAGCAGAGAAAGGAATAGTCTCCGTTCTCATAAGAGGAGTACAGGTTGCGCTGTTGGAATCCTCGCTAAGAACAATCTTACCGAAAGGCAAATTGTCGTTGGCGACACTAGTAGGAGATGATGAACCAGCCTTGAAGTATAAGCCGACCATCCTCATATAAGCCTCCGGATGAGAGGTGCTATAATTGAAAACATCCTCTGTCCTAGCCTGGAATCTAACATATAGAGAGCCATCGGTTTCATCAAAGATGAAATTGAACCAGTCCTGCTTAGCATTAACGATACTTGCCGTAGTAATATTGAAGAGGCCATTAACTATTACATTCTCATTTATTGCTTCAGGATTAATGCTGATAGTGATAGTTTCATCAATTACTTTCGGCTCATAATTAGTACCTTGGAGTCTCCATTTGCCCTCCCAACGATAATATGCAGGACGCACATCCTCGATGTTAACGGCAAGATACTGATACTGTCCACTTACGTAGGTGTTATCTCCGTATCCGATAGCGATAAGATAGTTCTTACCTACTACGATATTCTCGAATTTAACATCCTGTGTACCGGTGTAAAGATACTCTGCGAACTCTTTACCGCTAGTCTCCATATCTGCAAGAATCCTGTTTCTCTCCTCTACGGCGATGGTGTTAAAGATATAATCATCGATATTTTCAGCGTCAACCTTAGACTCGGGGAGAAGGAGAAGCAAATACTTATCTTCTGAAGGGATAGTAACAGAGGTCAACTGATTGAAGTCAGGATAGTCGAATTCAGTAGTACCGGCAACAAGATTCCAATTGGAATCCTTTACGATAGGAGGATACTGAGTTACGTTAACGGAACCGACTACGGAACCAGCTTTATATGTAATAACACCTGTACGGGTACCGGGAGCGGAATTCTCGTCGATAGTGATAGTTACAGTAGGCTTTTCATACTCGGGATGGATC
The DNA here is from genome assembly GCA_045224955.1 of Candidatus Cryptobacteroides sp. Lineage (GTDB taxonomy): Bacteria > Bacteroidota > Bacteroidia > Bacteroidales > UBA932 > Cryptobacteroides. The sequence goes on from JBGVAW010000043.1 coordinate 7,084, forward strand.
CAATCCTGCTCGGTTTCAAACTCGATATTTACGTTGGTATTAACGTCGAAGGAGATAACGCCACCGTCAACCTTTGCTGTAATATCGCTGAAGCTGAGGCCTTCTATAATCTCGCCATACTGCTGAACAGTAATAGCGGTAGAAGTACCGTTGCAGGTAAGGGTAATCCTTGCATAACGGGTCTCGTTGCTGAGATTAGGCTCGCAAGATACATTTACAAGATTTCCTACCAGAACTGCAGAGCACCAAGCTTTGTCTGAACTTACAGAAACAGAGCCGTTGGCATCGAAAGCGATATAGCCTTCGTCGCCGCCGGTGGGCTGGAATACAAGCTGAGAATCAGTGATAACCACGTTCTGCACTATGCTAACCTCGCTACCCTCTCCGTCTTCACAGGAAACGGCGATGAAAGAAAGCGCGAATGTAGCTAAAAGTATATAAAATATTTTTTTCATATCAGTTTACTTTTTAGTGAGGTTGTAAACATAAGGCAGGATAGTAACACCGGTTTCGGTTACGACATCTTCATTCCAAACAGCGCCAAAGCCAAAGCCGCTCTCGGGAACAAGTGAGAAACGATCGGTGGTTCCGGTTCTGCTGGAGTAAGTGTGAATGTACCAGGAGTTGGCAGCACGTGTCTTGGATGAGGAAGACCAGGTATAGGTATTCCTAAGATTTATGACAGTCTCGTCAACATTGAAGTAATCCCAAATGAAGGAGAATACACAGTTTTCGTAAATTGTTCCGGAAACTGAACCTCTGATGTTTGCAACTTCGCCATAAGGCTCTGCCTCAAGGAAATTGAAGTATGAAGCATCGGCAAAGCAGAAACGAGGATAAGCTGTCTGATCCTTGGCATTCTTTGTAGAAAGACCAAGGTCCTGAATTCTAAGGTAAGCTACTCCACTCCACTGGTCATAGGTAAGATTAACCTGCCACTTTTCGTTGAGACCCTTAAGGATAAGTCCGTCTTCCTGCTCATTAACTGCAAGAGTAAGGTCGATGGTCTTAAAGTCGGTATCGCCATCCCAGGATTTCTCATAAGTAAGAGTATAATCACCGGCAAAGTCCTCAAGACTCAGATAAGTGAGCGGTTTTGTGAATCGTACATCCTCTCCATTTACAGGAACGATGCTGGTTTCACCAACCTCAGTGAAGTCAACTTTGAAATCACGTACGGAAAGATCGTTGTATTTAACGGTCTTGTAGAAACGGATACGGTCAGGGAGATAAACGAATGCCTTGGTATCAGTAACGGTTTCGCCATCTTCTCCGGAATAAGAGAACTCGATGTACCTTGCAGGATTGCTGGTTACCTTTCCAAGATTACCGTCATCTACGAATTCTGCATTAAGTGCAGAACCGTTCCACTGAACACCAAAGAAGATGTCCCTGTTGGAGCTTCTGTAAGCAATACATTCTTTAATGTATGACTCAGGATCCTGCTCAAGAGGATACATCTCTATGCGGCCTCTGAGACGCTTTCCTTCGCATACAATCTTATCCTTGGATACTTCCATGAATACGAGGTCGACATCACCGCCACGGCCCTTATAGAGGTCTCCGGATCCGGCAGGAGTTGCCCAATAATGATAAATTGAGTTGAAGGTATCGAATGACAGGCAAGGACCGTTGTCATTATTCAGCCTGTAATAGGAGGTAGCTGTATCTTCTCCATTTCCGTCGCGCTCGCTGCGGAAAGTAACAGAAGTGCCGTCAAATTTAGCAGTATATATGAATCCGGCAGTAGGAGAACCGCTGTAAATGGGGAAAAGGTACATAACCCAGCCATTCTCAGGGGCCTGAAGAATCTTATTTACATCATTAAGATACTCATTCATTCTCTCTGCAGGAGTTTTGTCAAAGACATCTTCCTGGTCTTTAAGACAGGACTGCATAGAGAACAATACTGCCAGAGCTGCCGTTAAAAAAGCAATTTTTGTATAGATTTTCATAGTGCAGTCTGTTTAATAGATTTCTACGCTGGTAAGGTCAACCTGGCCATTTACCACTTCCATTTCCCTCCTTAAGATTGTAGAACGGAGTTTGTCAAGATCGATATCAAAAGTATCCATCATATATTCCCTTACAACCTTAAGCTTATTGTCTATAGCTGTTCCGGCAACTGAGTTGATTCCACCAGCAGATTCAATATAACCATCCCAGGTCTCCTGAGTATTGGTTACATAGATAGAAAGCATCTCTGCAAAATCCTCTCTGTCAGAGTGACGGGCATACCTTGAAATAAAGCCATTCTCATAGCAGTTTTCACTTGTAGAACTCCAGTCGTCCACAATGTAAAGGGTAGGAGTTATCTGGCTAAAGGTTACAGGGAAGTCCTTTGTCTGGTTAAGGATATGGGTGAACTCGTGGTGGATAGTCTTAAGATAGTAGTGGTTAAGAC
>JBGVAW010000044.1:0-4256 GCA_045224955.1 Candidatus Cryptobacteroides sp.
CTATAAGGTAATTGAACAGCTTGAGGCCGGGGAACTCCGTGTGGCAGAAAAGAAAGACGGAGTGTGGAAGGTTAATTCTTCCGTTAAGGAAATGATTCTTGCCGGATTCAGGCTGGGCGCCGTACAGGAAATGACTCAGGGACAGTTCACCTTCTTTGACAAGGATACTTTTCCAGTACGCAAGTTCAAACTTGAGGACGGAGTACGCATAGTTCCCGGCGGAACCAGCATCAGAAGGGGAGCGTACGTTGCTCCCGGAGCCATCGTTATGCCTCCTGCCTATATCAACGTAGGCGCTTACGTAGGCAGCGGAACTATGGTGGACAGTCACGTAACCATCGGCTCCTGTGCCCAGGTTGGCAAGAATATCCATATTTCGGCCTCTACCCAGATAGGTGGTGTGCTTGAGCCTGCCGGTGCAATGCCCACAATCATAGAAGACGGGGCCTTCATCGGTGGAAACTGCGGTATTTATGAGGGAACGGTGGTCCGGGAGGGCGCCGTAATAGCATCCGGAGTAATCATCACTTCATCTACCGCTATCTTCGATGCCACCAAGGGCGAGTTCGTTCCCCGCAGCGAGGACGGCCGCGTGGTGGTGCCCAAGGGCGCCGTTGTAGTGTCCGGCAGTAAGCCGCTCAGCCGCGGCCCGGCAGCAGGCAGCGGAGTGGCACTTTACTGCCCCGTGATAGTTAAGTACAGGGACGAGAAAACGGCCGGTTCCGTTGTCCTTGAAGAAATGTTGCGTTAATGGCAAGACTTTATAAATATTCAGGTGCCGGCAATAGTTTCGTCGTGCTTGACGGCCGTACTGAGGACGTTTCGGCTTACCGCAGCGTGGCTGTCATTCAGGCCCTTTGCAAAGAGTATTCTACCGACGGGCTTATGATTCTGTCCTGCCGCGAGGATTATGATTTCAATATGGAATTCTTCAATCCTGACGGCTCAGGTGGAATGATGTGCGGCAACGGAGGCAGGTGCATAGTGGCTTTTGCCGATGCTCTGGGAATAAAGCCTTCTTCCGGCAAAGAGTATCGTTTCCTTGCCGGGGACGGCCCCCATACCGGCGAGATTCTCAGCCGCAGCGGGAAGATTGCCCAGGTGCGCCTGCTGATGAAGGACGTGAGCGTGTTTTACAGGGCGGAGGGCGGATGGTTCCTTGATACGGGCACCCGTCATTATGTGCGTTTTGTGCCGGATACCGAAACCATCGACATAGAAAAAGAGGGCAAGGCAGTCAGGTGGAATCCCGTTTTTGCCCCCGAAGGCGTCAACGCTAATTTCGTGAGTGCCGTACCCGGAAAGGAACTCAGGGTGCGTACCTTCGAAAAGGGAGTGGAGGGGGAGACCCTGGCCTGCGGAACAGGTATAACCGCCTCTGCAATAGCCGCCTGCCTTGAGGGTGTGGCCCCTGCCGAAGTTGCCGATGGCAGGGTAAAATACAGTATTCAGGCCAGGATAGACCGGCTTTCGGTAGATTTTATACCGGATGGCGATGTTTACAGGGATGTTTATCTTACCGGACCTGCAGAACAGTTATTATGAATTATAAAGAGTTTTTTTCCGACGATGTAGCCTCCTTCCTTCGCTCTCCCGTGAGGGAAATTTTCAAGAAGGTTGATTTGGCCTCCATATATTCTTTTGCCGGCGGATATCCGGACGCTTCCACCTTTCCGATGGAGGATATCAGAAGATTGTCCGCCCTTGTGCTGGACAAGTACGGAGCCAAGGCTCTTCAGTACGGAGCCACCCAGGGGGTACCTCAGTTAAGGGAAGTCATTTCTGCCCGCTACGGTGTTCCGGTGGACAATATCCAGATTACTACTTCTTCCCAGCAGGGTATCGACGTATGCACCCGCATACTTGTGAACCCAGGGGACGTGGTGCTTACAAAAACTCCTACCTATCTTGGTGCCCTCCAGTCTTTTAAGTCCTATAGGGCCGATGTGCGTTCCCTGGGTGATTATGACTTTACCCGCAAGCCTAAGTTCTGCTATGTGATTCCGGATTTCCAGAATCCCAGCGGTGAGACGATGACTCTGCGTGAAAGGGAGGACCTTGTGAAACTTGCACGTGAAAAAGACTTTGTCATAGTTGAGGACAGCCCCTACAGGGAATTGCGCTACAGCGGCACTCCTGTGCCCTCCATCTATTCCCTGGCTCCGGAAAGGACTCTTTTCCTTGGCAGTTTCTCCAAGATATTCGCCCCTGGCTTCAGACTTGGGTGGATTTTGGGCCCGGAAGATTTGCTGGAACAGATTTACGTCTGCAAGCAGTCCCTGGATCTCTGCCCTCCCACCTTCGACCAGTACATAGCCGCCGAGTTTATGGGCAGCGGCGCCCTGGATGCCAACCTTGTCAAGAGCATAGCCCTTTACCGCGAGAAGAGGGACAAGATGCTTTCCTTGCTTGAAAAGTATATGCCCGCCGGCGTAAGCTGGACCAAGCCCGAGGGCGGATTGTTCCTGTTCCTCACCCTCCCGGAAGACAGGGATACCGTTGCTTTGTACGACAAGGCTTTGTCGGCCGGAGTGGCCTATGTGGCCGGATCGTTCTTCTATCAGGACGGGTCGCACCGCAACACTATGAGGCTTAACTTCTCGTTCCTGGATTCTTCCAGAATGGAGGAGGGTATAAAGTTGCTTGCTTCAATAGTTTGCTAAAGCAAGGCAGACTGTAAATATCTTTGATATTTCCAAAACATTTACTATTTTTGCGCGCCAATTATCCCCCGGACTTCGGGGTGAGGCACAATGTATAATGTTAAACAACTAGTTTTTAATTACTTAACAACTATGTCAGAAGAAAACAACAAATTGCAGCTCAACGCTTCCATAGCTCCCGAGGCATTTGACTGGGACGCATTTGAGAGCGGTGCAGACCTCTATGGCTCAAGCGACAAAGCAGCCATCGAAGAGGCTTACAATCAGACTCTTTCCAAAGTCGTAGAGAACGACGTTGTAGAGGGTGTCGTAACTTCCATCTCCAAGAGAGAGGTTATCGTTAACATCGGTTACAAGAGCGAGGGTGTTATCGCAGCTCCCGAGTTCCGTTACAACCCTGACCTCAAAGTTGGTGACAAGGTAGAGGTTTACGTTGAGTCTGCAGAAGACCGTAAGGGCCAGCTCCTTCTTTCCCACAAGAAGGCTCGCCAGCTCCGTTCCTGGGATCAGGTTAACGCAGCATTCGACAATGGTGACATTGTCAAGGGTTATATCAAGACCCGCACTAAGGGTGGTATGATCGTGGATGTATTCGGCATCGAGGCCTTCCTTCCCGGCAGCCAGATTGATATCAAACCTATCCGTGACTACGATGTATTCGTAGATCAGACAATGGACTTCAAGATCGTTAAGATCAATCAGGAGTTCCGTAACGTAGTAGTTTCCCACAAGGCTCTCCTTGAGGCCGAACTCGAGAAGCAGAAGAGCGAAATCATCAGCAAACTTGAGAAGGGTCAGATCCTTGAGGGTACAGTCAAGAACATCACCAATTACGGTGTATTCGTAGATCTTGGCGGAGTAGACGGTCTTATCCATATAACAGACCTTTCCTGGGGCCGTATCAACAACCCCGAGGAAATCGTTTCCCTTGATGAAAAGATCAAGGTTGTAGTTCTCGATTTCAACGAGCAGCAGAAGAGAATCGCTCTTGGTCTCAAGCAGCTTTCCGCACATCCTTGGGAGGCTCTTGACGCAGACCTTAAGGTTGGCGACAAGGTTAAGGGTAAAGTTGTGCTCATCGCAGATTACGGCGCATTCGTAGAGATTATGCCCGGCGTTGAGGGTCTTATCCACGTTTCAGAGATGAGCTGGAGCCCTCGTCTTCGCATTGCACAGGACTTCCTTAAGATTGGTGACGAGGTTGAGGCACAGATCCTTTCACTCGACCGCGAGGCACGCAAGATGTCTCTTGGTCTCAAGCAGCTTGTAGAGAATCCTTGGGAGAACATCCGCGAGCGTTATCCCGTTGGCAGCAAGCAGACCGCAACCGTACGCAATATCACCACCTTCGGTGTATTCGCAGAGCTTGAGGACGGTATCGAGGGTCTTGTTCACATCAGCGACCTCAGCTGGGACAAGATCAAGCATCCTTCAGAGATGGTACAGCCCGGTGACAAGATCGAGGTTGTTATCCTTGACTTCGACGAGACCAACCACAAACTCAGCCTTGGCCACAAGCAGCTTCTTCCCAACCCTTGGGACCAGCTCGAGTCCAAGTACCCTGTAGGCGCAACCGTAGAGGGTAAAGTTGCT
>JBGVAW010000045.1:0-9927 GCA_045224955.1 Candidatus Cryptobacteroides sp.
AAACAACCTTCGGTGTTTTTAGGAAAGGCAAAATTAGGTTTTTTTAAGCGTTATAACAACAATTTCCGGCCAGGCGCCAATTCTCACCGGGACAATTCCCCCGATGCCCTCCGATACGTTGATCGCCTTCCCGTCCTGCCTGTACATTCCGCTCCACTCCTTGAACATAAGGGCGGCGGGGCTTAGGCCCAGGATTCTTAGCTGCATCGCGTGTGTGTGGCCGGAAAGGGTAAGCTGTACCTTGCCGGAGGGAAGCACTTCTTCTCTCCAGTGGTGAGGGTCGTGGGTTAAAAGAATGCAGAAAGAGGAGTCTTTTACTTCTGACAGTGCCTGCGGAAGGTCTCCTCTTGAGATAAAGAAGCTTTTGCTGGTGTTTTCTACTCCTGCTACAAAGATGGAATCTGCTCCGCGCCTTATAACCCTGCTTTGGTTAAGTATTAAATCCCAGCCCATCTTTTCCTGGATTAGGGCAATGCGCATCAGTTCTTCTACAGGATCGCTGCCTATAAAACCGTAGTCGTGGTTGCCTGTTATGGACATTACTCCGTCCGGGGCGTTAAGTTTGCCAAGCTGTTCTATGAAGGGTTCTGCCTCCGATGCGTGTACGTTTACAAGGTCCCCCGTAAATACTATAAGGTCCGGCTTAAGCGCGTTTACGGAATCTACAATCCTGGTAATGAAAGGGGAACCATCGGCATAAGAGCCCAGGTGTAAATCGGAAAGGTGAACTATCCTGTAACCATCGAACCCCGCCGGAATATCCTTGCTTTCATATACTTCTTCCCTTATCCTCAGGTTGTAGAATCCCCAAAATGTTCCGTATAAAAACAGGAGGGGAGGGATGATGGCCAGGCATATCGCCGCCCTGCGCCCCAGAAGCCTGAAAAAAATCAAATAGATAATTTCCGGGATAACGGCATATACTACCACAAGGTAGAAGGCCCGCATAAAAAAGTTGTGGGCTACACCAAGTATTCCGCCTATCATCAACAGGATGGCCGTAAGGATGGGAATCCACCATCTGAATCTTTTGAACCGATTGTTTTTCATTGCTGCCTGGTTTTTTTACTGGATAATCTGATTGCCCTTGGCGAGTTCCCAAGCCTGGTTTTTACAAATTTACCAAAGGACGACAGGTTGGGGAAGCCATACATTACCGACAGTTCCTTAATGCTCTTGGAAGAGAATTCCAGCTGCTGTCGGATATAGAGGGCTACGTTGTTAAGGATAAGCTCGTGAGCGCTGATGCCGCAAATGTCGTTTGTCACGGCCGACAGGTACTTTGGCGTTACTCCAAGTACGTCTGCATAGTACTTCAGGCTGCGCTCCTGACCTTCGCTTTCTGACATTTTTTCTACGAATTTCTTGAATATTACGTCTTTTCTTTTCTCGGACCTGGTGTCTATCTCTCCCAGGTCTCGGTTAAGAATAACGCAAAGCTCGTAGATAATACACTGAAGCAGGGTGTGTACAATCTCGTCGTAATAAAAACTGCGCTTTGTCTTAAGTTTGCCTGCCAGCACCTTATAATAATTAGAGGTAAGCTCGCGGTCGTCTCCGTCCAGATGGAAGACCGGGTTGCTCCTGGCGTACATAAGAATGCTCCAGATGTTTCTTCCGGTGCGGATGGAATTAAGGAAGGCGCTGTATTTTACTCCAACGTATTTTATGTCGATGCTTTCTTTGTCTTCCGATTCTATTTCCGGGTCTGACAGTATAAGTCCCGGGGGACAAATGAGGATGTCACCGGTATTTATGACGTATTTTTTATTGTCGATTTTAAGGGAATACTCTCCCTTGTCGCAAATACTTATGAGCACCATACCTCCTTCTTCCCGAAACAGGTTGTTATACAAGTCGATAGATTCTGTTATCGACTTAGAAAGGACTATCTCTTCTGTCATTTTTTATGCGGTTTTAGCAAAGATAGGCATTTATTTTGAAAAACGAGGAAATTTTGAACACTTTTTTAAAAATAATTATAAAAATTTATTAGTTTATATGTGGAGTTTCAAAAAATTAGTCTATTTTTGCGCCCGTATTTAAACCAAAAACACAATGAAAAAATTTTATTTGGCAATTTTTGCTACTATTACAATGTCTGCTTCTGCTCTTGCAGGCGGATTTGTAACCAACACAAACCAGAATGCCGCATTTTTGCGTCAGCCCGCACAGGATGCCTCCATCGGAGTTGGAAGCGCTTATTACAACCCTGCCGGCGTAGCTTTCCTTGACCGTAAATTCTACTTCAGCATAAATGAGCAGTTTGCAATCCAGACCAGGGAGATTACTTCTACCTATGCTCCTTTTGCACTCGGCAATGCTTCTGACACCAAATTGTTCAAAGGAAAGACCCTTGCTCCTATCATTCCTTCAATTGACGCTGCCTGGCGCATTAACGACAGGTTCTTTACCTCCCTTCACATTGGTATAGTAGGTGGCGGCGGCAATGCTGATTTCAATCACGGTATGGGTTCTCTCGAGAGCCAGATTGCCATCCTTCCCGCTGTTATCAACCGTATGGCAGGTGCTCCGGTTGCCGGTTACAGCGCAGACATCGAGCTCTGCGGCAAGCAGTTCGTGATTGGCAGCCAGATTAACCTTGGCTATCGCATCTCCAAGAACCTCAGCGTTGCTGTAGGTCTCAGGGCTAATTATTTCTATAACAACTATGACGGAGCCCTCAAGAACATAAATATTTCCGGTCTTGAGAACTTACCTCAGCTTGCACCCCTCCTTCCTAAGCTCAGCGCTATGACGGGCGACAAGGAACTCGAGTGCACACAGACAGACATTGCCTGGACTCCTATCCTTAGCGTAGATTACAAGGTCGGTATCTTCAACTTCGCCGCCAAGTACGAGTTCAACACCAATGTACGTCTTACCAACGATACCGATGACGGTAAAGACGCCGGTATGCTTCAGTTCCAGGATGACAAGAAAGGAATGGCTTCCGATATTCCTGCCCTCCTTACCCTTGGTGCACAGGTTAACGTTCTCCCTTGCCTTCGCGTAAATGTTGGTTTCCACACCTTTTTTGACAAGGATGCCAAGTTCTACAACTCCCTTACAGACGCTAACGACAGGCAGAATTCCATCAAGAACAATTCTCACGAGATTCTGGCAGGCGTAGAATTCGACCTTAACAAGAAGCTCACCCTCAGCGCCGGTGGTCAGATTACCCGCTTTGGTTGGGACGACAATCTTACCTTCATCACAGACCAGTCTTTCAACGTAGATTCTTACTCCCTTGGTGCAGGTATCCGCTACAACTTCAGCGACAGAATCAGCCTTGATGCAGCTGTGTTCAAGACATTCTATGATCGTACAGACAAGAATTATAGCGACTATGCAAACGCAGGTGCTGCTCTTTGGGCAAGACTTCAGGCCGCAGGCGTATCACTTCCTATCTCTGCCGAAGATCTTAAGATTGGCGGAAAAGACAGTTTCTTCCGTACCAACACCGTATTTGGCGTAGGAGTTAACTTTGCTTTCTAAGAATACTTTTGGCTGCGCTCTGGCCGGCTAGAAATCCGGTAGAGAAAGCACATTGGAGGTTATATCCTCCGGTATCGCAGTCAATGTCTATTACCTCACCACACATATACAGTCCGGGGGAAACCCTGGACTGCATTGTTTTAGGGATAATCTCCTTGGTGTTTATTCCTCCGGCGGTAACTACGCAGCGCTCGTAGCCCACGTAGCCGCAGATATCAAAGGACCACTCTTTAAGAGCGGCGGCCAGAGCCTTAGGATTTACGCTCCTGCTCTCTGAAAGGCCGGGATTGGTTGCAAGGAAGGCTTCTGCAATATCGGAGGGCAGAAGTTTGCGCAGGAGTTTTTTAATGTCCCTGAAGCCTTCTTCAATAAGGGTGCTGATATTCCGGGCAAGTTTATCAGTTCCCACAGCGCTCTTAAGGTCTATTATGAATTTCACCTGTCCTCCGTTCAGTATGCATTTTACGGCATCGCGGCTTAGTTTAAACCCTACGGGGCCTTCTATTCCGCCGTCGGTAAAGTCAAGGTCTCCGAATTCTGCGCCCACTGTGTCTTTGGCGTTCTTAAGGGTTACAGCCACGTTCTTAAGGCTGCATCCGCAAAGCTGTTCTCCAAGTTCCGTAAGCGGCAGACCCCTGTCTATATGTCCGTTGAAAAGCCCCTTGGGAAGCCTCAGCCCAAGATCGCTTGTCATTTTCTTATAGCCTTTGGGAACCAGGGCCGTAAGGGCCGGATGGCAGGCCTTAATTGTGTGCCCAAGGTCTTCTGCAAAGATGTATCCGTCCCCGCTGGAGCCTGTGGAAGGGTAGGAGAGTCCTCCGGTGGCTATGACGAGGCTTTTGGCAAGGTAAACGGAACCATCGGCACATTCTACCTTGTATCCGTCCTCGTCGTGGGAGACCTGTCTTACCTGTTTTTCACATTCGATGGCGGCTCCTGAGTTTGTTGCAGCACTTTCCAGCGCATCTACTATGTCCGAGGCCTTGTAGGAGGCGGGATAGGCCCTGTCGCCCCTTTCAATTACGGACTCTACTCCCTGGGCAGAAAAGAACTCGACTACCTTCTCCGGATTAAGGTTGAAGAAGGCCTTGTGCAGGAAGTTGCGGTCTGTGCAGATATGGGGAGAGAAGTCGTTCCAATTCTTTACGTTGGTAAAGTTGCATCTGCCCTTTCCGGTTATCATTATCTTTCTGGCTGGGCGCGGCATCTTTTCCAAAACTACGGTTTTCTGCCCGCTGTTTTCCTGTTCGAAAACCTGCGCCGCACCATAGGCGGCCATAAGTCCGGCAGCTCCTCCTCCGATAATCAGAACATCGACTTCCATTTTTGTATTATCCAAAAAATATCTATATTTGCAGTCCCAAAAGCCGCTTTAGCTCAGTTGGTAGAGCAGCTCATTCGTAATGAGCAGGTCGCGGGTTCGAGTCCCGTTCGCGGCTCAAAGTAGCGCAAATATACGCATCTTTTTTGTATTGCTTATGCATAGGCAAATTCTGACAGCCTGCCTTACGGCGGCTTTTTTCTTTTTTGGGCCGATGGTTTCCTGCAGCGGGCCTGCCGGCGTTGCCCAGTCCAACCTGGAATATGCTTCGTTGCTCAGGATAGAAGAGGGGAGGGTAATCAGTTTTTCCCCTTATTCCCAGTTGTCCGATACTTTGATTGTCGACAGGCCCTTGGGCCGCATCGTATGTATGTCCACATCCCACGTTGCCTTCTTGGATGCGCTGGGCTGTGATTCCGTTATTTGCGCCGTTTCCGGTACAGGATTTATTTCCAGCGAAGCCCTTAAGCCGCGCATTGCCGCCGGTGAGGTGAAGGACATTGGATATGATCAGGCGCCGGACTACGAAACCATCGTTTCGTTAAAACCGGACCTTGTCGTATATTATAATGTTTCTTCTGCTCCATCGCCATTTGTCCACAGGCTTGAATCCCTTGGCATAAGGGTTTTCCCGTTATACGAGTTTATGGAGAATCATCCCCTTGCAAGGGTGGAATACATCAAGGCCTTCGGCCTTATGACAGGCCGGCCCGATGCCGCGGATTCCATATTTACCTTCGTAAGGGACAGGTACAACTCATTGACCGTTAGCGCTTCTGACCCGGTGGGCGTGCTGATGAACATCCCCTACGGGGATTTATGGTATATTCCCGGGGCCGATAGTTATATGTCCCGCCTTGTGAGTGATGCAGGCGGCAGGGTGCTGGGAGCAAAAGAGGGAGAGACTTCTTCAAGCGTGGTTTCCATAGAGGAGGCCTTCGTGCTTTCCGGCCAGGCGGATTTCTGGCTTAATGTGGGCTGGTGCCGCACCAGGGATGATCTTCGCCGGGCAAATCCTGTCTTTGCGTCTTTTAAGGCAGATAAGGTGTACAACAATACAAGGCGCTCTACTGAGGGCGGAGGAAATGATTTCTGGGAGAGCGGCTGCCTGCGTCCGGACCTTATCCTTCAGGACCTTATAACTATCTTTAAATCTTCTTCAGATTCTACTGTCTCCAATCAAGTACTCAATTATTACATTGAAGTTCAGTAATTTATAAGTTTAGTCAGGGCCAGCTGCCCTTCGAGAGGCGTGCCGCCCACGGCTTCGTGAGTGGGGGGACCGCCGACCGTAAGGTCGGTGGTGGGATAGCCCCGAAGGGGCGTACCGGATCGAAGGGCAGCTGGCCCTGACTTTAAATTATAGGATTATTTTAATGTCCACTATCGCGGGAGCGTGGGGGATGCCGTCCGGGAGGGCTATGATAGAGATTTCTCGACTTCGCTCTTCGGGCTTCGCTCGAAATGACATATCAGTAAATAGAGGCTGGGGGCTGGCGAGTTCTACCAGAAGGATGTCTCCGTTGCGGAATAAAATACTGCGGCTGGTTTTTTCTGCAGCATCGGCCAAAAACCCGGGTGTGGGGATGGGAGTTGTAAACTCCTCGTTACCATCGACATAAAAACTTACCTTCTCCTTGGGCGCTGACCGTTCCGGCAGTGGAACAGGAATGACGGATGAATTGTCGTAGCATCCGGCCTGTGCAAAAGCCCCGGGAGAATCTACTCCTCCTACATAGAGCAGCACCCCAAAGCCGGTAGTGCCCAGGTATCGCCCCGCAAATCTCTGCGCAATGCACTTTCCCGGTCTCTCTACCATAGAATAAGCTACAGGAGCCCAGTAGAGCTCCTGAACATTATCAGGAACGTAGAAATCAGAATTCTTCCTGTTCCAGGAAGTGTCCGGCCTGGCCAGAGAAAAGCCGTCCGCTGTAAGAACAATCAGCTTCATTTCCCTCCGAAGTGACGGATTAGAAGGTCTGCTGCATTGTCAAAATCTTTTCCTTGAAGAGGCTTTGCGGCTTCTGCCTTCTGGGTGCGGCGCTCGTCGGAGTACTTCTTTGCAAGAAGTTCGAACTGCCTTTTGGTGTCCATTGCAAATTCGCCCTGGGAAATCCACGAAAAATAGGAAGGCTCTGTCTGCCATACCTCGCGCGCTGTCTTGCCCTTGTGTTTGCCGAAGGTAATTATGGCTTCTCCGTTCTCGCCGTTTGCAAGACGTCCGGCGTAATCTATGAACTTTGGCCTTCCGCCAAAGCCGGACAGGAAGTTTACGTCATTTTTGAGAGTCTCCGGATACTTGTCCAGCTGGCCCTTAAGTACCTCCAGGGTAGCAACCGTGTCGGCCTCTGCCGTATGGGCGTTCTCGAAGTCCTCTCCGCCGCAATAGAAGCGGTAGGCGCTCCTAAGGTTCCTGGGCTCCATAGTGTGGTAGATGGTCTGGACATCTACCATCTTCTTGCTGTGAAGGTCTATGCTGATGTCGCGGCCAAGATAGTGGCGGACCCTCTCGAACTCCTCTGCAAGCAGGGGAAGGTCGAATTTGGCAGAGTTGAAGCCTGCAAGGTCGCTGTCTTCTATGTAGGGTAGGATTTCATCTACAAGGTCCTGGAAGCGGGGGCAGTCCTTAAGCATATCGTCCGTAAGGCCGTTTACCGCGCTGGCTGCCGGATTTACAGGTCTCTGGCAGGAGTTCTCATAATCCCACGGCTTCATTCTCCAGGTCTTGATGCGCTGCTCGCCGCCCGGAAATACCTTTACAAAGCAAAGTTCTGCAATACTGTCGGCAGTTATACTAAGACCGGTGCTCTCTATGTCAAAAAACAGCAGCGGCCTTTCAAGGGAAAGTTCCATAGAAGAAATTACTTAGCGAACCATTATAGGCATTACAATGCCGAATACCTTAACATCCTGAGCCTCAGCCTCTGAAGGGAGGATGAGAACTGAACGCCTCTTGTCTGCAAACTTCATTACTACGTCTTCGCAGTCAAGGTTGCTTAGGATATCGGTTACGTGAGTGGACTTGAATCCAATTGTCAAATCATCTCCGTTGTAGGAGCACTCAATTTTCTCGTGGGCTGCAATCTCGTAGCCTACATCCTGAGCGGAAATCTCCAGGCTGCCCTGGGTAAGGTCGAACTTGATATGGTTGGAACCCTTAGGGGAGCAGACGGCGATACGCTTAACAGTGTTAAGAAGTCTTGTCCTGTTGATATTGAGGATGTTGGAGTTGTTCTTGGGGATGATTGTGGTGTAATCAGGATATTTGCCCACTACAAGGCAGCTGATCATTGTGGAGTTGCCGAATTTTACAAGGGCAATCTTCTCGTCGAAGGTAATCTTTACAGTCTCGTCCTCCTTGTTAAGGATGGCCTTGAGTACGTTTGCGTGACGTTTGTTAAGAATGAACGATGATTCCTTGGGAGCCTTGATGTCATTGGCCGTGTAGCAGATAAGTTTCTGGAGGTCAGATGCAACCAAAACAGTAGTATCCGGTTTGATATCGAAATAGATACTGTTCATTATGGGACGGGTCTCCTCGTCGGAAGAAGCATATACCGTATTGCCGATGCCGTCTATAAATGTATGGGCCGATGCTTCTATTGTAACTGCGTTTTCTCCGGGTGTCTGGAACTTGGGATAATCTTCCGGATTGAAGAAAGGAAGGGTTGATACACCGCTGTTCCATCTGCACTCGAAGGAGTATTCTGAAATTGTGTTGATCTCCAGCGGCTGATCCGGAAGCTCCTTAAGGAGGTCTGTGAGCTGGCGCGCAGGTACTGCGATGCTGCCTGCTTCCTCTACGTCTGCAACCTTAAGATCTGTCTTGAGGGTTAGCTCCATATCGGATGCGGTAATCTCCAAATTGTCTCCTTTAAGCTCAAAGAGATAGTCATCAAGAATTGCCTCTGTCGATTTGGCAGGGATTGCTTTCTGTACTGTAAGGATGGCCCTCAAAAGGTCCGTGCTGGAAACTGAAAATTTCATAATATCTTGTTTTTTTATATTTCAAACATCGTTTCGTCTTAACAAACAAAGGTAAGAAATAAAAATAAAAATAGCAAAATCCATTTTGGCACAGAGTTTGACTTTCAACCCCGCGGCTCATTTAGAGCAAAGTATGACAAAACAATAGAAAAACATAGAGCAGTTATGAAGAAGAATGTATTGACAGTTTTTTTATCCGTTGTGGCAGCTGCCATAACCACGCTTTCGATTGTATCCCTTTCTAACAGGACAAACAACTCTCAGATATCCGGTAATTCGGAATTTTCTGCAGATTCAGTCGCTCCCATATATAGGACGGTAAATCTTGGAGCCTCTGAATACCCTGATTTTACATATGCCGCAGAAGCGTCGGTCGATGCGGTTGTTTACGTTAAAGTAACCCTCAAGACCCGTTACAACGACAATTCGATGATGGATCCATTCTTCCGCTTTTTCTTTGGCGACGAGGGTGGAGGCCAGTCACAGGCCCGTCAGGCCAGCGGTTCAGGCGTAATCATCCGCAAGGATGGCTACATCGTTACCAACAACCACGTTGTAGAGAATGCAGACAAGGTAGAGATAACCCTCAATAACAACAAGGTTTACGAGGCTACCGTAATCGGTACCGATTCTGCTACTGACGTGGCCCTCCTTAAGATAGAGGCCGACAATCTTCCCACCATTCCCTTCGGCGATTCAGACCAGCTCCGTCTTGGCCAGTGGGTTTTGGCAATCGGCAGTCCATACGACCTCAGGTCAACTATCACGGCCGGTATCGTAAGCGCGAAAGGCCGTCAGATGCAGCATAACAGCCGCGAACTCAAGATTGAATCTTTCATCCAGACCGATGCTGCCGTAAATCCCGGCAACTCAGGCGGCGCTCTTGTAAACGAGAAGGGTGAACTTGTGGGCATAAACACTGCCATTGTTTCCCAGACAGGCTCTTACAGCGGTTATTCCTTCGCTATTCCTTCCAATATGGTAAAGAAGATCATCGGCGATATTATGGAGTTTGGTTCTGTAAAGAGAGCGGTACTTGGTATTTTAATGCAGGAAATTGACAGCAAAATTGCCGAGGATTTGAAACTTTCTTCAATGAAAGGCGTATATATTAAGGAGGT